>CAYZVM010000082.1:17167-23791 GCA_964481485.1 uncultured Saprospiraceae bacterium | reverse complement strand
GATGATAACGGGCATCGGCGTGTTTTATCCCGATGGCAAGCCCACACAGCGCGTTGGCATCATTCCCGATATAGAGGTAAAACCCACCATCGCGGGCATTCGCGCCGGGCGCGATGAGTTGTTGGAAAGGGCGTTTGAGGTGATCACGGGAGGGAAAAAAGGCACCAAGCCGTGAACAACCCCACCCCCGACCCCTCCTTTTTAGGGGAGGGGTCGGGGGTGGGGTTGACGCGATTCATCCCTCGCTTTTTTCCGTTCAACCATTTTCCCCCACCGCCCACCGTTTTCAACTTTCGCGGCTCACGCCCGGCGACCATGTTTGCATCGTCAAAAATGTTTTTCACGAAAAAAATACAAAACGATGAAAGCAAACATCTTCCTTTTACCCGCCGAAGCCTTGGCGAAGGCGGGTCTCCATGCACTACCCACCATAGCCTTCCCGTCATCATTAAAATTTTGGCGGGTAAAAGCAACGGCGATTTTCCTCCTTTCGCCCCTTTTTCTTTTTTCCCAAACTTCTACCCTACGCGGTGTGGCGTTGGACAAACAGGCTGAAACGCCGTTAATCGGCGCGACAGTTCAAATCCTCAATCTCGATCCTGCCATCGGCGCAACCACCGATGCCGACGGGAAATTCACCCTGAAAAACGTCCCCGTCGGTCGCCAAACTTTGCGCGTCACTTATTTAGGCTACGAAGCCCAAACGATTCCCAACATCCTCGTGACGGCGGGCAAAGAGGTGCAACTCGACATCCGATTGGAAGAATCTTTCACCAAAATGGGCGAGGTGGTCATTACTGCCAAAACGGACAAAGACAAGCCAGTCAATGATTTAGCCACCATTTCGGCGCGGCAGTTCAATACCGAAGAGGTGATGCGCTACTCCGGCGGCAGGAACGACGTGGCAAAACTCGTCGCCAATTTCGCGGGCGTGGCAGCCAACAACGATGCCCGCAACGACATCGTGATTCGCGGCAATTCGCCCACCGGGGTGCTGTGGCGGCTGGAAGGAATCCCGATGCCGAATCCCAACCATTTCAGCACGCTCGGCACTACAGGCGGCCCTGTGTCGGCTTTGAACCCGAACATGATTGCCAATTCGGATTTCCTCACTGGCGCTTTTCCGGCTGAATACGGCAACGCCACGGCGGGCGTGTTCGACATCAATTTGCGAACCGGCAACAAAGAACGGTTTGAATTTATGGGCCAACTTGGCGCGTTCTCCGGCTTGGAGGCTTTGGCCGAAGGCCCGTTGAACAAGAAAAATGACGGCTCGTTTGTGGTGGCGTACCGCCATTCGTTCACGGAAGTTGCTTCTGCGGCGGGCTTGAACATCGGCACTTCCGCCACGCCGCGCTACAAGGATTTGACTTTCAACGTGGATTTTGGCAACGGGAAGGCGGGCAAATTCTCCCTGTTCGGCATCGGCGGCCACAGCGCGATTGACTTTTTGGGCGCTGAAATTGACACGACCGACCTTTTTGCCAACCCGAACGAAAATGCCTACAACGTATCAAGATTTGGCGTTATCGGCTTGAAACACAACATTTTGCTCAATGACCGCTCCTACGTTCGCACCGTATTTTCGACTTCTTATTCGGGCAACACCTACACGGCGGACGATTTGGAAATAGATAACGGAACGCCTTTCCAAATTTGGGACGTGGAGGACAAGCAGACGACCTTCCGCCTTTCATCGTACTACAATTTGAAACTGAACAGCCGCTTCACGGTGCGCACGGGTTTTTTGGCACAACAAACGCAACTCGACACCCGCGTGGATACCCGCAACAACACGCCCGACCTCGACGACGACAACCTGCCGGACTGGTTTACCGAGCGCGATTTCGATGGCTCGTTTTATCAAATGGAGGGCTACGCGCAAGGTCAATATCGTTTGACAGAAAAACTGACTTTGAACGCGGGTTTGCACACGCTTTATTTTGAAAACACGGAGGATGTTGCGGTGGAACCCCGCGCGGCTGTGAACTGGAATTTTGCGCCGAAACACACCGTGAGCCTCGGCTACGGAATGCACAACCAAACGCAGCCACTGCCAGTGTTCCTTTTCCGCGAAAAGCAGCCAGACGGCACCACTATCCCAACCAATGAAAATCTCGGATTCACGCGTAATCAACACTTTGTGCTGGGCTACGACTTCAAACCCGCCGCTTCGTGGCGCGTGAAAGCCGAGGCTTACTACCAGACACTTTCCGATGTTCCGGTGGAAAAAATGTTCAGTTCGTTCTCGATTCTGAACGCTGGCGCGGACTTCATTTTCCCGGACAAAGGCTCTTTGGTGAACGAAGGCACGGGCACGAACATCGGCGCAGAATTCACGGTGGAAAAGTTTTTCTCAAAAGGCTGGTACAGCCTCGTGACATTGAGCCTTTTTGAATCAAAATACAAAGGCTCCGACGGGGTGGAGCGCAGCACGGCTTTCGACGGCGGCTATGTGTTCAACGTGCTGGCGGGTCGGGAATTCAAACTCGGCGATTCGGGTCGGCGTTTTTTGACCTTGGATACGAAACTGACTACCGCGGGTGGCCGGCCTTATACGCCGGTCAATCTCGAAGCCAGCCGGCAAGCGGGTGAAGAAGTGCTTTTTGAAGATCAGGCTTTCAGCCTTCGTCTCGACGATTATTTCCGCTGGGATGTGAAAATCGGCCTGCGCACGAACAGCGCCAAACGCAAACTTTCGCAGACTTTTTTCCTTGATTTTCAAAACGTTACCAACCGCTCCAACATCTTCGCCATGCGCTACAACGAGGTGAAAGGCAACGTGGGGCGTATTGACCAAATTGGATTTTTCCCGGATTTGCTGTATAGGATTGAGTTTTAATAGTTTTCATTTTTTGACAGGATTTACGGGATTGGCAGGATATATCGTTAGCCTTTAAAACCTGTTAATCCTGTAAATCCTGTCAAAATACTACTTTCGCAGCCATGAAAAAGCACCCGTGCTTCCAAGATGTTATTGGTTTCAACGACCGTTGGCTCATCGTCGTGGGCCTGCCACTGGCGAGTGTGCTGATTTCATTTCTGCTGTTCAGCGAGGCTTACACGCAGCAGGGCATTGGGTTTATCACGGTTTGTATCGCCATGTCGTTTTTGCATACGGCAGTTTTTTGGTTTGCGCTGCGCTGGGTGTATGTTCGTGCCAAGATACGGTACCCGCGTTTCGAGCAGATTGGGATGCGGATGATGTGGTTTTTGGTGGCGTTTTTTACGATTTATTTTACGGTGAACAAGGGGCTGGTGTTCCTATTTGATACACTTTCAACAGGTCACACAGAAAACGACCCCAACCCACTGGTCTCTTTCATCTCGGCTTTTTTGATGTCGGCATTGCTCATCGTCATTTACGAAGCCATGTCGTTCTACATTCAACTGCAACGGGCGGCGGCGGAAAAAGCCATTTTGGAGCGGCAAAATGTGGAGTCGCAACTCGAAGGCTTGCGCAACCAAGTGAACCCGCATTTCCTGTTCAACAGCCTGAACACGTTGATTTACCTGATACCCGAAGACTCGGACAAGGCCGTGCGTTTTGTGCAACAATTGAGCAAAGTGTATCGCTACATTTTGGAAAGCCGCGATTCGAAATTGATTCCACTTTCGGAGGAACTCGATTTTTTGAAATCCTATATTTTCCTCTTGAAAGAACGTTTCGGAGAAAATTTGCAAGTGGAAATCAAGGGCTTAGAAAAAAAACCGCATTCAGCCATTGTGCCGCTCACCTTGCAAATGTTGTTTGAAAACGCCATCAAGCACAACGTCATCTCTACAGGCAAACCCCTGTGCGTCGAGGTTTTTGCAGAAAACGGCCACCTCGTGGTGCGCAACAATTTGCAAAAGAAAAATCAGGTGATGGACTCTACCGGCGTCGGCCTCCAAAACATCAAAGACCGCTACCGGATGCTGACCGACAAGGCTGTGGAGGTCATCACGTCGCAGCAATATTTTACGGTGGTGCTGCCCGCGATAGAGGTGCGCGAGGCTTGATACAGCACAACTTACCGTTACCCCGCACCAGCATCAAGGCTGCGCCACAAGGTTTTTTTTAAGTTTTTTTGTTTTAAAAAGCGCGAGGATTGTTTAGCTTTGTCGCATGGTATCCATCGAAATCTTCCGTCAGTTTGCTCTCTCGCTGCCCGAAACGGACGAAGCCCCGCATTTTGAAAACAGGGCGTTCCGGGTGAAAAAGAAAATTTTTGCCACGCTGAACGCTGCCGCGAACCGCGCCACGCTAAAGTTTTCTCTTGAAAATCAGGACGTTTTCAGCGTCATCAGCCGAGGTGCTATTTTCCCAGTGCCCAACAAATGGGGGCATCACGGTTGGACGCATATTGACCTCGAAAAAGCAGCGCTCGAATTGTGTCAGGATGCTTTGCAAACGGCGTGGTGTGAGGTGGCGCCCAAGGCGTTGTTGGCGAAATATCCGGAGTTGACAGGGGAGGAGGAGTTGTAGAATGGACAGCGGGCACACAAATTCTATCAACGTTTTTCGCTTGGGTTTGGGCGGATGACGCGGACGAGTTGATTTTCAATGCTCCCTCCGGCTGTTTCAATGGCTTCATGAATGCGTTGAGCCAATGCCGAATAATCTCTGTCCTCAGTACAAATAATAATTCCAAAATGTTGAGAAACAAAGCGATGAGCATCGCACATAAGCATTGCAAATATGCCGACAAAAGCGTCAGTTTTTCAACCGTCTTTACCACATCATTACCTTCACGACAAATAGCAAATAAAAATATTAATTGTTTTGTCTTTTCTGTTTGCTATTAAAAAAATAAGTTTTACTTTTGTGGTATAAAAAAAGCCCCCCGCTTGTTGGAGCAAACGAGGGGTGTTGATTAGGCTTAAAGTTGACTTGAAATGCTCAAAATGCTCGCTAAAATTCCGAGTATGAGAGCCAAATCAACCAAAATCTGGCGAAATTCTCGCCAATTAAAATTAAATCTCATAGTGAGATGAAGGCGCGATTTTACCTTGGCTAGAGGGTCGCGCTTTTTTTATGAGAAAATACGGTGACTCAAAGTTCTTGAACTCCCTATAAATTTCCAACAAAAAATTGAAAAATCCCGCTACACAATTCGTGTAGCGGGGTTTTGTGCGTTAAGAATACTTCCTTACTTATTGTTTGTCAACTCTTTATATCTCATCGTGCCTTTCCCGCTTTTTTTCACAACCTTGACTAACATAAAATTTCACCTTTGGTGTAAGCTGCCCAATAGTCAATTACAAATGATACTTCTCCAACCGCCGGTACAACGACGCGCGCGTCAATCCCAACTCCGCCGCCGCCTCCGTGATGTTGCCGTGGTACTTCTGTAAGGCTTTCATAATCAATTGTTTCTCCATGTCGTCCAAGTTCATCGTCGGCAGGTCGGCGGTATCGTGGGCTTGCGAGCCTTCCCGGAAAAAGAAATCTTCCGGCTGCAATTTTTCGCCCTGCGCCATGATGACGGCGCGCTCTACGGCGTGTTGCAATTCGCGGACGTTGCCCGGCCAAGGATAGCGGTGCAGTTCTTTCAGGAGCGCCGCGCTGAGACCCGAAATCGGGCGATTGTATTTTTGAGAAAACTGTTTCATGAAATGACTCGCCAACGGCTCGATGTCGTCGGTGCGCTCGCGCAGGGGCGGTAGTTGGATTTCTATTGTGTTGATTCTGTACAGCAAATCCTGCCGGAACGTCCTGTTTTTCACAGACTCAAACAAATTCTGGTTGGTGGCGGCGATGACGCGGACATTCACCGGGCGCACCCGGTTGGAGCCGACGCGGGTGATGGTGCGGTTTTGCAGCACGGTGAGCAATTTGGCTTGGAGGCCGAGCGTGAGATTGCTGATTTCGTCCAGAAAAATAGTGCCGCCGTCGGCAGCTTCAAAACGACCCGGTCGGTCGTCGCGGGCATCGGTGAACGCGCCTTTCACGTGGCCGAAAAGTTCGCTCTCGAACAAGGTCTCGGTGATGGCGCCCAAATCCACTTTCACAAAATTTTCCTGTGCCCGGCGGCTGTGTGCGTGGATGGCTTGTGCGACTAAATCTTTGCCCGTACCGTTCTCGCCGAGCAGGAGGACGTTGGCATCCGTCTCTGCGATGCGTTGCACGGTTTCAAAAATCTGGTGCATGGCCTGGCTTTGGAAAATCATCTCCGGCAAGTCGCGGGCATCGGCGAGGTTGCGCCCCAACTGTTTGGATTTCAACTGGTTATTTTCGTCTTGGCTGGTTTTGAGCCGGAGCGCGGAGTGGAGCGTGGCGAGCAGTTTGTCATTGTCCCAGGGTTTCAGCACAAAGTCGGTCGCGCCATTTTTGATAGCCCTCACCGCCAATTCCACATCGCCATAAGCTGTGATAAGCACCACCACCGCCGAGGGGTCGAGTTCGAGTATTTTTTCTAACCATTGGAAACCTTCCTGCCCGGTGTTTTTGGCGCTGCGGCCATAGTTCATGTCGAGCAGGATAATGGCGTAGCGTTTTTCTTTCAAAAAACCGGGTATTTCTTCCGGTTCGCGGGTGGTGTCCACTTCGGCAAAATGGCGTTTGAGGAACAATTTGCCCGCACTCAAAACGCCGGGGTTGTCGTCCACAATCAAGATATTGGCTTCGTTCATTTCCATGGT
>CAYZVM010000082.1:5806-17067 GCA_964481485.1 uncultured Saprospiraceae bacterium | reverse complement strand
GGCGTACAAGTCGCAAAGACAATGCCCGCCGCTAAGGGTGTGCAAATCAAGGAATTTTTTTTGAAAAGGTGTTCGTTTTCGGACACGGGCGTTCGCCAGCGAACGAGCGGACAGCAACGAACTATGGATGATGAATTTGATTTTCAACGGATTAGGATTTTGGCACAAGGTTGAATTTAACAATTGCGAAAGTTTGATTTGGTTTACGGTTCCAACCTTGCCCCGATTCTTCTTTTCGCAAGTAAGTATCGGGGCGAAGTTGGGACAATCTGAAATTCACCATCCATCATTTATCATTCACCATTCGGGAAGTGGATAGAGCAATAAAAAAGAAAAAATGGACGCCCCAGCGCATCGGCCTCGGCATTGCGATATTGGCGTTTGCGGCGTTTTCCGTGTACAGCATCGCATTGGCCGGGCGGCAGAGCAGCCTCAATGTGAACCGCGAGAAAATCACCATCAGCAAAGTAGAGCGCGGTGTGTTTGACGAATTCATCGTCGTCACTGGGGTAGTGCAGCCTTTGAAAACTTACCAACTCGACGCTATCGAAGGTGGTTATGTGGCGCAAAAACTCTTGGACGGAGGAGCCTCGGTGCGGCAGGGTGATTTGATACTGAAACTTGAAAACCAGCGGCTTACGATGGATTTTGTCAACCGCGAAACGGAAATGTACCGCCTAATCAACGAGTTGGAAAATACCAGGCTCCGGCTGAAACAGGACAAGTTCGCGCTGCGCCGCACCCTCTCGGAGTTGGACTACCAAATCCAGCAAGCCAAGCTGGATCACGAACGCAACAGTAAACTTGTGACCGACAAGGTCATCAGCCAACAAGAGTACGAGCGCACGAAAATCATTTTCGAGCGCCTCACCCAGCAGCGTGAGATTGAAATCGAAAACCAAAAATTCCAAGAAGAAAACAGCATCACGCAAATCAAACAACTTGAAGGAACGCTCGACCGCACGCGACTGAACCTGAAGATGATGAAGCAAAACCTCGAAAACCTCTCTGTCAAAGCCCCCGTATCCGGCCTGCTTTCGCGGGTGGACGTAGAAATCGGCGCGAGCATCGTCGCAGGGCAGAATATCGGCCAGATAGACGACCTCAACGGTTTCAAAATGCGCGTGGAAGTGGACGAACATTACATCTCGCGCATCTTTCCCGGTTTGGAAGGGTCTTTCGAATTTAGCGGCGCGACGACGAAGTTGGTGGTCAACAAAGTTTACCCCGAAGTCCGCAACGGCCGTTTTGAGGTGGACATGACTTTTGACAAAAAAATCCCCGACGGCATCCGGCGCGGCCAATCGGTACCGGTACGCCTCCAACTTGGCAAACCCGCCGAGGCCACGCTGCTCCCCACCGGCGGTTTTTTCAGCGACACGGGCGGCAATTGGGTCTATGTGCTCAATGAGTCAGGCTCGAGCGCAGAGAAGAGAAGCATCTCTCTGGGAAGGAAAAATCCGCAATTTTTCGAGGTTTTAAGCGGCTTAGAGGCTGGCGAACAAGTGATTACGAGCAGTTATGAAAACTTTGGCGACAAGGATATTTTGAACTTGCAATAAAAGATTGGACACGGCCGATGCCGAAAAACACCGATTGCGCCGAAGTCGTTTTTTTAATTTTTTCACTGCAAACCCGTGCCTTGTAGTATCATCAGTGTTCAATTCAAAACATCGAATTCAATAATTCAACAATGATAAAGACATCCAACCTGCACAAGATTTTCACCACCGATGAGGTGGAAACTACCGCCCTCAACGGCGTGAGCATCGAAATCCAGCCCGGCGAATTTGTCGCCATGATGGGCCCTTCCGGCTGTGGCAAATCTACCTTGCTCAACATCCTCGGCCTGCTCGACAATCCCTCGGAAGGCGAGTACGAATTCTTCGGAACACAGGTCGCCAAAATGAGCGAGCGCAACCGCGCCAATCACCGCAAAGGCAACATCGGCTTCGTGTTCCAATCCTTCAATCTGATTGACGAACTCACTGTATATGAGAATGTTGAGTTGCCGCTGCTCTACCTGAAAACCCCCGCTGGCGAGCGCAAAAAGAAGGTGGAAGCCCAACTCGAGCGCATGAACATCATGCACCGCCGCAATCACTTTCCGCAGCAACTTTCGGGCGGTCAGCAACAGCGCGTCGCCATCGCCCGTGCGGTAGTAGCCAACCCCAAAGTCATCCTCGCCGACGAACCGACGGGTAATCTGGACTCTACCAACGGCCTCGAAGTGATGAACCTGCTTACCCAACTCAATCAGGGCGGCACTACCATCATCATGGTGACGCACTCACCCCACGACGCAGGCTTCGCACACCGGATTGTCAACTTGTTCGACGGGAAGGTGGTGACGGAGAATTTTCATGTCTGAAAATATACGCCGGAATGAGATTCCGGCAAGGCCAAGACCACCCAAAGCCGGAATACCATTCCAGTATACAGGGCAGCAACTAAACACAAAAACTACTGCGAACGCAAAAACGCAGCCGGCCGATTCGTCGAGCCGCACTGTCTAACCGCCTGTTAGTCAGCCGTCTTTATCCAAACATTGCCCGATGGGTCGTGGCGGCTGCGTTTTTAGGTGGGCATGAGCAGGCCAAGTGTATTTGGGTGCGGGTAAGTTCCTTTGGCCATGTAGGCCAAGCGCTCCTTCATGGTTGATTTTCAAAACATTAAGCGTCACAGTGCCAATATCAGTTTTGGGCAAAATGATTGCGCCCGACAGCTCGAAGTGGTCGCTCCACCGGTCAGTGCGGGGATTGAAAAAGCGGATGGCTTGACCATTGACAACAATTGCTTCGTCCGTTCCTTTATTGCGGTTGCAGTGGATGCAAGAATAGGCGAGATTTGAAAGTTCGTTGATTCCACCATGTTTGATGGCGCTGATATGATCAACTTCACCCGACAAGTAAAAATCATCTTCATGAACCAAGCAATATTCGCAAAGGTATTTAGCTTGTAGGATGACCGTTTGGCGCAATGCGTCGGATATTCGCGGCCTCATTGGGAAACGTAGTGGCGAGCGCGAGCTTTGATAAGCCGCATAATGTGGTCAAAAAAAAGAATTTCGTCCAACTCGCGCTTTTCTTCAAGAGTTATGACACCTTCTTTTTCTCTAAAAACCAATTCGCGCACACGTTCCTGCATTTTATCCGATGGCTTGAACGAGACGATTTGTTCCGGCTTAGGGCCGGTTGCCATGAATTCGACAGTATCTTGATAGATTTCAAGCGCAACCATAAATTTCAAATTTTGCTACAAAATAAAACCATTTCACCGAAGGCAACAACTAAACTATGCTCGAACTCAAGAATATCGAACGTTATTACCAGAACGGCGCGCTCAAATCTTATGTGCTGCGCTATGTGAACGCCCACATCGCCGAAGGCGAATTTGTGAGCATCATGGGGCCGAGCGGCTCCGGCAAAAGCACCCTGCTGCACATCCTCGGTATGCTCGACGAGCCAACGGCGGGCGAATATTGGTTTCTCGGAGAAGCCGTCCACAAATTCAACGAGCGCCGCCGCACCGAACTTTACCAACAGTACATCGGCTTTGTGTTCCAGGCCTACCACCTTATTGACGATTTGACCGTTTATGAAAACTTGGAAACCCCGCTGCTTTACAAAAAAGTCCCCTCCTCCGAGCGGAAGAGCCGCATCGCCGATGTGCTCGACCGTTTCAACATTGTGGCGAAAAAAGATTTGTTCCCCAACCAGCTGTCCGGCGGGCAACAACAACTCGTCGGCGTCGCGCGGGCATTGATTGGCAACCCGAAACTCATCTTGGCCGACGAGCCAACGGGCAACCTGCAAAGCCAGCAAGCCAAAGAAATCATGGATGTTTTCAAACAACTCAATCAGGAAGATGGCGTGACCATCATCCAAGTCACACATTCAGAGACAAATGCACACTATGGCAACCGCATTTTGCACCTCATGGATGGCCGCGTGGAAAATGAAGAAGTAGTAAAAAACGCCACGCGGTAGATTTCGCAGCGAACTGGAAACAATCGGCAAACGGCGTTTCACAACAACATTGGTGGCGGCGCGAGTTTTCAAAATGCACCCGACCGGAAGTACCCGGAAGGATTGCGATGAAAACTCGCGCCGCCACTTTTTGCGATATGCTCAACATGGCAATATTTTTGACAATTGATGTAGCATCAAAACTGCCTCACTTCCCGTAACTTTTCTACCTCAAAGAAGTTCGGCGCTTTGTTTAATACTGACTGCCATGAAAAATTTTCTTCCTCTACTATTTCTCCTCTTTTTGTCCCGTGGGGTATTCGGCCAAACCCCCTTCCAATGGGATTTTGGTGGTGCGCTCGGCATCACTTCCTACCAAGGCGACCTCGATGCACTCAGGGTCAATGCTGGCTTCCGGGAAATAAACTACGCTGCCTCCGCATACCTGCGCCGCAACCTGAGCAACCATTTTGCCATGCGCGCCAACCTCCTTGCCGGCAAGTTGGCAGGGGACGACAGCAACTTCGCCGAGCCAGAGTGGCGCGTCCGCCGGGGCATTTCTTTTGAAAGCCCATTGATAGAATTCGCCATATTGGGCGAAATCTATCCGCTCGGCATGTACCCCCGAAAATCCATGAAAATCCGTCGAGCCATTGCCCCCTATGCGATAGTCGGCTTCGGCGCGGCCTACTCCAATCCAAAAGTAAACTGGAACAACGCGGACACCAACGGAGAAGTCAACCCTATGCTCGCACAACAGGATAAAGAAGCCAAACTGAACAAAGTCAACGTGGTGCTGCCCATCGGCATGGGGTTTCGCTTCGTCCTCAAAGACCACAGCACTTTTAGCATCGAAGCAGCATTGCGCCCTACATTTTCGGACTATCTCGACGGCATAAGCCTTGCCGGAAACCCCAATGAAAACGATTGGTATTTCACCGCCCAAATCGGGTTCAACTATCCCTTCGGGAAATATAACTACAGAGCCAGCAAGGCCAATATTGCAAAGCAAAACGCCAAAAAGCACAAAGAAGAAACCGTATTCAGCGACCTCGACAAAGACGGAGTAGGTGATGCCGAAGACGAATGCATCGCAGAACCCGGCCTAAAAAAACTGAAAGGCTGCCCCGACAGAGACAGAGACGGCATCCCCGACAAAGACGACAACTGCCCCGACACCCCTGGGCCAGCCTCACGCCACGGCTGTCCAGCAGGCGACTCCGACGGCGACGGCGTGGCCGACAAAGACGATAAATGCCCGAACGAACTGGGCCCCAAAACCAACGCAGGCTGCCCGCTCGCCGACCAAGACGACGATGGCGTGGCGGACGACGATGATCGCTGTCCAGATGTCGCGGGCGACAAAAAATTCGCTGGCTGCCCCGATACCGATGGCGACGGTCTTCCCGATGACAAAGACAAAT
This sequence comes from uncultured Saprospiraceae bacterium, assembly GCA_964481485.1. Lineage (GTDB taxonomy): Bacteria > Bacteroidota > Bacteroidia > Chitinophagales > Saprospiraceae > M3007. Next base: position 11,675 of record CAYZVM010000082.1, on the reverse strand, counting down.
GCCCCGAACACGCAGGAGCAGCGCAGTTCAACGGCTGCCCAGACACGGACTCCGACGGTGTCTCAGACGATATGGACGACTGCCCCGAAATCGCGGGCGATAAAAAGTTCGCTGGCTGCCCCGACACCGACGGCGACGGCATCCCAGACAAGGACGACGATTGCCCCAACGAGGCTGGCACGGCTGCCCAAAAAGGCTGTCCCAACTTGCCGCCGCCAGACAAGGCCATATATTTCCGCGAGGCACTGTCCAGTTGGTACAGAACTTCGGACGAAACGCTCGATGAAATAGTAGAAATCCTGGAAGGCGACCCGAGCCTCAAAGCACACATCTCAGGGCACACCGATGACGGAAACGAAACCGCAGCAACCGACCTCGCGGAGCGCCGCGCCAAAACGATATACGATTATCTTCTGTCAAAAGGAATCAGCGCATCGCGGCTCCAATTCGAAGGCCTCGGCTCCAGCCGCCCGGTGGCTAAAAAACTGCTTTCGGACGACCCGCGGCTCAATACCCAATTGCGCCGCCGTGTAGAAGTGCGGTTCAAAAGAGGGTGATCAAAACCAATCCTCGGTAAAAGAAGAGTCCCTCGCAACTGACTTGCGAGGGACTCTTGCTTTTTGTAAAAATATTGATTATCAATACGCTCGCGCAAACAAAACTCGACGCTCGCTCGGCTTTCCCGTCAAAATACATTTGCCCGATTCGTCCGGCCAGTCAAGTGGAATACAACGGATAGTTGCTTTCGTGCGCTCCTTGATTTCCAGTTCCGTCTCCGTGGTGCCGTCCCAATGCGCGTGAACGAAGCCACCTTTATTTTCCAAAATATCTTCCATTTCGGCCAGAGAATCCGCCTTCGTGATATGCGCGTCGCGGTAGGTTTTGGCGCGGTCAAACAGATTTTGCTGAATCTCATCCAGCAAGTTGGCGACATGGTCGGCAATACCTTCGAGCGGGACGTTGGCTTTTTCTTTCGTGTCGCGGCGAGCCACCTCCACCTGTCCGGCGGCGAGGTCGCGCTGGCCGAGGCCGAGGCGGACTGGTATGCCAATCATCTCATATTCAGCGAATTTGAAGCCCGGGCGATTCTGGTCGTCGTTGTCCACTTTCACCCGTATGCCTTTGGCGCGGAGTTGAGCCACGATTTTGGCAGCAGCTTCGTCCAATTCGGGCGAAGGTTTGGGAATGGGCACGATGACGACCTGCGTGGGCGCGAGTTTGGGCGGTATAACCAAACCGTCGTCGTCGGAGTGGGTCATAATAAGGCCACCGATGAGGCGTGTGCTCACGCCCCATGAAGTAGCCCAGACGAGTTCCTGCTGGTTTTCTTTATTGAGGAAAAACACGTCGAAGGCTTTCGCAAAATTTTGTCCCAAAAAGTGCGAAGTGCCAGCTTGGAGTGCCTTGCCGTCCTGCATCATTGCCTCGATGCAAAAAGTTTCGTCAGCACCGGCAAAACGCTCGTTGGGCGTTTTTAGGCCTTTTATCACAGGCATAGCCATGTATTCTTCGGCAAACTGTGCATACACGTCGAGGATGAGCCGCGTCTCGGCCATGGCTTCTTCGGCACTGGCGTGGGCGGTGTGGCCTTCTTGCCAAAGGAACTCCGCCGTGCGTAGAAACGGGCGTGTGCGCATTTCCCAGCGCACCACGTTGGCCCATTGGTTGATGAGGATGGGCAAGTCGCGGTAGCTCTGAATCCAGTCGCGGTAGGTGTTCCAGATAATCGTCTCCGACGTGGGGCGCACGATGAGTTCTTCTTCGAGTTTTGCTTCCGGATCCACAATGACACCGCCACCGTTCGGGTCGTTTTTGAGGCGATAATGCGTCACCACGGCGCATTCTTTTGCAAAACCTTCGACGTGCGCGGCTTCTTTGCTCAAAAAACTTTTTGGGATAAATAATGGAAAATAGGCATTGACGTGGCCGGTGTCTTTAAACATGGAGTCCAATTGGTCGCGCATCCGTTCCCAGATGCCAAAGCCGTTGGGCTTGATGACCATGCAGCCACGCACGGGCGAGTTGTCGGCGAGGCGGGCTTTGCGCACGATGTCGAGGTACCACTGCGAGTAGTCTTCCGAACGGGGTGTTATTTCTTTTGCCATTCTATTTCGTTGTTAGTTGCTGGTTGTCAGTTGCAAGTCTTTTTGTTTCTCAAAACCCTCTGCTTGTGCAGTTCACTGCGGGATGACAAAATGTCTTCTACTCATTTTTTCTTCGCTGTAATTGTCAGCGAAAGCGGCACGATGTCTTCGATGATTTTGTCCTTTACCGTGCCGAGCAAACCGGACTGAAAATTGATGTCCCATTTGGTGCGGTTGATGACGAAGTTGGCCGATTGGGCGGTGAGTTCTCCGTCTTTGATGGTCATTCTGACCGGGATATTCACGGGGTTGGTTTTTCCTTTCATGGTCAAATTGCCGCTGATGACCCAGTTGAATTCGGGCAAGTTGCTGGGCAAAACTTCATCGAACACAAATTCGCCGGTCGGGTGGTTTTTCACCGCAAAAAAATCGGAATCTTTGAGGTGAGATTCGAGGTCGGATTTTGCGCCGGGGTCTTTGACATTGTCAACCCGAATAGAAGCCATGTCGAGGGTAACTTTCCCGCTGAGCAGCCGCCCTTGGTTGACTAAGAGTTCGCCGCCCGACACATTCACCGTGCCGGTGTGCCGATTGCCGACGGTTCTTTTGCCGAGCCAAGTGACAACGCCCTCGGTGACGACAAAAGTTTCGGCGCCCTCGGTGGACACAGGCTCTAAACGGATGGTGTCGGGTTTAGGGGTCGTGGCTTGGACTGCGGTTTCGGGCTTAGGGTCGTTTTCGCATGAATAAAGGACGAAAAAAGCAAAAAAAATAGGTGCAATCAGTTTTGAAACGCGCTGCATGGTATGTTGTGAAGTTCCGGTTGTTGACCTTTTTCAGAAAAAGAAGTGCAAAAGTACGGGTTGGTTCTTTTGGCTGTAACTTCGGCAAAAAATTTCACACTGGGGCAGCACTTTCCGACTTGCCGCGTTTTGGTATCGGTTTTCAAAATAACTTATATGGACATTTTTCGACACCAGCGTTGGTTTTTCTCTCTGATACTTATCGCGTCGGCGTTTGCCGCCTGTCGGGTCGAGGATGTCCGCGACGATGTTGTTTTTACCATCGAACCAGAATTCACGGTGGATTTGTTCGAGCAGCGTGATGCTTCCGATGGCACGCCAGTTTTTGGATTGTGGGTGGAAAGTATGGCCAATTATGATTGCCCCGGCTATGGCATCGAAGCCGACGTGCAAGTGGCAGGCGGAAAAATTGATGTGACACTCCTTGGCGTGATGCGCCCCACGCCATGTGCGGGCGATTCCACCCCGGCGCGGCAATTTCTTCCAATCGGCAACCTGGCCGACGGGGTTTATCCTTTTTCTCTTTCGCTGCGCAATGTGGTCACCAACACAGGCATATTGACGGTGGCGAACGGTCATTACGAACTTTCGCTGCCCGCTGCGCAGGGTGTGGATGTCCAGGCATTTGTGCTGGAACATTTGCCCGACGGCATCATTTGGGGCTATGCCGCCACGCCCAACGAACAGTCGGAGCCGGTGGCGGACAATTTTATTTTTGACTTAAAAACATTGAGCTCCGAAAGCGGTCTTGCGCCAGGTTATTACAGCTATTTTACGGTGGCTGGCACGGGGGAGGTTTTTTTCCACAAACAGATTGCACCCGCCGTGGCGGCACAACTGTTTGTCCGTAGGCTCACGGCGACTCCCAACGATTTGAAATTGCTTTTGCAAAATTATCGCAACTCGACACCGCAGCCTTTGAACATCAAATGCTGGACGACGGAGGGGGAGCTGTAGGGTTGTTGCCGGTGGTAAGAACTCTTGAGAAATCACAGCGTGCCGGGGCGCTTATCCTCCAAACCTTTTCTGCAATTCCGTCAACTCAAATGTGATAAAGCAGCTGCGCCCCGACGGGCTGCTGAACGGCACAGCACAGGCAAACAGCCGGTCTATCAAATCCTGCATTTCAGGCACAGAAAGTGGCTGGCCGCGCCGGAGCGCGGCGCTGCGAGCCATGGAGCGAGCAAGATTGTCCTGCGTGCCGAGTTCGAGTTCAAGATTGTCTTTGTACTGGGCGAGCACTTTTTCGAGCAACGCCTCTTCCGAGATTCCTCCGCTCAAGTCGGCAGGGGTGCCATGAATGACGAAGGTGTTGCCACCAAATTCCTCAATTTCAAACCCGAGGCTGTTCACTTCTGGCAGGATGTCGCGTAGCAACATTGCGTCCGCCGCCGGGAGTTCGAGGGTTTTGGGGAACAGCATTTTTTGGGTGGCCACGGGCCGGTCGCCGAGTGCCTCCATGTAGCGCTCGTAGAGGATACGCTCGCTGGCGGCTTGCTGGTCAATGAGCATAAACCCCGACTTGAGGTGGCTCACAATGTATTGGCCGTGAATCTGGTACGGTTCTTTTTGTCCTTTAGAGAAACTGCCGCTCTCGTCGTCCAAGTGCGTGTTTTCGGCACTGCTGCGGACTTCAAAATTGATGGTGGGCGTTTCGGGCGGCAAGTTGGATTCTTCATTTTCCTCGGCAGGCGCATCTGTTTTTCCCACTAATTCCAACCCCTCATAGAGCCGTTGCCAGTTGCGCAGATTGTCATTATGGCGCTGGTCGTCGGCATCGCGTTCGTGTGTGGGGCGATAGTCGCCGACAGATGCCGGGCGCTCCGGAGTTGGCTTGAGCGAAGGTGTGCGGGTGGGTGAAGTTTGGAAAGCAGGCTCCTGCTCAAAGTCCAGTGTGGGGGTGATATTGTGGGTGCCCAATGCGTGGCGCACGGTGACTTTCAGGTAGTTATAGACGAGTTTTTCGTCGTCAAACTTGATTTCTTGTTTTGTCGGATGTACGTTGATGTCAATCCGCATGGGGTCAATGTCGAGAAACAAAACGTAAAGCGGGTAGGCATCGGAGGGCAACAAATCCTCATACGCGCTCGCCACGGCGTGATGCAGATAGTTGCTTTTGATGAATCGCTTATTGACAAAAAACAACTGCTCGCCGCGTGCTTTTTTGAAATAATCGGGCTTGCCAACAAAGCCGGTGATTTTCAGAATATCGGTTTCCTCATGCACCGGCACCAATTTCTTATTGACCGCCTCGCCAAAAATCTTGACGATGCGCTGGCGCAAATTGCCGGGCGGAAGGTGGAAAATCTCGTGGTCGTTGTGGTGCAGGGAAAAGAAAAGGTCGGGGTTTGCCATTGCCACGCGCTGAAATTCGTCGAGGACGTGGCGCATTTCTACGGAGTCGCTTTTCAGGAAATTGCGGCGGGCTGGGACGTTGAAAAACAGGTTTTTGACCGCGATATTGGTCCCGGTGGGGCACTGGCAGGCTTCTTGGGTTTTCACCGTAGAACTTTCTACCACAATGCGCACGCCCAATTCGTCGGTAGCGCGCCGGGTGCGCATTTCGACTTGCGCGACTGCCGCGATGGAAGCCAGCGCCTCGCCCCGGAAGCCCATGGTGTTGATGGCGAACAAATCTTTGGCATCCCGGATTTTGGAAGTGGCATGGCGCTCAAAGCTCATGCGGGCATCCGTTTCGGACATCCCACAGCCATTGTCAATCACTTGAATGAGGGTTTTGCCAGCGTCGCGGATGATGAGTTTTAGTTGCGACGCTCCGGCATCAATGGCGTTTTCCAGCAATTCTTTCACCACGGAGGAGGGGCGTTGAACCACTTCCCCTGCGGCTATCTGGTTGGCCACATTTTCAGGCAACAGTTGGATGACGTCAGTCATGGTCGGGGTACGCCAGCAGTTTTTGTTTTTTCACAGATGGCGCAAAGCGCGTTGTTTGCGCAAAGATACCTCGTTTTTCGGTTTCTG
>CAYZVM010000082.1:0-5706 GCA_964481485.1 uncultured Saprospiraceae bacterium | reverse complement strand
ACGAAAAAAACGGCTCTTCCGGCGGATTCTTCGCAGTGCTTTCTATTTTTGCCCGACTTTTTGATCACACACAATAAAGACGAATATGGACGACATCCAAAACTCGCGCGGCAAAGGATATTGCATTCTCTACATTTTCATGGGTTTGTTTTTTCTGACGGCGCTTTTGCTCATGCTGTATTTCCGCAGCAGTGTGCTTGATTTTCCCAAATAGGTCACGATTTGGTATCGCTCGGAATGAAAACGCGATAGTGGCCCCGTTGCTACTGCCGCGTTTTTCATTTCAACGCTGACTTGCTGCGGCATTAAGTTTTGACAACAAAACCCTCTTGTTATGAACGAGTTGGAAAACACCCCTCTCCGCATTTCCCAACACGACCTCGATGAGCTGGCACGGCGGAATCACGAATTGGAAAAATCTGCCAAGGCCAATATCGTGAAAGACTGGCTGCCGCGCTACACGGGCATGCCGTTGGAAAAGTTCGGCGAATACATTCTGTTGGTGAATTTTGGCGGCTACCTCCGGGCGTTCTCCGACCAAAATGACGTACCGGTGTATGGTGCCGACCGGCCTATGCAAGCTGCCACCGCCGACAATATCACGATTATCAATTTTGGCATTGGCAGTCCGAATGCGGGCCTGGTGGTTGATTTGCTGGAAGCGATTCATCCCAAAGCGGTGCTTTTTCTCGGCAAATGCGGCGGACTGAAAACCGGTAAAAATCATATCGGCGACCTCATCCTGCCCATCGCGGCCATACGCGGCGAGGGTACCAGCGACGACTATTTGCCGCCCGAAGTACCCGCGCTCCCGGCTTTTGCGCTACAAAAAGCAGTTTCAACGGCTATCCGCGACTACGAGCGCGACTATTGGACGGGGGTAGTTTATACCACGAACAAAAGGGTGTGGGAACACCGCGAGGACTTCAAACAGCGCCTCCGCAATCTGCGCTGCATCGCCATTGACATGGAAACGGCGACGATTTTTGTGGCTGCTTTCAAAAATCAAATGCCCGCCGGGGCGCTCTTGCTGGTGAGCGACATGCCGATGACGCAAGAAGGCGTCAAGACCGAGGCGAGCGACAAAGAGGTGACGGCCAACTTCGCCGACCTTCATTTGAAAATAGGCATGGACTCACTCAAACAATTGATAAACAAGGGACTGACGGTGAAGCACCTGCGGTTTGAGGTGTGATTTGCCACTGCCAAAGTTTGCCGCCCTACCAATTAAACAACTATGAATCAATACTTTTCAATCGCCGTTCGCGCTGCCTTCACGTTTGTGGCGTTCGTCGCCCTCGCTTTCAAAATCCCGTACTATCTGCTCGTGGCCGGCGGCCTCATCGCCGGCTTTTTTGTGTGGAAAACCAGCGACGACCGGGCGCTCAGCCTCGGCATCATCATCGGCAGCGTTGTGTTTGGGGTTTTTGAATTTATCTATGGGCAGGTGTGAAGCCGCCAACTTCAAACCTGCTCTCCTACCAACCATTTCTTGAACTCTGCCGAGCGCTCGGTGCTGACGATGGTCTCTAAATCCGTCGAAGGTTCGAGTTCCACTTTTACCCGGCTTTTTGAATACGGGTGCATCTCCTTGATGGCCGCCACATTGATGATAAACTGGCGATTGATGCGGAAAAAGGAGCTGGGATCGAGCATATTTTCCAATTTGTCCAAGGGGTAGTCCACCGGGAAACGTTTGCCCGTGCTGCGGGTGACGAGGAAGGTGATTTTGTCTTTTGTATAGAAATACGCCGCGTCCGTCATGTCCACGAGTTTGATGCTGTTGCCAAAACGGATAAGCATCCTTCGGAGATAGGTCTGCCCGCTCTGCTGGCTGCGCAACGTGTCGAGCAGGGCGGTATAGTCTGTGGGCGAAGCAGTCTTGAACACCTTCTTGTATTTGTCAATAGCGGCAGCCAACTCGTTGGTTTTGATAGGTTTGAGCAAATAGTCCACCGCATTCACTTTAAAGGCTTGCAGTGCATATTCGTCGTACGCGGTCGTAAAAATGATGGGGCAAGTGACGGTCGCATGCTCAAATATCTCGAAACTCGCCCCGTCGGCCAAATGGATGTCGAGCAACATCAAGTCGGGTTGCGGGTTGTTTTGCAGCCAGATCACGGCGGTTTCCACGCTGTCCAGACGTTGGAGCACTACGGCATCGGGTGCTACTTCGCCGAGCAATTTTTCCAAGCGTCGAGCAGCAGCATTTTCGTCTTCAATTATCAGAATTTTCATAGTCAGGAAAATTGTTTTTAAACACATAGACACATAGAAAACATAGTTTTTTTCTATAGAAATTCTATGTGAACTATGTGTCTATATGTTTCAATTCTTTATCGGCACTTTCACTGTAAAAAATGCCACATTGTCTTCCACTATCACGGGGCGTTCGCCGAGAAGTTGATAACGTTTGATGAGGCTTTGAAGCCCAAAATGGGTGCTGGGTTCGGGTTTTATTTTGGGCTGGATGTTATTCCGCACCACGATGTACTCATTGTTTTCAGAAAAAATTTCGACGGTGAGGGGCTTGGAGGCGGAGATGATGTTGTGCTTTACGGCGTTTTCCACCAGCATTTGGAGTGCCAGCGGCATGATGAAACCTGTTTGGCCGTTCAGGCGGTCGTGCAAATGGAATCCTTCTTCATATCGTTTTTTCAACAAAAAATCAAAACTGTGCACCAAGTCCATTTCTTCTTGCAGGCTGATAAAATCGCGCTCCCGGTAGGCGATAATGCTCCGGTAGAAATCGGACAAATGTTCCACGTATTCCACCGCTATTTTGGGGTTTTCTTCGATGATGGTGATGAGCGTATTGAAACTGTTGAACAAAAAATGTGGATTTATCTGGCTTTTCAGCGCCGCAAATTGTGATTCCACCTTTTCCCGTTTCAGCTGTGCTTCCCGCTCCAAACCCGCCTCTCGCACCCGGATGTATGTGTAAAAAAGACCGCCCACTGCGGCGAAGCAAAACGTCACAAACCACCATTGCATCCAAAATGGCTGCCTGATGGTGAATGTCCACGCTGCCTCGGGCACATTCTCAAAATTGCCATGCTCGCTCGTTTGCACCCGGAAAGTGTAGCGGCCCGGAAGCAGGTTGGGGTAAGACGCCAAATGGTCTTTTGAAACTTTCCAATCCGGGTCAAAACCGTCGAGGCGGTAGCGGTAGCGTACCGATTCAGGGTCGGTGTACCACAGCCCGGTAAAATTGAAAATGAAATAGTTGTGGTCGTGCGGGAAAACGCTATTGGAAAGAAAATCAATGGCTTGCGAAAAAATGGACACTGCCGTGATGCCTGGTTGCGGGTCGTCGAGAAAGGGTTCGTCAAAAGCCGCAGCCCGCACAATCCCTTGCCGGGTACCGAGCCAGACGTTGCCGTAGCCGTCGCGGCAAAGTGCATTCAGATTCACCTCCGCGACCGGGGCGCCGATGGCCGCGCCACAAAAAGTGACGTGGTCGGTACGTGCGGGATTGAGCACATCAAAACCGTCTTCATACGCAATGACAATCTGGCCGTTGGCGTCGGCGGCCAAGCCAGTGACGGCGTGGCTGTGCAAGTGGTTGTCGGTCGTGAAACGCTGAAAATTTTGACCATCAAACCTGAACACACCCTCTTTTTCCGTACTGAACCAAATGTGTCCCCGCCGGTCTTCCGCGATGCTGTAAATTGTTTTGAGCGCCACGCCGTTCGCTTCGGTAAAATGTTTGAATTTGCCATTTTCAAACACGCTCAATCCTTTGCCGTCGGTGCCAAACCACATCCTGCCGCGGCTGTCCAAAAAGACTTTGTAGACGTAGCTGCTGCCCAACTCGTTTTGCTTGGAAAAGAGTTCGGAATGTTCGGGATTTTGGCTGTCTATTAGGGTGACCCCACCCAGCGTAGCGAGCCAAATATGCTTCTCGTCGCCCGCGATAGAAAGTACGCTGCCGTTGGCGAGGCCGTTGCGCTCGGTCAGATGGCGCAGTATTTTTCCTTGCGGACTGACCACAAATATGCCATTGCCAAAGGTGCCAACCCAGATATTCCCATCCGCAGGCGATTCCCACAGTGCGATGACATTTTCTTTTTTGGGCAAAATATTTTTGAAACCTCTACTTGCTTTTGAAGGTGTTTCGGCAACTCCGTTTTTTGGTAAAATTGGATGTTGAGTTGTTTTTTCCTCATTTTCTCGCAAAAAAAGGCCTTCCGGGCTTCCTGCCCAAAGGCGGTTTTGGCGGTCAATCAACACCGCCTGCACCGTGCCGAAAGTGGTGGCCAACATCCCAAACCGCACATTGGCAGAATACACCTCGCCCCTGTCGGACATGACCCACAGCAAGCCCTCTCGGTCTTTGCACAGCGTGGGTATCTTCGTCCGTCGGAGCGGGTGTGCGGACGGCAGCGGATGAAAAGTGCCAGCCCGCGTCTCTACCCGCACCAATCCCTCGCCCGCAGTGCCTGCCCACAGTTCGGCACTGCCAAAAGAGGCGAGGCTCAGCACCGGGCCAAACGACCATTGGGGTGTCTGGAAGTCAATTTTCTGCTGTGCCACGTTGTAATGGCAAAGCCCTTTTTCGTGTGTGCCAATCCAAATATCGCCCCGATGGTCGGCCAACAGAGCCGTGATGATTTCATCGGGCAGACCGTCGGTTTTTGTGAGATTTTGCACTTTTTTTTGCTCGGGCGAGGGCATAGAGCAGATGCTGATGCCGCCGTCCGTCGCCGCCCATATCCGGCCTTGCGCGTCGCAGGCCAATGCATAAATTTCGTCGCCCGCCAAGCCGTCGTCGGCAGCATTAAACTGGTACAATCGGTTGTTTTTCAGGCAATAAAGACCCTCGCCGTAAGTTGCAATCCAAAAGCCGCCGGTCTTGTCTGCCACAAACGCGATGATTGGTTTAGCGGGCAGGCCCTCCTCGGGTTGCCAGATTTGGAGTTCGGCAGCGTGCTTTTTTTTGTCGAGCCTTTCGTCCGTTGTCGAGAACGCAAATGCATCGTTTACAGGCACATAGCCAATAGCGCCATTGCGAAAACCCGCCCATATCCGACCCTCCCATTCGTACAAGGCGCTCACGGCGCTGCGAGTCAGGCTATCCGGCAGCCCAAGATGCTGAAATGCCTGCCCATCGTATCGGTACAGCCCGCCTTGCGCACCAAACCACAGCCAACCCCTGCTGTCTTGCACGGCAGCCGTGATGTGTACCTTGCCCAATTCCTTCGTCCCGCGCAGCCGGAAAACGGGCGTTTGTGCCTGCGCGGCAAGGCAAGCAAAAAGGAGCAATATGTGGCACAAATTCTTCAAAATGAAAATATTGGGCGTGTAATAGTTGAGAAAGGCTAATCGTTATTTCAGTTTTACTATTGAGAATGCGAATCACGGGTTAACTCTAAAAGAGTCCCGGCGGGACGCAATCTTTGTAGATTTGAATTGGAAAAATTGATTTTTCGTCCCATATGGACGGTATTTTGACCAACTTATGCCGCTCCGCTGGAGCGGTTTCCCCCCTTTCAACCCGTTTTCTACAAAGATTTCGCTCCGATGGAGCGTGTAATTCTTAACCCGTGATTCGCATTGATAACAGAAAAGTATTTTTGCGTACAATTGATTGAAAATCACGCCTCTAAACCATCTAAATTTTCTAAACCACTCTAAACTGACCTTGTCATTTCAATTCCGCGTCCATAGTGACGACTATTTCTTCGGCTATTTTTTGGTACACAA
>CAYZVM010000081.1:0-24072 GCA_964481485.1 uncultured Saprospiraceae bacterium | reverse complement strand
GAGGTGGGGGGGCAGTATCGGAGGAATATGTGAGAAAACATTAACTTTACCGCTCACAAAAACATATCTTTTATGGAAAAGGTTAGCGCTGAACCAACCAAAGAATTCTTCATTTATATGCTTACTAGAGATATTACAGTAAGCGATGCAATTGGCGATTTGGTAGATAATGCAGTTGATGCTGCTAGAAATGAAATCTATGAGCGAAGTAAAACCCCGGCGTTTGATTTGTTTGCTTTAAAATATGAAAATACAAAAGTGGAAATTCATCTCAATAAAAATAAATTTGTTATTAAAGATAATGCTGGCGGTATCCCTTTTGCAAAAGCCAAAGAATATGCATTTCGATTTGGCAGAACAGAATCATTTGATGGCAATTTAGGTTCAATTGGACAGTTTGGCATTGGCATGAAACGCGCTTTTTTTAAGATTGGAAAGAAAATTATAGTTGAATCTTCAACACCCAATTCTTATTTTAAAATCGAAATCGACGTTGAAAAATGGAAGAATGACAAATCAGAAAATTGGGATTTTGATGTAACTGAACTAGAGGCAAAATCTAATGACACTATTGGTTATGGCACAAAAATAACAATAACAGAACTATACCCTGAGAATCAAGAAGACTTTGAAAATACGATCTATATAAACGGGCTAGTGAAGGAATTGAGCATAGAAAATTGGTATAACTTAAGCAAGGGAATGCTGATTTCTATTAACGACACCCCATTAAAAGCAAAAGACTTATCGTTATATGAAGATGAGTTAATAGGTTTACGCATAGGGCGCTGGCAGCACTATTACCAAGAAGAAGATGTAGATGTGCGCATAATTTGTGGATTGGGAGAGCGTAAAAAAGAAGATGGAGGATGGTACATATTTTGTAATGATAGACTGATACTTGCTAATGAACAAACATCTATCACGGGTTGGGGTGGAGATGGCAGAAAGGTTAGAGGTGGGCCAGAATATCACGGACAATATCAACGTTTCCGGGGATTTGTCTTCTTTGAATCGAAAAAACCGTCTAACTTCCCATGGAACACGGCGAAAACTTCTGTCAACCCAGAACATCCACTATATGTCAAAGTTAAATCGCAAATGATGGATATGATGAAAGATGTTAACTCATTTCTTAACAAGCTCAAGAGTGAAAAAGAAGGTCAGGGAAGAAAGAGGGATGATGCAAACAGCCCAACTGAAATTAAAATTGATCAATCAACGAAACTTTCAATCAACTTAGTTGCCACTAAGCATCTCACACATACGAAATTCCAAGCACCTGAAACAGTTAGACCTAAGAGGCCAGAACCAATAGATGACAAACAGATAGTTACATACCAAGTGGATATAGACAAATATGAAAGGGTCAAAGATAAGCTTGGAGTGCAAAACCCAGAAGATGTGGGAATCCAAACCTTTAACTACTATTACGACAACGAAATAATATAATGGCTAGTTACAACGATATTGATTATAGGCTACGTGTAGCCAAATCGGTAGAACGCAAAATGCTTTGCTCTCTATTTCAATGCCTTTCAGCATTTCAACCATTAAAAGATTACCAATATATTGGAATGGGATCTGTTTCATTTATTGATTTTTCTCTTTTCCATCGAAATTTAGGAATCAATAAAATGATTAGTATTGAAAGAGAAGAGCATGACAAAATTAGATTTGATTTTAACAAGCCATTTAATTGTATTGATATAGAGTTTGGGGAGTCACAAGATGTTCTTCCAAAATTGTCTCTCCACGAAAAAAGTATAATTTGGCTTGATTATGATAGCAAATTGGATACAAGAATATTAAGCGATTTAGAACTTGTTTTTTATCGCTTGCCATCAGGCTCTTTTTTAAGTCTGTCATTTAATGCTTTGCATGATAGGGAAGAAAATGGTTTATCAAGATATGATATGCTTGCTCAAAGAATTGATACCAACTATTTCCCTAGCGACTTGAATGACCAAACCTTATTAAATAAAAAAGGACTTAGGAAAATATACTATCAAATTATAAACCTCTTAATTCAAGAAACTCTTGAAAGAAGAAGAGAAAATGGCGAAAATGTCTTTGTAAAGCAAGTGGTATATATAACCTATAATGACGGGGTTGAAATGAATACTTTAGGTTGGATTTTTTTTAACGAGAATGAGAAAAATAAAATAACTTCAATAGTTGACATCGATATGCCATTCTTACGCTTTGACGAAGACCCTTTTAATATCTCTATCCCAAAGCTTACATTTAAAGAGATAAAAGCAATTGAAAGTTTGTTTCCTAACATAAGCCTTTGCAAAAAACATTTTGAGAAAAATAACCAAGGTGGCTTTCTAGCCCATACAGCCATTTCCAGCCACTTCGAAATTTACAAATATTTTTCACCTTTTGCAGAAACCTACTTGTAATTATGAAATTTATTGATTTATTTGCCGGTGCCGGAGGGTTTAGCCTTGGTTTTGAAATGGCGGGCGGGGAATGCTTGCTCATGATTGAACAAGACGAATGGGCGTTCAATACCTATAAACAGAATCGAGTAGGTTTTGATGGCCTTATGCTGAATGGTGATATAAAATCATATTGCTTAAAAGATATTGACAAAAAGATCGCTGCTAAGCCTGATGTAATCATTGGCGGCCCACCATGCCAAGGGTTTAGTAATGCATCCGGCCAAAAAAATATCATAGATTCTAGAAATGAACTCTTCATGGAATTTTTTAAGTGGGTAGATTATTTTAAACCTAAGATTTTTGTAATAGAAAATGTCCTTGGACTTGTTTCAAAAAAGGACAAATCTGGAAACTTATACAAACAAAAAATAATTGAAAAATTCAGTTCGATAGGGTATAATGTAAACTTTTGGACATTAAATGCACTTGAGTATGGAGTTCCACAACAACGGTTAAGAGTCTTCTTCGTTGGGATTAAATCCTTGGCTAATATTATTCCGGAGCCACAAAAAACCCATTCATTTTTAACTAAAGATCTTTTCTCCCCCGTCTCCGTTGAAGAGGCAATCAGTGATTTGCCTTGTATAAAAGCAGGAGAGGGTGATGAAGAAATGGACTATTTAAATGCTCCTGTTACTCAATATCAGGAATGGTCGCGGCTTAGCTCAAATAAGATTTACAATCATGTTGCAATGAAACATACTCTACGTTTAGTGAATCGTTACAAATTAATCCAAGAAGGCAATACACTTAAAGACATCCCTGATGATTTTAAAGTACGAAAACGAGGCGACGTTACAACGTTATCTGCTGTTCAATTTGAACTGAACTATCGATTGCTTCATCCTCAAAAAGTATCCTTAACGATTCCTGCATCGTTTTATTCAAGTTTTATTCATCCTTTTCAGCCTCGAAATATAACAGCACGAGAAGCTGCAAGACTACAATCTTTTCCTGACCGATACGCTTTTTATGGCAAAAGGACACTAGTTTCGAACTCATTATTAAAGAAACTTGGAAAAAAAACCAATTTATCCCAATATAACCAAATAGGAAACGCGGTTCCTCCTTTGCTGGCTCGTGCAATTGCGGAAAGAATCAAGGATTACCTATAAACAAAATCAGTTCACTATAGCATTTTTAGGGTTTGCCCTTTTCACTACTCCACCCTAAATTTGTCCTCCCAAACCCTCCAACTAAAAGCAAAAGCCATGAACATGAATCTTGAAATCGGCTACGAGCAACTTTTAAAGTTGGTGATGCAATTGCCTCCCAAACAAAGGAAGCAATTGGCCGAGGCTATTCAAAAAGCGGAGACGCCTTTTCCGCAACCCAATAATTTGCAAGAACTGCTATTGACCGGCCCTGTCTGGACGGAAGAAGAGTATCAGAACGTGTTGAAAACCAGAGAGCAACTCAACCAACTCGCCGAAAATGGTCTTAATTGACACATCCGTCCTTATTGAGTATTTTCGCAAACAGGACAAAACCAAGACCTTCCTCTACGACCTCGCCGGGAAGCATACAGAGATTTACGTTTCCACCATTTCCAAGTTTGAAATCTGGGTCGGCAATCGTCCGAGCCAAAGTGCCTTTTGGCAAAACCTTTTTTCGTCTTTAAAAACAATTCCGTTCGGCGACCTTGAAGCAGGGAAGGCTGGCGATATTCAGCAAACATTGCTCAAAACCGGCCAGCAAATCGGTATTTCGGATGTTTTGATTGGGGCAACTGCTTTGGTACATGGCTTGCCGGTAGCCACGCTGAATGTCAAACATTTTGGGCGAATCACTGGGTTGATTTTGGTTCAAAAGCCGTAAAATTTTGCTCGCTGGGGCAGATTACACACGATCTGTATGAGGCGTGCAGTATCGGAAGAATATTTGATTTTGCCCTTCTCGCCACTCCACCCGAATTCTATCTCCCAAAACCACCCTAAAAACAACGTGGTTTATTTCAACAATTCTTCAGCGGCTTTCCCCTGCTTTTCCAAAAACACCAACGACCGCTCCGCCACATCTGCCACCACATCTGCCGGAAACAAAAACGCCCGGTCGCGGAAAATCTCGCGCAACTCCGCCGAATCCAGCGCCGTCAATTTAGAGGCAAACGCCTCCGCCCGCTCGAAGCAATATTGCAGCCGGTCGAGCAGGAATTGGAAATCTTTGACCCAAATGACCGTGTCGGCGGGCAAAATATTGAACAACGATACCTTCTGGTCCTGCCGGAAACGGACATTCAAGTTTGGCACAATGCTGATGCTGCTAAGATTCTGTTTGGAAAGTTGCGTGAGCGGGTCGAACACCCGGATGGTTTCTACGTCCTTGTCAAAAAGTTCGATGCGGTAGGGCAAATCGTTGCCGTAAGAAAAAAGGTCAATGATGCCGCCGCGAATGCTGAACTGGCCGGGCTCATAGACAAAATCGGTGCGCTCGAAACCATAATCCACCAATACCTCGATGAGAAAATCTGCGTCGAGTTCCGCGCCTTTTTGGATATCAATGCGCGATTGGTTCAGCACTTCCGGTTTCACTACTTTTTCAAAAAGCGCCTCCGGGTAAGTCACAATAACGGCGTTGGTTTTTTCTTGCGAAGTCATTTTGCTGATGACTTCCGAGCGCTGCAACACCTGCGTCGGGTTCAGGTCGTCAAAAAACGCGGGCCGTTTGAACGAGTCAGGGAAAAAATAGACGGGCTGATTGGCCAGCAGGCCTTCCAAATCGTTGTGGCGATAGGCGGCTTCTTCTTTTGAATTGGCGATAAAAAGATGAACGGTGGGCTGCCGACTGCCGGTGGCGGACTCGTATGCTCCGGCGAGGACAAAAGATTCCTGCGCGCCAATCAGCCCGGTAAGTTGTATTCGGGCCGCCGGCGTTTGATTTTCAAGGTTTTGGGCGATTTTTTTTACCGCCGGATGGTTGCGGTAGGCTTGGAGGAGATGCGCTAAGTTGCTCACCCGGCAAAGATAGTGATTCGGCAAACGTTCAAAATCAGAAACCCCGCCAGCCTTTTTCGGACGGACGGGGTTTCGGGTTTTAAATTCGCCACGACTTGACCTTAAATATTCAACTTCTTCAACTCTTCCCGCAAGTCCTTTATCGTCATGCTGCGATAATCCATGCGCAACGCCGCCGTTTCGCCCGCTTTTGCGTCATGCAGGGCAAAGTGCGGCACCCCATTTTTCAATTTTATGGAAACGACGGAGACCTTTTTACCTTTTGGCAAACCCGACGCCGCGTAGGTATTTTGCCCGTTCCGAGAAAGCGGCAACATACTGCTGATGTCTTTGCAAACAACGTACATGGTGGCGTCTTCGGATTCATTGACAACGAGTTGCACCTTTTCCACCGGGTCGTTGTAGAATCTGTCGCAGTTTATCCAGCCCAACCGCGTCACGTCGGCCACATAAGCGCGGAGGGCGGTGCTGGCCTGTTCGGATGTCTCGGCATTGAGGAGTTGTTTCTCTCGGATTTCTGCTTTTAGGCTGTCGGAAATGGCGACGATGCCGCTGGCTTTTATCATTCGGTCGGCCACGCGATAGGTGGTGTCGGCGCCGCAGACGATTTTGGCTTTATTGCTCAAAATGCTGTATTCCCGGCTGTTGATGACTTTGTAGCCGATATGTTTGTCGTACAGATTGGCTATCAATGTTTTACTGCCGTAGCCGGACATCAATTCTTTCGCGGATTCCGCGCGACCCAGCCGAATGGTTGTGTTCTCCACCGCGTTTTCCAAATCACTGTAATATTCTTTGCGATGGATATTTTTCCCAATGCGCTTGATGCTGCTTTGCAAACTTTTGGAATAATCGTGCAGGTATTGTTCGCGCTCAAACCGGATAATCGCGCCGATTCGGTTTTGCACCTCGGCTTCCCATGCTTTGTGCTGCGTGTTGTATTGAACCAGCGCGGTCTCATAATTTGCTAATTTTGTCTGGTGGCGCTCGAAGAGTTTTTCATAACTCAACGAATCGCGCTCGTAATTCGCCAAAGCCCGTTTGTAGTGTTTTTTTGCTTTTTTCAAATCCTTCTTATTCAGCCTTTTCATCGTAGTGCCGTTCCCGGCTCCATACATCCGCTGCACCTTTTCCCAATCCGGTTTTTGCGGCGGACGAGGTGCACGCGGCCTATTCGGCATACGCGACTCCGGCGGCAGTTCGCCCGCAAACGTCGGCAAGGCAGGTTCTGGATATACGGGCACTTTCAACGCCATGATGCGCGCGCTCAGCGCCGGGTCAATGTCAAGAGCCTCGGTGCGGGGTCTTTTCATCGTTTGGCGGAAGGTCTGGCCGACGGGACGCCAATTGACGCTGTTGTCGGAGTTTTGTTGACCGTAAAACAACTCCATGCCGGGCTCCACATTTCCGGTGGGCAGGGCGACCGTGAGCGCCGCGCCTTCGGCTATTGTGAGCGGTTTTCCGTCGGCTTGCGCGTTGATATAGACCATGCCGCCCGTTTGCAGCACCCGCCCGTCGCTCGTGGTGGTCAGGTTTTGCATGACAAAATCCGAAGCGGAAAAAGCTTCACGCACCACCAGTTCGACCGGGCCGGTGGGCGAGGTGCCGTCATCGAAAACAAAGCTGTTGGCCGGCACCACGATGACCGTGCCTTGGGCGGCAGTGACTTGTTGTTCGCGATCGGGCTGGATAGTCAGCCGCTGGTCGGTATTGGCGGAAAGATGGCTCTGAAATTCGGCGAAATCGGAAAACAGGAACGCCGTGATGGCCACATCCACCCGGCGGTTTTTTTGGCGGTTCTCTTCCGTCTCGTTGTCGTAGGCGAGGTTGCGCTCACCCCAACTGCGCACCGACGTTTTTCCCAAAAGCAGTCCTTTTTTTGTCAAATATTGCTGCACGGCGTTGGCGCGGTCGGTGGCGAGGCGAAGGTTATAGGTTTGTGTGCCGCGGTCGTCGGTGTAGGCTTCGATGTGGGCAGAGTAGTCGGGCAATTCGAGCAGGCGCGTCGCCAAAGTATCGAGCGTTTGGCGGGCTTCGGGCGAGAGTTCGGATTTGTCGAGTTCAAAAAAAACGGAGGTGGTGGACTGGGTTTGGGCGGGCAAAAAAGTGTACGCCAGCAGGAAAAGGGCAGAAAGGAGGATTTTTTGCATACGGATTGTTTTGAAGGTAAAGAGTTGGAGGAATCAGGCATTTACAGCGTATGCGCCGTAGAATTATTGCACTTTTCAAAATTTTAATAACAGCCGACTTGCGCCATGTTTTTATCTGAAAAAACACCTGTTGGAAAGTCATAAAACTTGCTGGAAGTTCGGAGCCAACCTTTTACATTTGTCACTCCGAAAACGATTTTTCATTCTAAAAACCCGCATCTCCAATGGCAGCAAAAAAGACAAACAAGGCGACCTTCAACTACGGTGGCATCAAACTCAGCCTCACGAAAAGCAAAACCCAGGGAGCCGTGAAACGCAGCTCCGGCACCGCAAAACCCATCACCAAACGCGGTGCCGCCGCACCATCGCAAGACCTCGAAGGTTTCGAGGTGTTCAACGCCAAACGCAACCTCGACCAAAAACTCGACGACCTCCGCGCCACCCCCGAAGTCTCCATCGGCACCCACGTGTGGCACGTGGACGGCGAGGACGACACGCCATTTGTTCCCACCGGTAATATTTATCTGGAGTTCAAGCCCGGCACGGACGATGCCAAGCAGCACGAAATATTGGACGAATTTGACCTGAACGTGATAGAAGTCGTCAGCCCGGATGCCTACCGGGTCAGCGTGACGCCCACTTCGCCCAACCCCATCAAATGCGTCATATTATTGCAGAAAAAGAGAATCGTGCTGGTGGCCGAACCTGAGTTTCTGACCACACCCGTCACGAATTTCACGCCGCCGAGCGGCAAGTTTTTCAAAACGCAGTGGCACCTCGAAAATACCGGCGGCCAAATCCCCATAGTTGACATTCCGAACGCCGTGTTTGGCACCTCTCATTTCAGAAAAGGAGCAGATGCCAAAGTGAAAGAGGCGTGGGCGTTTTTGGGCAATTTGGGTTCCCCGAACATCAAAATCGCGGTGATTGACACGGGCTTCGCCACCGAACACCCACAACTGCGCGGCGACGGCACCAAAGTCCGCAACATGTTCAACGCCGCCAACCGCAGTAGCGACGTGTCGCCCTGGTACCGCGCCTCCGACGGGAGTTGGGGCGTGTTCAGCCACGGCACCTCTTGCGCAGCCGTCGCGGTCGGTGCGTTGGACGCAAACGGCATACTCGGCGCCGCGCCGAATGCCCGCCTCATCCCCATCAAACTCGATATCCTCAGCGACGAGGCCATCAAAAATGCATTCGAGCACGCGCTGCTCAACGGTGCGGACATTATTTCGTGCAGCCTCGGCTTTCCGAAGCCCGTGCCGCTGTCCACCTATGTCTCCAATTATCTGAACAAAATCGCCCGCGAGGGGCGGGGCGGCAAAGGAATACCCATGTTTTTCGCCGCCGGCAACGCCAACCCGGCATCCAACAACGTGCCGCGTCAGGTCAGCGATTTTGCCGCGCACCCCGAAGGGATTTGTGTCACCGCTTCCAACAGCCTCGACGAACGCTCCGATTATTCTTTCTACGGCCCCAATGCCTTCCTCTGCGCACCTACCAACGGCAACGACGGCGTGGGCATCACCACCGCCAGTATTGACGTGAACGGCAGCGGTCAATTGGCAGTCGGGTACACCAGCGGATTCGGCGGCACCTCCAGCGCCACTCCGCTCGCGGCGGGCATCTGCGCCCTCATGCTGACCGCCAACCCACACCTCACTTTAAGCCAGATAAAAAATATTTTGCGCCAAAGCACCGACAAAATCGGCAGCGGCTACAACGCCAACGGCCACTCCCAATACCTCGGTTTTGGCCGCATCAATGCGCTCAAAGCCGTAAAAATGTCCATTGGAGGCAGCGCCACCAGCACCAGCACTACGACCAGCGGCACTACTACCCCTACCCCACCCACCTCCTCGACCCAGCGCGGCAAGGTGACTTCCAAATTCCTCAACGTGCGCTCCGGCCCCGGCACCAGCAACCCGAAAGTGAGCCAACTGAATCAAGGCGACATCGTAAGTTTGTTTGAAAAGGTATCCGGGTTTTGGCGCATCGGGCAGAAGCAGTACGCCAGTGCCGACTATATCCAAGTCCTCGCGCCCAACAACGCGCCGGTGAACACCCGCAAAGGCAAAGTCACTTCTTCTTTCCTCAACGTGCGTACGGGCCCCGGCACCAGCAATCCAAAAGTGGCGGAACTCAAACAGGGCGCCACCGTCTCCATTTTCGAGACGAGCAGCAACGGCTGGCACCGCATCGGGGATAAAAGATGGGTGATTGGGTCGAATATTCAGGAAGTGTGATGGGGTCGCGGTTGGGCATGGATTGCACGGAGCCTAAATTCACGCCTTCTCGCGAGGCGGCTATCTTTCTTCGATTCGGAACGAGGCGGAGGCTCGGCGAGATGGTGTGTCCATGGGTTCGCTTTTGAGACAAAACTTATCAGTTTTTGACTTAGAAAAGGAGTTGCTGAACCGTCAGCAGCGACACCACCGGCAACAGCAGGAACGGATGGCCGATGGTGGAGAGGATAGTGGCGGTGGATTTTGTCATGCTGGAGAACTCCATGCTTGATTTTTACAAAGTTGCCCAAGAAATTCTTTAAGTCTCTGAAATGAGATGCAGGCGCTTCATTTAGTTTTTTCGACGATATAAAGTCCACACATTATGGATGAGTAGCCAAATGAATATAGATAAGCTTAGATGCCAACCTACCCCATTGTTCCAATACCAATCAACTGTTACTTGTTTCCATCCCCAAGCCCAAAGATCTGAAGTTAAAGCAAACCCATGTTCAAAATTACAAAATAGGTTGGTTATTGCATCTACAACAATCGCGAAAAGACAAAAAGCAAGAGTAAAAGATATTACAATATAAACAAGAGGTGTTTTGATGAAAGTAATAAAAAAATTGGAGTGCGATTTATATGGTTTACTGTTTTTGGTGGGACGCAAGTGGGTAGGCTTTTCTGTATCCTTAGTAGTTGTAACCACTGGTGATTGGACTTCTTTGGTGTCTTTGTCGTTCATTGAAAATTGCTTCCCATAATCATCAGAAGCTATTGATGAGGAGGGGTTAGATTCTTGAGGAGCATAAAGGCCATCTCTTGGAGATATGTTGGATGTGTCAGATATAGTTTCATTAGAAGACAAGTCTGGCTTTTTCAATAATTCATCTAGGGATGGCTTCCCCCAAATAAAAACTATGACCCCAACTAGGCCTCCTAATACTGAAAATATGTTTGCAAGGACGGGAAGTATTTTCATCATAAACAAATATGCTTTTTAAAAAACATATGGGCTTCCGACAATAGAACTCGACAAAAGTATGAAAAGTAAAAAGAGCCCAGCCGTACTTTTTGTAATAAGATGTTCAGGTAGATTAATTCCGCAACGGCTTCCCATGCTCCAGCATAAACTGAACCCGCTCCAAAGTCTTTTGCTCCTCGCTTTTGTTGTTGATAGCCCAAGATTGGATTTGGTAAGGAAGCATTTTTGGGGAAATAGCGCGGGCTGTTTCTCAGAAACTCTGCGTCATTAAATTGTTGATTTTTGCAAACCCTGCATCATTGCTAATCAGCGTTGCGCTGCGTTGGATAGTTGAGGCCGCGATGATAGCGTCTGGCAATTTTACTTTGTGAACACGCCGAATGGAAATGATTTCCTTCATAAGAGCAACATCCGTTGCAGACAAATCCAAGACCTCTATCCGGCTTTTAAATTGTTGAAAAACAGCCTCATCGTTGGCGGAAAGGTTGGAAAAGGAAAGAAATTCGAGTTCGGTAATGACGGAAATTCCCAACCAATTCGCTTGGGCGAGCAGTTTGGTTAAACCTGCGTGGCCGCTGAGCAAGGCAACAACGGCGTTTGTGTCCAAGACGAAATTACCATTCATCTCTCAAACGGCGTTGTTCAGCGACGGCATCGCCTTTCCATTCCAACTTTCCGGCGAGGTCGGAGAAGTCGTAACTGGGATTGACAGCCACCCAATTCGCGGGGATTTTTTCCACTTTCACCACCTGCACATATTGAAGTGTTTTCAAAAATTGCAGAAAAAGTGCGTAGCGACTTTCGTCGATATTAAGAACTATTTGTTTCATAAAACTGCTTTTTCGAATCCAAAGATAAGGAACTTACAGCAGAGATTCTCAATTCCGCAACGGTTTCCCATTCTCCAACATATACTGTATCCTTTCCAGCGTCTTTTGCTCGCCGCAGAGCGAGAGGAACATTTCCCTTTCAATATCCAGCAGGTACTGCTCCGAAACTTGCTGCGGGCTTGTAAGATCGCCGCCGCAGAGGACATAGGCCACTTTTTTGGCGATGAGGATATCGTGTTCGCTGGCGTAATGGCCGAGTTTCAGAGAGTGTGCGGCGACGTAGAGCGCACCGAGACCCGTGCGGCCCAACACATACACGTCTTTGCGGGGGATGGGTTTCACATAGTCGGCGGCGAGTTCCAGCACCTTCTTTTTGGCTTCGCTGATGTTGCGGGCGGCGTTGTGGACGACCGAGTCTTTTGTCGGCAGCAGGTAGCCATAGTTGAAAGCCTCATAGGCCGAGGTAGCGACTTGGGCGGTGGCAATGGTTTTAAATTTGTCAATCAGGCGCGGAATCTGCACATCGCCTTCTTTTGAGATTTCGTCGGAGAGGCGCAGGGCAAATTCCTTCGTGCCGCCGCCGCCGGGGATGATGCCCACCCCGACTTCCACGAGGCCGATATAACTTTCGGCAGCCGCCACCACCGCGTCGGCGTGCATGGAAAATTCACAGCCGCCGCCAAAAACATAGCCCTGCGTCGCCATCACGACCGGGATGGCCGAGTAGCGAATCCGCATGGAGGTTTGCTGAAAAATATTGGTCGCCATGTTCAGTTCGTCCCACTCCTGTTGGTAGGCCATCATCGCCACCATCATCAGGTTGGCACCGACCGTGAAGTTCGGGGCGTTGTTGCCGATGACGATACCTTTCCAGCCTTGCTCTTCGGCGATTTGAATTGAGTCATTGATGCCCCGTAAAATCCCCTCGCCGATGGCGTTCATTTTGGAGTGGAATTCGAGGCACAACACGCCGTCGCCAATGTCGTGCAACGTACATTCGGCGTTGGAATAAACAGGCTTTTGGGAGCGGTAAGCATCAAGAATAATAAATGCTTCGCCGCCGGGCAGGGGCTCGTATTTTTTAGAGGCGGGATTGTAGCATTGGCGCTGGCCGTTTTCGATTTTGTAAAAAGAATCATGTCCTGCGGCAATCATGTCTTTCACCCACGCGCCGATTTTTTCTCCCTGTTTTTCAGCGAGTTCCGCGCCTTCCTTCACGCCCACCATGTCCCAATATTGGAACGGCCCGGCCTCCCAGGCAAAGCCAGCGCGGAGCGCGTCGTCAATGGCATAAATGGTATCGGAAATTTCCGGGACGCGGTTAGAGACGTAGGCAAACAAGCCGAGGAAGGAGCGTTGCAAGAGTTGCGCTCCTTTGTCGTCGGCTTTAAAAACAGCCTTGATGCGGCGCGGCAGTTCGTCTATCTGTTTGGTCGCGTCGAGGATGGGCAATTTCTCTTTTTGGCTGGGGGCGTATTCGAGCGTTTCGAGGTTCAGGGCCAAAATGACGGGGCGGCCTTTTGCGTCTTTTTCGCCCGTTTTTTTGTAAAAACCTTGCCCCGATTTGTTTCCGAAAAACTTGTTCTCCACGAGGAAATTCAAAAATTTCGGCACTTCCATGTTGGAAATCTGCTCGTCGGGCGCATTCTGTTTCATCCCGTTGATGACGTGGACCGCCGTGTCCATGCCGACCAAATCGGCGAGGCGGAAGGTGCCGGTTTTCGGGCGACCGATGGCCGGGCCGGTGAGCGCGTCCACCGTATCTATGCCGACGCCAAGTTCGTGGGTGAGTTGGAAGATTTTTGCCATCGCGTACACGCCCACGCGGTTGGCGATAAAGGCGGGCGTATCCTTGCAGAGTACGGTTTGTTTACCCAAAATCACGTCGCCGTAGTGCATAAAGAACTCCGTCACAGCCGGGTCGGTGTCGGGCGTGGGGATGATTTCGAGCAGGCGCATATAGCGCACGGGGTTGAAAAAGTGCGTGCCGCAAAAGTTCTTTTTGAAGTCGTCGCTGCGGCCTTCGGCCATGAGGTGAATGGGAATTCCGGAGGTGTTAGAAGTGACGAGCGAGCCTTTGGCGCGGTATTTTTCGACTTTTTCAAAAATCTGCTTTTTGATGTCGAGGCGCTCTACCACGACTTCGATAATCCAGTCGCAGTCTTTTATTTTCGGAAAATCGTCGTCGAAGTTGCCGACCGTGATGCGCGAAGCAAATTTGTTGTCGTAAAACGGCGCGGGCTTGGCTTTCAGGGCTGTTTGCAGCGAATCGGAAGCAATCTTGTTTTTGTTGCTTTCGCTGGCGAGGTCGAGCATAAGGACTTCGAGGCCACAGCCTGCGAGCTGGGCGGCGATGCCGGTTCCCATAAGGCCGGAACCGAGGACGGCGACTTTGCTGATGCGTTTGTTGAGCATATAAAAAAGGGAGAAATTGGTCAAGCGAAAATTCGTCCGCGAAGGTAGGGAATTCACTTGCTTTGGCTCAAAGATTTAAAGGAAACGTCCATGCAAAACTTTTTTGCCCTGCTCTTTTTGTTCCTGCTGTGTGGCGGGTGTGATTCGCCGGAGCCGCAGCCAGGCAAGCCTATTGAGTTGACTTTTCAGATGCTTTCAGCCGATGAGTTAGAGTTGTTTTACCAAGATTGTGGAATCCATGACACGCTCCGATCGTGGATTACGGAAGAAAGTTTCTTGAGAATGTCTGTAAAAAACAATACCTACGAATTGCTCTGTCTGCACTTGGCAAAGTTTGGAAAAAACCTTGTTTATCGGTCTGATGTGATTTATAGGTATCAAGTGGAGGGTGATTCATTAAGAGGCATGTATAAGGATATCAGGTGTTTTATGCAGACCGACAGTATTGTTTGTTTAAAAAAGGGGCAATTTGCGACTGTCTATTTTGAAGGGCGTTGTGCTGACAAAAATGCTTCCTACGAGTACAATTTTAGTTTTTTCGCAGATAGCGCGGGGCAGGGAAAAAACCCACAATTCATGCAATTTCCGTGCGGAGTTGGTTTGCCAAAAAAGAAAATATTTTAACTGAATAATATGAGCGGTTTACTTGGGAGAATTATTTGTCTTGAATAGACAACTTGCCAGCTGCCACGATACTGCCGCCGCTCATAAAACGACAGATATACATTCCCGATGGCAGTTGCTCCCGTTGAACGCGATATCGCCCGTCGATGACCCGATCTTCCCGCAACAAACGCCCGTGCAGGTCGAATAGTTGAAACAGGCAATCTCCCTGATAATCAAATGTTATGAGGGCGTAGTCGTGGAATGGCTGCGGTGCAATTTTTACCGGCGGCACGGCAGGTTGAATGGTTGAAATGGTCGGTTCGACGTATTTCAGGCTCACCGTGTTGGTCCGCACCGGCGGGTTGTAGTCGAAAAATATGTCGGCGAAATTCTGGATTGGGCCCTGTTGCAAAGCAATCGCTTTGGGCTGAACGGCAAATTTCACGAAGCCGTGGGAGGCTGCTTCGTTGATATTGCTGTCGGGTAAAAAGATGTTGTCGAAAATGAAACGCACAATGTGTTCGCCGGTGGCCGGGTCGGGATGCAATTCCCAGCGATATGGGTGGCTCGCGGACAAAGGTTGAAATGTCGCGGCATCGAAAAGCGACGACAGGCGGTCCTGCACGACCACGCGAAAAGCGGTATCGGTGCCGGTGTTTTGAAAACGAATCAGGAATTCGAGGCTGCTCCCTTCTAAGTATTCCTCCGATTCTTCCCTGCCGTTTACGAAAGCGGTTTTGTCGTTGGGGTCAAACGAACTCACATTAGGAGCACATTCCTGATAAATCGCTGTCGTGTCTAATTCCGGAAGGCAAAGATCGTCGGGAAAAATATGTGTCGTCAGGCAGTGTATTTGACCCAACGTGGCGTCGCAACTGACTTTTACATACAATTCCAGGTTGCCGCACTGGCCGGGTGCAAGCGTGCCCAAATCGAAACGCAGGGTATTGCCGTTCACCGACGATACAGGCAAAGAAGCCGACACGAACTGGAAAAATGAATCGAGCGTGACTTCGGCGTAGGCATCAGGGGCGGCAGCAGTACCGTCGTTGCACCAGGTGATCGTGTACCTGCTTTCGAAACAGCGGCGTAAAAACCAGTTTGACGAATGGACGCGCAAATACGGACACGATGCTTTCTGCCGGAAGGTCAGCAGCGGCGTATCGGGCGATGGCACAGTAACGGGTAATGAAAGTTGGCAATTTTCATAAAAAACACTCTTCGGCACAATGCTCAGGTTGTAATCGCCCTGGGGCGCGAAAAGCCGGAAGGTGTTGTTGACAAATGACGTGGATGCAATGAAAGTGCCGTTCGCCCCTTTCACCTCGACGAGCAAACCGGGTTCAGTGCTTCCGTTATTGTCGTTGCAATCGGTAACTTGCTCTACCCGGCCGGTAAGCGTTGTGAATGTCGAAGTCGGTTCGGCAGAGCGATAAACAACACCTATGCTGCCACCGATGTACATATACTGATCCCTGTCAATAAAAACATCTGATAAGTTATAGTCGAACGGCGTATCAACCAATTCCAACGTATTGGTTGCCGGATAAAACTGCATCAACTCGTTGTAAACGGAAGTAACTCCAAACAGGTGGCTCTCGTTGTCAGTGATCAGTTTGTTTACGCCTGTTCCGTTAATGTAACCATGCGTGGCAAATTGATCAGTTGTAAAATAAATATCTCCTCCCTGCGAATTGCCGATGTAGATAGTGCCATTCGGTGCGCAGTAAAAAACAGAAAAAATGCCCAGTGTGGCAGGTAAGTCATTGATATTCGCCACCGCAGGTTCCCAGGTGAGTCCATGATTGACAGAACGCTCCAGTGTGTTGTTGAGCGTCGTTAATCTGTAAATTGTACCGTCAGGGTGGGTAAAAAAGTCGTTTTGTAATAAAATACCCAAATCAGTCCACGAAATGCCCAGATCGTCGGAAACATAAGATTTTCCCGTATGGTCGCAAATGAAGTAGATGGCGCCATCGCCGCCTTCGTACAATTGGTTTGAATGAGAAAAAGTAAACGAATCCAAAAATTGCCAGTTCGCACCGTGATCGAGCGAACGAAAAACCCGGCCGGTATAATCTGTTCCGAATAATACCCCTTCCCTTGTTACGAGCAAATCAAGAAAGGCAGGTTCGCTGATACCGCCCGGCCGGCAAACTTGCCAGGATTCGCCGTTGTCGGTTGAGTGGAGCCACATGAAAGTGCATGAACGAACGTATAAATTGCCCTGGTGGTCGCGCAGGATTTCCTCCGTACTTTCATTGTGAAACTGGTCGTTCATGGACGTCCACGTTTGCCCGTTGTCTTCAGAACGGAGAAATTCCCGTTGATCGCAATTGCTAACAGAGAGTGACATCCGGCCACCGGCATCCAAAGCAAGGATATAATTAGCGAGATCTAAGCTTTTTCCCAAGGGCATAAACACATCCCAACTTGCTCCCAGAGTACCAGTGACCCAAATCGTATCCTGAAAACAGGCAAAAAGCCTGCTGTTGAATTTGTCGTAATACATCCCGGAGAACGTGTTCAGCGAAGCGGGGACAGGAAGCGTGTCCCAGGTGCCTCCATCGTCATAAGTAATTCTGAATTGAGAACCTGCACCCACTACCAGAGCGTCTTCGTCGGGCAGATAAGCAATACCATGGGAAAAGGGGACGCGCAACTGGCCGGGAAAAATGTTGATGTTTACGGTATTGCCGCCGTTTTCGTCGAAGCGGACGATGCGCTGCGGACTGATCGCATAGTTTTTGCCATTGCCATGGATCGAAAAGCCGTAGTATTCATACAACGGATTGTCAAAAGTGTACAGGGTATCCCAGTTACTACCCTTGTCGTTTGAAACCAGCACCATTTTGAAGTCGTAGTCCCAACCGAACAGGGTTCCGTCGGACGTATGCTGCACCTGGTTCAGGAAAAAACCTCCCTGGGGTTGCTCGTGTACTTCGCTAAGAAAATTATCTCCGGGCTCCGAGCGATACACCTTGGTGCTCTGAACCGCTATCAGCGTGCCATCGGGTAGTACAGTCATATCCCGCCAATTCTTAGGATAGCCTGGGTCGGAGCTCGGTACGGTCACCCAACTAAGGCCTCCGTCCGCAGAGCGGTAAATGGTTTTCTGATTGGCCATGAAATATTCGCCCGAAGGTGTGATCTCGATGTCCTGAACCCATCCGGGCCCATCCGGGCCGCCGAAGGGTTGCCAGTTGATTTGAGAAAAACAAACGGAACAGGACAGGGCGAGTGAGAGGGTGGCGAGAATTCGCATGGAAGATGGGTAGTTTGTGTTTGAATGGGTCGCCGGCAAACACTCATGGATGAATATACCGGTAAAAATGGCACAGCTCTATTTGTCAGGAATGACCAACCGAAGCGTCTTCAACCGTTTCATTCTCCGCCTCCGCCAATTCGCGCTCCAATTCCGCCAGCCACTCGTCCAATTTTTCAGCCGCCATGTCCGACAGCCGGTCGAGCAGTTTGCGGCCCCGTTCGGTGAAAAAGAGGAAATAGATGGCGCCGCCTGC
This sequence comes from uncultured Saprospiraceae bacterium, assembly GCA_964481485.1. Taxonomy (GTDB): domain Bacteria; phylum Bacteroidota; class Bacteroidia; order Chitinophagales; family Saprospiraceae; genus M3007. The sequence goes on along the minus strand of CAYZVM010000081.1, from coordinate 5,933 downwards.
CAAAGCGCCTACCAATAAGAGTCCGAGGGTATTGCGTTTTTCCATGGTCAAGTATGTTTTGGCAAAAAATCAGGAGGGTTGAATGATGTCTTCGGCATCCACTGCTTGCGGGGCATCGGATTTTTTGCGCCTCAATTGTTTGCGCAGCCCGGCCACGCCTTTGCGCAAAGAGCCGTACATCTTTGTTTTTGTCGGCGTCAGTTTTTTGGCCCTGCGAATAATGTGCGGCCAATAAGCAACAGCCAGCGGAGCCACAAATTTGAGCAACAAGGCGATGCGGGGGTCGCGCACGAACAAATCTGTGGCGACTTTGAGTGGCCCTTGCAGCCCAGCGGCCATGCCGAGCGCACCTTGGTCGGCGGCTGTGCCGGGCTTGTCGGAGATGCCCAAGAGGGATTTTGCCACCGTGCCGACAAGCCGGGAAGGCTCGAAATCAGTGCGCACCGTCTGCCAAGTCTCGCGGATTTCGGTCTGTTCGGCAGCGATGCGGGCTTTGAGTTCTGCTTTGCGCTGGCGGAGTTCGCTGAGGTTGTCCACGTCAGCTTTCGTCGTCAGTATCTTCATCTTCTAACATGTTTTGAATGATTTTGGAACGCACCACCGATGGCACCCAAAGGTAGGCCGCGATAGCAATTGGCACAAAAATCAGACCTGCCAGCGCAAACCCTCCGGCGCGGTTGCCGAGGAAGTCGCCCAGCCAAATCGCAAAGCCGATGCTGAGGAAAAACAAAACCATCAGTGCGAAAAGGACGACAATCAAAACGCCCGTGAGCGCCGCTGCTGCACCGGAAATTTTTTCGGTGGCCGACAGGGAAAAATACTCCCAACGGGTTTCGATGTGCTGCAGGCTTTTTTCGAGCAGCCGCTCAATGGCTGGCCCTTGGTTCGGTTCGTCTGACATATTGGGTCTGATTCGGTTAAAAACAAGTCTTCCGGACAAAACGGGGTGTGAAGGTACAAAATCTGTTCGGAGCATTTTTTTCCTGTTTGGTAAAAAAACTACAATGTTTTGCAAACAGCGACTGCACACCCTGCTACTTCTTCTCACTAATTTTGAGACTCTATTTCGAGCTGTCAACAATAACAATTAAAACAACAAATCCACATGGATTCAATCCGCCACTCTCGTCTGCTCCCTATGACCGGTCTTTTGCTCGGCTTGCTCGTCTGGCTCGCCAACAACGCCAACCCTCCCACCGGGCACACCGGCGCACCGTTCGACAACCATTGCATCACCTGCCACAACAACAATTCGGGCAATTTCAATGGCGATGTCAGTATTAGTGGGCTGCCGTCCGATATCGAGCCCAACACTACTTACCCCATCGTGCTCACCATGACACCGACCGCAGGCACCCCGATAAAAGGCGGGTTCCAATTGGTGATGGTGAACGGAAACAACGGGAATGCCGGCGATTTAGCCCCCGTCAATGCCCAAACCGGCACAGAGTTTTTCGGCGGGCGCGAGTACATTGAGCACCGCAACGGGAAGTTTTTCAGCGGCGGTTCGGTTTCTTGGAATTTCAACTGGACCTCTCCTACCTCCGCCGCTGGCAACACCATCACGGCCTATTTTATCGGCAATTTTACCAACAATGACATTTCCAATGGTGGCGATTTCCCTGTTGATTTCTCCCAAAGTTTCAACTTCACCGGAGCACCGCCAGTGACAGCGACAATTGTCGATATCACCAATGTTTCCTGTTTTGGCACCAATACCGGTAGCGCCACCGTGGAAGGCGGCGGCGGTATTCCGCCATATACTTACTTGTGGAGCAATGGCCAAAACGGCCAAACGGCCATTAATTTGGCAGCAGGCAACTACACCGTGACGGTGACAGGCTCGAGCGGGAGCGGGAGCGCCACCGCCACCGCAAGCATCACCCAGCCGCCCATTCTAAATGCAACCGCCAGTGTGTCAGGCACCTTGACCTGCATTGCCACCATCGTGAACGTCACCGCCACCGTCACCGGAGGCACACCACCCTATTCGTACAGCTGGTCGAACGGCGAAACCACCAATCCCGCCGTGTACGACACCCCCGGCCCTCAATCCGTCACGGTCACGGACGACAATGGATGCACCCGGATAGCCAGTTTCAATATCAACTCCAACACCAATCCGCCCACAGCCAACGCCGGCCCGCCCGCCACACTCACCTGTACCCAAACGAGTGCCATGCTCAACGGGGCTGGCTCCTCCACCGGCCCCAACGTATCGTATCTTTGGACAGCATCCGGCGGCGGCAACATCGTGTCCGGCGGCACCACCCTCACCCCCACCGTGAACGCCGCCGGGACGTACACCCTGCAAGTCACCAATAACACAAACGGCTGCACCGCCACAGCTTCCACCACCGTCTCCAGCAACATCAACCCGCCCGGCGCGTCGGCCACCGGTGGGGCGCTGACATGCGCGGTCACGTCAGTGGGCATTCAGGCGAATTCTCAAACTTCCGGCGTGACCTATTCTTGGAGCGGCCCCGGCGGGTTTACTTCCACCCAACAAAACCCGACTGTGAATTTGCAGGGCAATTACACCGTCACTGTGACCAACCCTGTAAATAGTTGCACATCCACTGCGACGGCGGTTGTCAATTTGAACAATACACCGCCTACGGCAAATGCTACCGTCAGCGGCATGCTAACTTGTGCAATCACATCCTTGCAACTTAACATAACGACCAACGCTACTTCGCCTACATTCTTTTGGACTGGCCCTAGCGGGTTCACCTCTGCCCAACAAAACCCCACCGTAACAGCACCCGGCAACTATACCGGCACAGTAACCAACACGGCCAATGGATGCACAGCCTCCAGCAGCGTGACCGTTTTGCAAGACATTACGCCACCTACCGTGAGCATTGCTACACCGCCGCTGCTTACTTGCAGCAACACATCGGTGCAATTGGATGCTAGCGGCTCGTCGCAAGGAACCAATTTTACCTATCTCTGGACAACGACAAATGGCAACATCGTGTCAGGCGGCACCACCCTCACGCCCACTGTAAATGCAGTAGGGACATACAATTTGCTGGTAACAAACACCACTAACGGCTGTACCGCCACCGCTTTAACGACCGTCAATCAAAATATCACCCCTCCTACCGCAATCATCGCCGCGCCAGCCAATTTGAATTGCAACAACACCACCGTCCAACTCAACGCCAGCGGCTCCTCGCAAGGAGCAAATTTTAGCTACCTCTGGACAACCACCAACGGCAACATCGTGTCCGGCGGCACCACCCTTACCCCGACCGTGAACACCGCCGGGACGTACAATTTGTTGATTACAAACACTTCAAACGGCTGCACCGCCACCGCGAACACTACCGTCAGCCAAACACCACCCGTCACGGCCACCGCTTCGGCGACCAACGTCAGCTGCAACGGCGGCATCAACGGCAGCGCCACAGTCAACCCCGGTGGAGGATCTGGCTCCTTTACCTATGCTTGGAGCAATAGCAGCACCACAGCCACTATCTCCAATCTGCCGGCAGGCACCTACACCGTCACCGTCACCGACACAGAAAACTGCACCGCCACCGCTTCGGTCACTGTGACACAACCCGCACTGCTGCAAGCCAATGCTACCGCCACCGGCGAAACCTCCAACGGCGCCAACGACGGCACCGCTACCGCCGCACCCACTGGTGGCACTCCGGCCTATTCATATCTCTGGAGCAACGGCGGCACCACAGCCACCATCACCAATCTGGCTCCCGGCAATTACATCGTCACCGTCACCGACGAAAATGACTGCATCACCGTGCAAATCGTCACCGTCAACAGTTTCAACTGCGCACTCACAGCCAGCATCGTTGCCAGCAACGTCACCTGTCACGCAGCGGCAGACGGCACCGCCACCGTCAACCTCAGCGGGGCAGCACCGCCCGTAGTGTTTGATTGGTCAAACGGCGATACAACCCAGACCATTTCCAACCTGGCACCCGGCACCTATTCGGTCTCCATTGTGGATAGCAACGACTGCCCGGCCTCACTTACTGTGAGCATCACAGAGCCGCCAATTTTGTCAGCCAATGCCTCGGCTACCGCCGAAACTTCGCAAAATGCGAACGATGGCACCGCCTCTGCCCAACCCGCTGGCGGCACACCAATTTATAGTTACTTATGGGGCAATGGCGACACTACCGCCACCATTATCAATTTGGCACCGGGCAGTTATACCGTCACTGTCACCGATGCAAACGGCTGCACCGTCAGCCAGACGGTGGTGGTAAATTCCTTCAACTGCGCCATCACTGCAAACATTTCCTTCGCAAACGTCTCCTGCCCGGGAAGTGCCGACGGACAAGCTACCGTCACGCTGAGCGGCGGCACGCTGCCACTCACCTACCTCTGGGACAGCGGCGACACCACCGCCACCATCTCCAACTTGGCGGTCGGGACATACAGCGTCACCGTCACCGATGCCAACAATTGTGTGGCGCTCGAATCCGTCACCATCATCTCAGCGGACACGCTGGCACCCACCATTTCCTGCCCCGCCAACATCGTCATTTGTGGTGCTGATCTGGTTATGTATTCGCCCCCCGTGATTTCAGACAATTGCAGTTTGACGGGCGTGCAGCCAACACTCATCAGCGGATTGCCGAGCGGCTCGCCATTCGACGACGGCATCACCACACAAGTTTTCCAAGTGACCGACATTTCGGGCAACACCGCGCAATGCTCATTCACCGTCACCGTCAATCCTTTGCCCGACATCCTGCTTGGCCCGGTAGTCAACGACATGAACGGTAGCGGCATCGGCAGCATTGACGTCACACCCGTTGGCGGCGCAACGCCCTATTTATTTGTTTGGAGAAAAAACGGGGAGTTCTTTTCAAACGAGGAAGATTTGGACAGCCTGAGTGCAGGCATGTACCAACTGCTCATGACGGACTCAAACGGCTGCCAGGTCATGTTGGCGCCGGTCATAGTGGACGATATAGTTGGCACCGGCGAACCTGTCGGCCTTCGTTCCATACGGCTGTGGCCCAACCCTGCCCACGATGCATTCCGATTGGAAATGAACGGATTGCAACCATTCGCTACGCAAATTTTCACCTTACAAGGTGGTTTGGTACAACAACTTGAAACGGGCGATTTGTCTGAAGAAATCAATGTCGCGCACTTGCCCGGAGGCATTTATTACCTGAAAATAACCACCACAAATGGGCAAGTGCAAGTATTGAAATGGGTGAAAACAGATTAGTTTTTTATAAAATATGTGAATCAAGGGTTGAAAATAAAAGGGCGTTGGTTTTCAATATTTTAGACCTATGAGGTTTTTGAAAACCTCATAGGTCTCGTGTGCAAAACTTCGATTTTCAAAACCCAAATTCAACCCTTGATTCGCATAAAACATTTAATCCCAATCCGGCTATGCCAACATACGTGGCCGGATTTTTTACGCGTGATTTATCCTTCTTGCAAAAAATCTTGTTTACTCAAAAAAGCAATTTCTTTGGCATTGCAATTGCCAACAGCCATACCTTTGCAAAAGAAATTCACCGCTGGTTGGTCTTTTTGCCGAACGAGCGACATTTGTTAAAACTAAAATAAATCAGGGCAGGAAACGACCTTACGGACCAAAAACCGGAAATTTGGCGTTTGAAAGCCAATTCAACACACTAACTACCGCCTCTAATGGAAGAAAAAAAACGCCGTCCGCGTATCGTGAAACCGGACACGGGTTTCTCGCTGAAAGAGCGACCGAAACTCTCCCAACCTACCGATGAATCCGAAAACCAAGACGAAAAATCTGAAAAGAAGCCTTGGCAAGAACGGGAAACCAATGACCAAGAGCGGAAGCCATGGAGCAACGAACGCCCCGCTTGGAATCGTGACCAAGACCGCAACCAAGGCGAACGCAAACCCTGGCAAGACCGCAGCCAAAGTGGCGACCGCCCCAGTTACCAAAACCGCGA
>CAYZVM010000080.1:0-24168 GCA_964481485.1 uncultured Saprospiraceae bacterium | reverse complement strand
AAATCACGAAAGCAGAAGATTTGCCCAAACTCATTCGCCCGGCTTATGACCGCTACTCCGCCGCCCGTGCGTTGGGTGCCTCCCATGAAAAAGCAATGAAAGATGCTTTTTCCAGCGAAGACGCGCGAGACGAATGGGCCGCCCGCTTCAAACGAATCTATGACAAATGACCCCTGTCGCTGACGCTTTGCCACGTCTTTTTTCAAAAATCACCAAGTGTGGCGCAGTGCGCAACCGCGCCACTTCAAAAATCTGCCATCATGAAAAATCTTTTTTCGTTCAATACTTCTCTGGTTGCGCTGTTTTTGATTGCTGCGCTTCCGGCCATCGGCCAGACACCTTGGAGCCAACTCCCGCTCACCGGCGCAAACGCCAAAATCATCCAGGCAGTCCATCAGCCGCGCATTAACATCGGCGGCGCTTACACTTTTCCTTTGGGCGGTGTTGCTGACCAGAATATCGAATTTGCTGCGCTCCAACATGCGGCTTTCGCGCCCGGCACTTTCGAGCAACTTTTTGAAAAACTCGGCGGCGAATTTTTCATCGGCAATCCGTCGGGCCAGCCGACCCAAACAGCCGGATTGAGTGGACGCGCGGAAGCAATGCCCGGCCTTCGATTGGGCGTTCGATTGGGCACCCGATTTGAATTGCGGGCCACCGCGCAACACTTTCGGGCGGAGTGGTCAGGCGAGTTCCCGGTTCTCGTTTTGCCGCAATTTTCTCAGGATTACCAACAACCTAAAACCTTGTTGGGCAATGTAAACACTTCTTTATCAGCGGTTCTGGTGGATATTGGGAGCGCGTTTTTTATTGGCAACGGCGTGATAAACCCGTATTTGGAAGGCGGCGTGCGGGGGCAATTCCCGATGCAAATGGAAAGCGGGGCAGAGATAGCAGGCGTTTCGTTGCCATTGGAAACCGAGCCAGTCGGAGCATCATTTTCACCTTTTGGGGGCGCGGGTGTGCGGTGTGTTTTTTTGAAAAATGGCTTCGTGGAAGCGGACTGTTCTTTTGGGAAATTGGCCAGTGGAGATTATCAGCCTGCCATCGGAATCGGAGTCGGGTGGGGATTTTGAGGGAAAAGTTTTTCTGAAGGACGGGTTGGCGTTTTTGCCGGCCTGTCCTTTTTTCATCCCTATCTTCGGACGGCAGGTCTCCATTTTCCAAAAATATTTTTCTAAAAAATTGGCGCGTTCGTGGACTTTTGCTGCGCAGCCCGCTGGCGAGTGCCTTTTGGGAGTTCAACTTGATTTACGGCCAACGCAAAGTGATTTTGAGCAAAGGATGTGTGCAATTGACTGAAAACCAAGCCCATAAACCATCTAAACTTTCTCAACTACTCTAAACCGACTATCTTAAAAAAACATGGCAATGCCGTTCCACTTCAAAGGCGCTCATCCCGACGAACACCCGAATCCCTGGCAAACACTTTCCACCCGCAATGCTTACGAAAACCCCTGGATTCGGGTGGAACACCGCGACGTTTTGAACCCTTCTGGCGGGGCGGGTATTTATGGTGTGGTGCATTTCAAAAACACGGCTATCGGCATCGTGCCGCTCGACGATGACAAAAATACTTGGCTCGTGGGGCAGTACCGATACACTTTGGAACGCTATTCGTGGGAGATTCCCGAAGGTGGTGGTTTGGTGGGCACTGACCCGCTCGAATCGGCCAAACGCGAACTGTTGGAAGAAACGGGCATTACTGCGCGGCGGTGGACACCCCTGCTCGAAATGCACACGTCCAACTCCGTGACCGATGAATATGGCGTGGCATATTTGGCGCAAGAACTTGAGTTTGGCGAGGCCAGCCCGGAGGAAACGGAGCAATTGCACGTCCGTCGTTTACCATTTGCGGAGGCTGTTGAAATGGTGTTGCGGGGCGATATTACTGACGCACTTTCGATGATTGCTATTTTGAAAACTAACGAGTGGCTGAGGCGTCAATAGGATGATGTATTAGGCTGTCAATCTGCCAGTTGGGAATCGTTTTGATTTTAATAACAGTTTTTTCGACGTGACAAAGCGGCAGTATCAGCGTTCTAACTCTACTTTTGTTTAATCAAAACAACAATTCGCGCCTACTCCTCCCGTCGCGTATGCTAACTTTAAAAAGAATTTTCATCGCTGATTTTACCTTCTTAATTGCTTGTTTTGCAGTTATTTGGCTGACCGCAGGGCGCTCTGGTGCCGCTGTTACGGAAGCCAGCGTGGGTCTCAGATTCCCGATACCTTTTGAAGGAAATACAGCTTCCGAAAGCACCTCCACACCAGTGGAAGCAAATAAAGAAACGCTTAAAATAGAGGCTCCAACGAAGCGCCAATCTGAGCGCAAACTTTCGTCCAAAGTACTCATACCAAGCGGCCCCGACACAATCCCCTATCTTTCCTTCGATCCCCTGATGCTAACGGCTATGTACGAGCAGGCCAACTATCTCCGCCGCTCCGATGTGCCGAAAAAAGGTGCTTCTGGCATCACTAAAAAAGAGATGCTCCGCACGGTAGAGTTGCTTCAGGATATCCAACTGCTCGACCCCAGCGTGATGTTTGCCACGTTCGACTTTTATGGCATCAATACCGATTACAAAAAAGACCGTGTGCGCATGACCGGCTATTACACCCCGGTCATCAAAGCCAGCCGGGTACGCACTGACGAATATTCCGTACCGATGCTGCGCCGCCCAGAATCAAATGTGCCACCCGCCGAGTTTATCGAAGGTGGCGCGCTCAACGGTCGCGGCCTCGAACTGGCGTGGCTGCGCAGCCGCAAGGAACTCGCCAATGCCCAATTGCAGGGCAACTGTCTGGTTGAATTTCCCGACGGCAAGCGCCAGCATTTTGGCTTCGGCGGCTCGGTGAAAAGGTCGAAAGGTGGCAAAGGCAGGTATGTTTTTTTCACGCCAGTGGATGAGCAGGTGCTTGGCTGCGGATTTTTCCCGCTCACACCGGGCTACTCGGTGGCGGTGGATCCGCGCTATATCCCTATTGGAAGCACTTTGCTCGCCGAGTTGCCCAATATTGATGCGAATGGCAAATTGTTGGGCTACACTTACCGCATCATCTTTGCCCAAGACCGGGGAGGCGCTATCCTGACCACCAAACGCATGGATCTTTATTGCGGTGTCGGTCAGCAAGGTCTTCAAGAAGCCCGGAAAATCAACCGCTACGGGCGGCTTTGGCTGATGTTGCCGAAGAACTGACAAATCCAGATTTACGAAAACGACCCGCGACTTTCGACTTTAAATGGTTGGCTATTTTTTCCTGCGAATTGGTATTGAACTCTTCCGCCTGATTCCATTTAGGGTCTTGTATGTGCTTTCCGACGGATTGGCTTTTTTGTTGTTCGACATTATAGGCTACCGCAAAAAAGTCGTGTTCGACAATCTCCGGCGGGCATTTCCCGAAAAAACGGAAGCAGAAATACAGCACATCGCACGGCGTTTTTACCTGAACCTGACCGATACAACGCTCGAAACGGTCAAACTTTTCACCACACCCGTCCGGGAAATCAAGCGCCGCTGCCCATGCCTCAACCCCGAGGTCGTGAACCAATATCTTGACAAGGGCCAATCCATCATCCTCAGCGGGAGCCACTACAACAATTGGGAAATCACCGGCATCACCATGCCGCCAACTTTTCACGGCGCGACCGTGACAGCTTACAAACCATTGACCAACAAGCATATTGACCGCTTTCTCAATCGTTCGCGCGCCCGGACGGGTATGGAATTGGTGAGCATGGAAGAGACTTTCAAGGTGATGCGCAAACGCGCCAACGAAGCCGTCGTTTTTATTCTTTTGACCGACCAATCGCCCACCAGCCGTAAAAACGCGCATTGGGTTGAGTTTCTTGGCCAAGACACGGCCTCTCTGCCCGGAGTGGATGTGTTGGCGCGCAAATTCAATTTTCCGGTGCTTTATTACCATGTCCGGCGGGTGCGGCGCGGCTATTACGAGGTGTTGTTTGATGAGATTTGGAAAGACCCGACTACTGCCGCCGAGATGGACATTACCCGTGAGTATGCACGGCGGTTGGAAACTGAAATCCGGGCCTTACCCGAAAATTGGCTGTGGAGCCACAAACGCTGGAAAATCCGGCGCGAGGGATAGTTTTTTCCTGCTGCCCACTGCAAACTGCTCACTGCCTACTGAAAACCGCCTACTCCTTCGCATCGTGAATGGCCTGCAACAACCCATTCTGCGGCAAATCGTCTGTCAATTGCCAGAACATGATGCCGCCCAGCCCTTTTGCCTGCGCGAATTTTGTTTTCAAAGCCACCGATTCCGCATCGTCGAAGGTGGCAAATTCCTTGCGCGTCGGGCTGTATGCGTATGGCGCATGCGCCGCCGGGTCGCGGAAAAAGGCGAAACCCATTGTCAGATTGACGGTCTGCGAAAACTTGTGGTACGGCACGAACGACTTGAATTTGCCCGGTTGATAAAGCCCGTTGTTCACATTTTCTACCTGCTCCCAAGTGCGGGCATAAAAGGCCGCGCCGATGACGATTTTTTGCGGCGGCACTCCCAACGTTTTCAAATAACGCACCCCGTAGTCGACTGAGCCTTGCTGCTCGGCAGTCGAGAACAGCGGCGTGTGGTGGCCGGTGACGGTGCTGAAACCGCCCACAAGGTCGTAACTCATCAGATGCACCCGGTCGAGCAGCGGCATCACCTGCGCCCATTCGATGGAGTTGTCAAAAAACGAGGCGAACCCGCCTGCGGCAAAACTGATGTCAGCCCGCTTGCCCAGCACCCGGCGCAATTCCTGCACCAGCAAAGTGAAATTGCGTTTGTCTTCCGATTTGTACGGGTGCCCCGGATAACCTTCGATGGCTGGGTATTCCCAATCCAAATCAATGCCGTCGGTGTCGTATTCTTTTGTCAATTCTTGGACGGAAGCCGCGAACTCCGAGCGACCTTCGGGGGTAGAAAATACCGGGGAACAGGTGGCGCAGCCGCCCCATCCGCCGAGCGAGAGCAGCACTTTCAGGCGGGGATGTTGTTTTTTCAAGGCGACCAAATTCCGAATCGTGAGGCTGTCTCCCACATTGTCCACGGCCAACTTATTGCCGCGCAGGTGGCAAAAACTGAAAACGACATGGGTGAGTTGTTCCCATTTATATTGTTGAATATCAGCGTTTTTGCCAAAATAATAGGCGATGACGGCAAAGTCGTTCTTCTTGCTGGACGACGGAGCGGCTGTTTTACAGGCGAATGAGGCCAGCAGCAAGGCGGCAAGCGCGGCGCGGACAAAAGGTGCTTTTATCATGGCGGAAAAATAAGGGAAGCACACCGTTTTTCAACAAGTGTCCGTCAAAGCCTTTTTACTTTTGCCCGCCTTTTCAACCGGCTTAAGCATGAAAAAAATGGTACTTCGTCAATCTTCATTTGTCATTCTGTTTCTCCTTTCCCCCTTTTTCCTTTTTTCCCAAACCAACAAACTCACCATGGCCGACGCGATTCTGAAACGCGGGGCTTTGGCACCAGCCAACCTGAAACAGCTGCAATGGATACCCGGCACGACGCAATTTACCCACGTCGTCAGCCACAAACTCGTCCGCGTGAACGCCCCGGATTTGGCCGTTGACACGCTAGATGTGCTGCCCAAAATCAACGACGGCCTCAAATCGCTGGGGCTTCAGCCGCTCGACGGGATGCCGCCCGTGGCTTGGATGGACGGCGAAAAATTGTGGTTTCACACAGAAAAAGAAATTTTCACTTACTCGCTCTCGGAGGGTTTGCAGCAAAAAAACTGGCACCCAGATGACGCGGAAAACATTGATATTCACAACAAAACGTTCAGCGCAGCCTACACCAAAGACAATGGCCTGTGGGTGAGCATCGGCGGCAAAGACTTGGGCGTGGCGAAAAGCGAAGAAGACGGCATCGTGTACGGCAAGAGCGTCCACCGCGACGAGTTTGGCATTTACAAAGGCACATTCTGGAGCACGTCGGGGCGCTATCTGGCTTTTTACCGCATGGACGAGCGCATGGTGACGAAGTACCCGATTTATGTGCTTGACTCGATGCCCGCTCAGGTGCGCGAAGTGCGCTACCCGTATTCCGGCACAAAAAGCCACCACGTCACGGTCGGCGTATTTGACACACAAAATGCGAAGACGATTTACCTGCAAACCGGCGAACCCGCAGAGCAATATCTGACCAACGTGGCTTGGACGCCCGACGACAAGTTTATCCTGATTGCCGTGGTGAACCGCGAGCAGAACCACATGTGGCTCAAGCAGTTCGATGCCACAACGGGGGCGTTTGTAAAGACGCTTTTTGAGGAAAAAAACGACCGTTATGTGGAGCCGGAGAAACCCGCCGTTTTCGTGCCGGGCAATGACGCACAGTTTGTGTGGCAAAGCGAGCGCAACGGTTTTAACCACCTTTACCTCTACGAGAGGTCGGGGAAAATGATTCGCCAACTGAGCAAGGGCGCGATGCCGGTGACGAACTTCTACGGCTTTTCCGCCGATGGCGAACAGTGCTTTTATCAAGTTGCCGACGAAACGGGGCTGAACCGCTATGTCTTTGCCGCGAACTTGAAAACGGGCGTGCTCTCCCGCCTCAACGACGAGGAAGGCACACACCATGGCCTCGTGAACAGCACGGGCGAGTGGGCTTTGGATATTTTTAGTAATGCTGCTACGCCGCGATTTATCTATGCCCTTTCGGTGGAAAACCCGGCTGGCCGCCGCATCGTTTTTGGTGCAAAAAACCCGCTTGACGGCTACCAACTTGGCCTCACGCGATTGGTAGAGCTGCCTTCTATCGGCGGGGCTATGCTAAATGCGCGGATGATATTGCCGCCCGATTTTGATGCAAAAAAGAAATATCCGGCCATCGTCAATGTCTATAACGGCCCTCACGTTCAGTTGGTTACGAATACTTGGCTGGGTGGCGGCGAACTTTGGATGCACCACATGGCGCAGGAAGGGTATGTTGTGTTTGCGCTCGACGGGCGCGGCTCTGCCAATCGCGGCTTTGCCTTTGAAAGTGACATTCACCGGCGCATGGGCGATGTCGAAATCGAAGACCAACTGACGGGCGTGAACTACCTGAAGGCGCAGACTTTTGTTGACCCAGAACGCGTGGGTGTGTACGGCTGGAGTTACGGCGGGTTTATGACAACCTCGCTGATGACCCGCCCGGAGGCAAAGGGCGTATTCAAATGCGGCATCGCCGGCGGCCCTGTTATTGACTGGAAGATGTACGAAATCATGTACACCGAGCGGTACATGGACACGCCGCAGGAAAACCCCGACGGCTATGACAAAAGCAGTTTGTTCAATTACATTGACAACCTGAATGGCCGCCTCCTCCTGATTCATGGCTCATCGGACGATGTGGTGCTGTGGCAACATTCGATGCGCTACATCCGGGAGTGTATCCGCAAGGGCAAACAGATTGACTATTTCGTTTACCCGGAGCATCTGCACAATGTGATGGGCAAAGACCGGGTGCATCTGTTCGAGAAAATAGAGCAGTTTTTCAACGAAAATTTGCGGGACGCGAAGGCTGATAGGCCATAAGTGATTTCAGATTACATGATTTCAGATTTTTGATGTCTCGTAGAGTTCTTTTTGAGTTGAAAACTCATTATTTCGAAAATCAAAAATCATGTAATCTATGCGAATCAAGGGTTGAAAATAAAAGGGCGTTGGTTTTCAATATTTTAGACCTATGAGGTTTTTGAAAACCTCATAGGTCTCGTGTGCAAAACTTCGATTTTCAAAACCCAAACTCAAATCTTGATTCGCATGTAATCTGCAATCTTAAATCAAACTATTCACGCCCGCATCCGCTGCTCTTCCATTTTTTCCTCGTGCAAAATGTCGTAGAGCCAATCGTGGTACTCCGGGAAGTCGGGCAGGTTGTTGTGTCCCGCACCTTCGATGGCGTGCAGCGTGATATTGTCCGGTGCGAGGGCGCGGAGCATTTCGCTCTGCCGAAAAGGAATCAGGCGGTCTTTCACCCCATGCAAAATGTGAACGGGGCAACTTACTTTTTTGATAAAACGGTCAGTACGAATGTGATAGCGCAACAGCCAGCGAATGGGCAGGATGAACCCATAGCGTGAAATATGGTACAAAAACGAGTAGTAAGGGCAGTCGAGAATCAACATCCGGGGCTGATTCCACGACGCGACGCGGGCCGCCAAACCGCTGCCGAGCGAGCGTCCGTATAGCACGATGCGATCTTCGCTGTATTCAGAAGCCAGCCATTTGTACACCTGCTGCAAGTCGGCGTAAAGGATGTTTTCTGTGCGCCGCCCCTTGCTTTTCCCAAAACCCCGGTAGTCGAGAATGAAAAAATCGAAGCCTTTGCCCACGAAGTCTTTGGCGAATTTGCCCCAACCCTTGATGCTGCGCGAGTTGCCTTTTATGTAAAAAACCACGCCTTTGCTGTTGGGCACCCGGAAATGCAGCGCGTTCACCGTGCCGCCGTCTTCCATCTCAAAATTGACCTCCGTAAACGGGAAAGGATATTTGTAGGTAAACCATTTGGGCAACCGCTCCGGGCGGAAAAAGAACAAATCCTGCGCGAAGTAGAACACCACGCACAGTGCGACATAAACCATTGCCAACCCAAAAAGTATGTTTGCCCAAAATGGCATGAGGCTTTCGTTTGAGGGCGAATGTAGGAGGCTTTGGACTAAGTCACCAATACTTTGCGCATTGCACGTTGTAAAGCAAGTTTATTTTTTGCACAAACTTTTGAATTTCAACGCGATAGTTCATTGATAAAATCGAGGAGGCAAACCGTTTTTATGCCAACAACATCTCCACGTCGTCCCTGTCCAACGACGGAAATTCCGCTCCGGCAGCAAACAACGCTGTGCTCAACGCCCGTTTCCGCTCCTGCAACTGCACGATTTTTTCCTCGATGGTGTCGCGGGCGATAAAGCGAATGGCCGTCACCGGGCGCGTCTGGCCGATGCGGTGGGCGCGGGCGATGGCTTGGTCTTCTTTCGCGGGATTCCACCACGGGTCGAGCAAAAAAACGTAATCGGCAGCCGTCAGGTTGAGGCCGACCCCGCCCGCGCCGAGCGTCATCAGGAACGCGCAAACGGAGGTATCGTTCTGAAAACGCTCCACTTCGCGGGCACGTTCGGCCATCGGCACATCGCCCGTGAGCCACGCGAAAGGGTGTTTGTCGCTTTCCATTTTTTTCCGAAACAACTGCAAGTGTTGTTCAAACGAACTGAAAAACAGCACTTTATGCCCTGCCCGGCGAACCACGTCCCATTGCGCCAGCACGTCGTCCATTTTGCCGCTCGCGCCGGTGTAGCCTGCTTCGGCCAGTACGGGATGATTTGCCAACTGGCGCAATTTGGTGAGGGCTTGCAGCGCCATGAGCCGCGTTTTGGGGTCGTCGAACAGCGACAGGATTTCGTTGCGCACGGCGGATTTCACCTGTTCGTAGTGTTTGCGCTGCTCGGTCGGCATTTCGGAATAAAAAATCTGCTCCGTCAGTTCGGGCAAATCCGGCGCAACCTCCTCTTTCGTCCTGC
Organism: uncultured Saprospiraceae bacterium; assembly: GCA_964481485.1. Taxonomy (GTDB): domain Bacteria; phylum Bacteroidota; class Bacteroidia; order Chitinophagales; family Saprospiraceae; genus M3007. The sequence goes on along the minus strand of CAYZVM010000080.1, from coordinate 14,651 downwards.
GCAAGAAAAAGGGTTTCACCCGGCTGAACAACCGCGCTTTTGCCCGCTCGTCATTTTGTTTTTCAATTGGCGCCTGAAATTGCTCCCGGAAAGCCTTGTAAGTCCCCAGCGTATCGGGGTTGATAAATTCCATTTGCGCCCAGAGGTCGGCCAGCGAATTCTCGATGGGGGTGCCAGAGAGCGATATTTTGTGCCGGGCATTCAGGCTGCGCACCACTTTGGACACCTCAGATGCCTGATTCTTAATCTGTTGGCTTTCGTCGAGCACGATAAATTGCCAACCGATTTTTTCCAACAAACTCAAATCCTGACGGGCGGTGTGGTAGGTGGTCAGCGCCACATCGTGGCTCGCCAAAGCGCGAACATCCTTCAGGCGTTTCGGGCCGGTGTGCACGTACACAAACAGCGAGGGGGCGAATTTCATCAGTTCCCGTTGCCAGTTGAACACCAAAGAAGCAGGCAGGATAATGAGCGCACGGAGCGGGCGGAGTTCGGCTTGGTGTTTATTGAAAAAGTCCAGTTGGAGGCCGCCCCCTTTTTCAACCCCACCCCCGGCCCCTCCCCTAAAAGGGAGGGGAGACGTAGGGTCCGTATCGCGGACTCCCCTCCCTTTCAGGGGAGGGGCCGGGGGTGGGGTTGAAGCGGAAGAAGTAGCCGAATTTTCCTTCGCAAAGAGCAAAACCGCAATCGTCTGCAAGGTTTTTCCCAGCCCCATATCGTCGGCGAGGCAAGCCCCGAAACCCTGTTGGTAATGGCCGATGAGCCATCTCACGCCCGCCAACTGATAGGGCCGAAGCGTGGCGTTCAGGTTGGCAGAAGGTTGATAATCAACCTTTTCGGGGTCAATATCTGGAAAGTCCGAGGTGTCCCGGTCGGGCAGGCTTCCCTGCAAAACGGTGTAGAGCGCCTTCGGCAAACGCAATTGCTCGCCGTGTTCCTGCACCGTCCCTGCGAGGTCGGCATAGCGGGCAAACCATTCTTCCGGGATGAGAAAAAACGTGCCGTCGGGGAGGGGAAAATACGAGTCGCCACTGCGGAGGTTGGGCAAGAGTTTTTGAAAAGGAAAGGAGTAGTCGCCCACCTTCACTTGCCCCTGCACGTCGAACCAATCGCCCGTGGCTTCCGAGCGGACGCTTATATCGTGCGCGGCGAGCGAGAGGGTTTTGCCGTCTGTTTGTGGGGCGACGATGGCAAAACCGGCAGATTCCAAAGCCCGCCGATGCCGGGTAAGAAAGTTCAAAATGGATGCGAGGCTACGCTCGTCCGCGCTGTCCATCACGAACATTTTATTGTTTTCTTTCAAGCCCGTTTTTTCCAAAAAATCAATTTGCCCGCGCTCGGCTTTTTCATTTCTGGAAATCAAATATACCGTGATTTCGCCCTGTTCATCTTGTGGAATATCGAGCGAGGTGACGCGGTCGCGGCGGTCGCCATAGGGGAATTCCGCGCCTTCGTACTCAAACACAGGTCGGAGTAGCCAGCAGTTTTCCAGCACGTTTTCCACTGGTTCGAGGCGCGTGACGCACAGATTGTCCGTCTTTTCTATTTCAAAACCTTCGGCTTCCACATTGCTGCGGCGGATGCTTTTGGCGATGAATTTGAAATAGACCCGCTCTTTGTCGGGCGGGATTTGCACCGCGTCTTTTTGGCGAAAAGGGTTCACCATGTTGCCGTTGATGCCCGGCACCCGGAAGAGGGTGTAGTCCACGAGCAGCCAGGCGGGGTCGGTGTTGGTGAGCGGCTGCACGTTGTGTTCGCGGAGATTCCAGGTTTTTTCTGCCGTGCCGAGTTGGAGGCGGTATTCGATGCCCTCGTTTGTTTTTTTGAAAAAAAGGTGCGGCACGAGCGGCTCTTCGGACAGCAACACCTGCACATCTTTTGCCCAAGATTTCCGCTTGAGGTCGAGTGTGAGCGAGAAGCCGTGACGGGTTATTTCTGAAAAAAAAGCATCTAAGTTGTTGAAAATAAACCGCTCCACTACGGATCTGATTTCTTTGTCGGCCAATAGCCGGTCGAGCAGCACGGCGGTTTTGGCTTTGGGCGGTTTGAATTTTGCCTCCAAAGATTTTGGCTCCAACACATCTATAATGCCCAAAAGCCGGGTGAGCGGCTCGGTCATTTCGAGGCCATAAGGCTCGATGGTGGCCACCGTCGCCCGCTGCACGAGGTACTTCAACTGGCCACTTTCGTCCACTTCCACGATGTTGGCGGAGGGGAGGTACAGCGATTCGTTGAAAGGGTAGAGGTTGAAAACAACTTGGGATGCCATTGAGCAAAAGTACGGAGACTAACTTGACCAAAAACAAACCGCAGAGACGCAGAGTTTTTTAAGAATCTTCTCTGCGCCTCCGCGTCTCTGCGGTGAGGCCAACCTAGTTTTTGCTGACTATTTACAGTTTCCGCAGCACCGCCACAAACCCGCCCCCCGGAGCCATGGCTATCCGCAACAGATTTCCACTTTTCAGGCGCGTCACCGAGCGTTGGTAGTCTTGGGCACTATGGTCGGCGTTCAGCCCGTCTCGGTAAATCTCGATTTCGTAGTCGCCGGGCGGCAGGAAATCCGTTTTGAGACGCAGGTCCCGCATTGTCCAATCGGTCATGGCACCGATATACCACAGGCCATCGGCAGCTTCCCGCGCTATTGCCACATATTCACCAACCTCCCCTTCCAGCGCGATTGTTTTTTCCCAAACGACGGGTACTTTGGAAAGAAATTGGAGGCACTCCGGCTCCTTTTTATAGTTGGTCGGGCTGTCGGAGAGCATTTGCAGGGGGCTTTCAAACACGATGTATTTGGCGAGTTCGTGGCAGCGTGTGCCGAGCGAAGCCGGACGGGTGTAGGAGGGCGACCAGTCGGCTTTTTGATAATTGAGCATAGCGCCGGGGGTATAGTCCATCGGCCCGGCTACTTGGCGGATGAAGGGCAGGGTGACATCGTGTTCCGGGTCAATTCGTTTTTGGGTGTCCCACTTTGCGTTTTCCAATCCGAACACACCTTCGAAGGTAAGGACGTTTGGCCAAGTGCGTTGGAGCCCTGCCGGTTTGTGTGCCCCGTGAAAATCGAGGAGCAGTTGATTGGCCGCACATTTTTCCGCCATGCGCCAATAAAATTTGACGGCTTCTTGGTCGTCGCGCTGCATGAAGTCAACTTTCAAACCGGCGATGCCCCATTTTTTTAAATTTGGCAAAATGGCCTCGAATTGTCGGTCAATCGTGGTCCATGTGACCCACAGGATGAGGCCGACGTTTTTCCATTTGGCATAAGCCGCCAATTCGTCCATATTGAGGTTGGTGTTTATTGCGTTCAGGTCGCCGGTTTGCGACCAGCCTTCATCGAGTATGATGTATTCGAGGCTGTTTTCGGCAGCAAAATCCACGAAGTATTTGTAAGTGGGCGTATTGATGCCGGCGCGGAAATCCACGCCTTCCAAGTTGCGGTCATTCCACCAGTCCCATGCGACTTTGCCGGGGCGAATCCAGTTGGCATCTTGCACGCGGCTGGGTTCGGCGAGCAACCAAGGCATTTGGTTGGTGAGCAAATCGGCATCTTTTTCGGCCACGAGGAAAAGACGCCACGGGTACTGGCGTTTCCCATCGGTAATGGCGAGAAATGGCTCGTAATCAGTGGGTTGGATGTCGCGATTGGTCAGTTCGACCGTGTGTTTGGGATACTGGGGCAAGATGCCGCGCAGGTTGCCGTTTTTGCCCGCCGTGCCGGTGAGCCAAAGGCCGGGATAATCTTGCAGGTCGGTTTCGGTGAGCAGGATTTTCACCTCGTTGCCCATTTCGACGAGTGCGGGCAGGCTGGCGAGGCGGTTTTCGTTCAAATCGGCAGGTGAAAGATGTTGGGCAATGCGCTCGTTGTGAGAGTAAAAACTTTCTTCTTCTGGGAAAAAAACGGTTTTGCAAACGGCGGGGCGGAAAGCGTAAGTCTCATCCATCACTGTCACTTTGCCTTTGAAGTTGGTGAAAAAACGATAGGCCACCCCTTCATTGTAGGCTCTGAAAATCACGCCCCAATCTCCTTTGAAGTACAGTTTCAGTTCGTTGCAATTGTCCCAAACACGCGCACTTTTTTGCCGCACCTCCGGTCGGCGTACGATGTCAATGGATGCACGTTCCATATTTACCACCTCCGGGTTGGCGCCCAAAGTGCCGAGCCCGGCAAAAGTCATGGACAAGGGCGCGGGGGCGGTGAGTTGCTGGTTGCGCAGGTGGAGTTGCCATGTCAGGCTGGGTTTGGTTTCGATGGTGAGGCGCAGGGCGCTGTTGGGAGAGGAGAGGATGTGGGTGGTTTGGGCAGAAAGGAGAAGTGGGGCAAGAAAAAAGCACAAAAGAGAAAAAGACGAACGCATCGGATGGCTGTTTTTTTTTGGGCAAATGTAAAAACTTCTGTTTCGAGCGTGTCGCGGTGTAGCGGCGAGAGAGGGATTGTTCAGAATGGTGTGCCGCACTTTTTTGAACAATCCCTCTCCTTGCGGGCGGCTATTTTTTTCAAAAGTCCTTCCGCCGACAACTCTATGACCATTCGGACAAATTTTCTACTCCCGGTTTCAGAGCCGCTCTATTTTTACCTCTGAAAGTCCAAACAACCTTTTTGGGAAACAACCTCAAAAACGAATTCCAGCAATTTAGTCACTAATCTGCTAACCATGAAAATCGTCATCCTCGGCAACGGCATCGCGGGCATCACAGCCGCCCGGCATATCCGCAAACGCAGCAACCACGCCATCACCGTCATCTCCGACGAGAGCGAGCATTTTTTTAGCCGCACGGCGCTGATGTACGTTTACATGGGCCACATGAGGTTCAGAGACACGCAGCCCTACGAGGATTGGTTTTGGGAGAAAAACCGCATCGCCCTCCTTCGCGCCCGCATCGAACGTATTGATTTTCAGGAGAAAAAACTTTTCACCACCAAAGGTGAAATCGTTGGGTACGACAAACTCCTGCTCGCCGTCGGCTCCAAATCCAACAAATTCGGCTGGCCGGGACAAGACCTCGATGGGGTGCACGGGCTCTACCATTTTCAGGATTTGGAGGCGATGGAAAGGCATACCTCCGGCCTCGAACGCGCCGTCATTGTCGGCGGCGGGTTGATAGGCGTAGAAATGGCCGAGATGTTTCACAGTCGAAATATTCCTGTCAGCTTCCTCGTGCGCGAATCCGATTTTTGGAACCTCGTGCTGCCGCCCGAAGAATCACGGATGGTGAGCCGTCATTTGCGCGAACACCACATTGATTTGAGGTTGGAAACGGAGTTGAAAGAAATTTTGCCCGATGCTGCTGGGAAAAAATGCGCCGCAGCGACGACCAACAAAGGCGATATCATTCCTTGCGGTTTTGTCGGCCTCACGGTCGGTGTCAGCCCGAATATTGATTTTTTGAAAAACACTGCATTGGAAACGAATCGCGGCATCCTCGTCAACGAGTTTTTGGAAACCAACATCCCCGACGTGTACGCGGCGGGCGACTGCGCCGAACTGCGCCAGCCGCGCCCCGGCCGCAAACCAGTAGAAGCCGTTTGGTACACCGGGCGCATGATGGGCGAAACGGTGGCACACAATATTGTCGGTCAGCAGTCGGCGGTTAGCAGTCGGCAATCGTACAACCCGGGCATCTGGTTCAACTCCGCCAAATTTTTCGACATCGAGTACCAAGTTTATGGCGACATTCAGGTCAAACTCCCTGACAATCAGGCCACTTTGTACTGGGAACACCCCGACGGCAAAAAGAGTATTCGTTTGAATTTTGAAAAATCGGGAGGCCGCATACTCGGCTTCAACCTCATGGGCGTGCGCTACCGCCACGAGGTGTGCGACAAATGGATTCGCACAAATGCCCACATCGAGGAGGTATTGCAACGCCTCGGCATGGCCAATTTCGACCCGGAGTTTTGCCCGCAACACGAAGCAGAATTAGTGGCAATCTATAATCAGCAAACGGGCAAAAATTTGAAACTGAAACAAAAACGCGGATTGGAATCCGTGTTGAGTTTTTTAAACGCATAAGACTATAGCGCATATAGTTTTCTATAAAAATTCTATCTTAAACTATGTGTTGACAAAATACAAACCATGAAAGATTCGTCGCTCTCTCTCGCCACCCCAAACCCCATGCTGACTACTGGCAAACAAAAACTCGCACTCGCGCTGGCGGGTCTCGGCGTGGTAATGCTTTTGGTCGTGTGGGCGGCTGGCAATGCCTTTTCGCCCGTGCCGATGCTGCTCGCCGCACTCGGTCTTATGGCCGCCGGAACCCTAATTTTTATTAGAGAAGAATATTTGACCCGGCCCGAGGGCATCAAGAACAACGGTGTTTGGTTCAGGAGCCTTTCGGCGCGCGGGGTGTGGGGTTGGCTGGCCGCCATCGTGCTCACCGGGTTTTACACCGTTTTGTATTTCTTGGATGAAAAATGGCTCACAGGCCTGACTGCGTTGTTTAACCCGCTCAGTCAAGCACTCAGGCATTTGCCCGCCGACAAATGGTTTGTTTATGGCTCGCTTTACACCTTTTCGATTTTGGTGATGGGCGTGAAATTCATTTACAAATACCGGCACAATCGCTACCAAATCGTGCGCACCATTTCGGTCATGTTTTTTCAGTTGGGCTTTGCATTCCTCATCCCCGCATTTTTACAGGTGATGAGCCAACCGGAGTATTATTTCACCTATTTCTGGCCTTTGAAGGATTATTATGGCTCGCCGGGGGCGGTGCAGTATTACGGTTCGGCCACGAGCATCAGCGTGTATTTCATCATTTTCAGTGCACTCATGACTTTTGTGGGGACGCCCGTTTTGACCTATTTTTTTGGAAAAAGATGGTACTGCTCGTGGGTGTGCGGCTGCGGCGGTTTGGCCGAAACGGCGGGCGACCCGTTTCGCCATCTTTCGGACAAAAGCCTGAAAGCCTGGAAGATAGAGCGTTGGATGATTCACGCCGTGCTGGTTGCCGTGATTCTGATGACGGGTTTGTTGTGGCTCAATTCGTGGCAACAAGGCGGCGTGTTGGGCAACTTTTCGCAAGCCTACTCGAAGGCTTATGGCTACATCATCGGCATGGCTTTTAGCGGCGTGGTCGGCGTAGGTTTTTACCCGCTCATGGGCAGCAGGGTGTGGTGCCGGTTTGGCTGCCCGATGGCCGCGATTTTGGGTATTTTTCAAAAGAAAAAATCGAAATTCCGAATCACTGCCAATGGCGGCCAATGTATCTCGTGTGGCAACTGCTCTACTTATTGCGAAATGGGCATTGACGTGCGGCATTACGCTCAGCGCGGGCAAGATGTGGTGCGGGCGAGCTGTGTGGGCTGCGGCATTTGCGCTGCCGTTTGTCCGCGCGGGGTGCTGCGGTTGGAGGGCGCTACTTCAGACATTGGACAAAGAACCGAGCAGCTGCGAACGGTGCATATAAAATTGGAAGACGTAAAAATGTTGTAATCAAAATCTTCTTACTTTCTTTGGCGGTTCAAAACCTAAAACTTGAATCACAAATGGGCATCGGAATTCTCATCAGCATCATCGCCGCCGCCGGGCTGCTCGGCGGTGTCGCCAATTACTACATGAACCAAGTGGACAGGGTGTGGCTTCGGTATGATTTTATTAAATCTTCTCTATTGGGCCTGACCGCCGCCGCCACAGTGCCGCTGTTTTTAAAAACTGTGTCGAGCAATTTGATGCAGGAGTGTTTGAACGGCGACATCATTGCGCATTTCGTCTTTTTTGGCTTTTGCGCCGTCGCAGCTATTTTTTCTTCCAAATTCTTGCAGTCGCTGGCTGACAAATTGCTTCAAGAGGTCAAAGAGGTCAAACAACAACAACAGGAGTTGGCCGAAACAACCGAAACGCTGGTTGTCCAAAATTCTGACAAAGAGGAAGATGTCGCCGCTGAAGTTCCGGTAGAAGATCATAGCGACGGCTCTGAGTTTGAGTCCTTTAGTGGTAGTAGGGGGGCTGCACCACCAGTAATAGTAGTGCCTGAGATGAGCGACGAACAAAAGATATTAAAGGCGCTCAAATCGGGCAAATATGCATTCCGGACTTTGGCAGGGCTTAGCAAAGAAACTCGACTGGACGGGAAGGCCGTGGCGGCACAGTTGCTCGAATTGGAAACGAAAGGGTTGGTGAAGAAAATCAAGCGAGCATCGGACGGGGCCACCGTGTGGTCTTTGCGCTGAAACAGTTTCGAAGAGTTTTTTTTTAACGTGCTTGGAATTTTTGCTGCCGAATTTCTACCTTTGCGGGCGCTTTTCGAAACAGGTATCACTTTAAGAGCATAACACAATGGAAATCATAGCATTGCAGGGTCATCGGAAAGAAAGTTCCGGCAAAGAAGAAGTCAAAAAAATCCGCCGCAACAATCAAATTCCCGCAGTAATTTACAAAAGTGGTGGTGGCGAATCCCTCCAACTGGCACTCAATACGCCTGACATCCGTCATTTGATTTACACCCCGAAATTCAAACTCGCTGAAATCACCCTCAACGGGACGACGCACAAGTGCATCGTAAAGGACATCCAGTTCCATCCTGTCACGGATGCCGTGTTGCACCTTGATTTCCTCGAATTGGTACCCGGCGTGAAGTTCAAAGCGACGGTTCCTTTGCGTTTTGCAGGTACGGCACCCGGTGTGAAAGCCGGTGGCAAATTCATCCCGCGGCTGCGCCAAATCAACATAACAACCACCCCGGAAAAAGTGGTGGACGAAGTATCAGCCGATATCTCCACCATGGAACTTGGCTCTACCATCCGGGTGCGCGATATCACGCCGATTGACGGTGTGGAAATCACCAACACTGCCGCTGTGCCAGTTGCTTCCATCGAAATCCCGCGTGCATTGAAAGGCAAGTAAACATCTTTTTCTGCACCCTTTTTGCAGATGTTTTCATACAACAGAGAGAGGCAGCCCATGCAAATGGGCTGCCTCTCTGGCTTTGCGCCGGTTTTTAATTTCATTCAGAGTCTCAAAAAAAAAAAATTTCCCCGGCGCAAAAATCACACAAATGAGGCTGCCTGATTTAGGTTCGCTCATTCCTGCCAATACACCCTTTTCACCCGCTCTGAAATATTCGTAAACACCTCATAAGGAATGGTTTGCAGACAAGCAGCCAATTCCTGCACGGGCGGATTTTCCCCAAAAACAATCACCTCGTCGCCCTCGCGGGCGGCAGCGACGTGCGTCACGTCCACCATCGTCATATCCATGCAAACATTGCCGACGGTCGGTGCCCGGTGGCCGCGAACCAGCACCGAATACCGCCCGCCGCCCGCCAACCGCAACAATCCGTCGGCATACCCAATGCTGATGGTGGCGATGCGCCGTGCGCGGTCGAGCACCCCGCTGTTGCGGTTGTAGCCCACCGTGTCGCCGGGTGGCACCTCCTTTATTTGGCTGATGGTCGCCTTCAGGGTATTCACCACGCGGAGTTGATTTTGCAGGCCGCTCGCGTCAATACCGTACAGCCCGATGCCGAGCCGCACCATCTCAAAATGGTATTCCGGGAAACGGGCGATGCCGCCGGTGTTGACGATGTGGCGCAGTGGCGTGTAGCCCAGCGCGGTGTTTATTTTTGAAAACATTTCTGAAAAAACCGCCGCTTGCTGGTGTGTAAATGGGTCGTGTTGCGGGGCATCGCTGGCTGAAAGATGGGAAAAAACCGACTTGACTTCGAGGTTGGAAAATGTTTTCAATTTCTCGGCAAGCACCTGAATATCAGTTGGTTCAAATCCAAGTCGGTGCATCCCGGTGTCCAATTTCAGGTGGATGGCGAGGCGTTTATCTTTTCCGGCAAAATGAATCAACTCGTCCAAAAGCGGCAGACTGTACACCTCCGGCTCCAAACGATAGCGATACAGCGCATCAAAACTGGCGGGTTCGGGATTCAGGACAAGGATGGGCAGATTCACGCCAGCATGCCGCAGTTCGATTCCCTCATCCGTGTATGCCACACCGAGATAATCCACTTTATGGAATTCGAGCATCCTCGCCACCTCAGCCGAGCCGCTGCCATAGCCGGAAGCTTTCACCATCGCCAGCATTTTGGTGCCGGGGCGCAACAAACGATTGTAAACGTTGAGGTTGTGCACCATCGCCGTGAGGTTTACCTCCAGCACCGTCTTATGCGCTTTTAGTTCCAAACGGCGGGCGATGCGCTCGAAGGCAAATGGCCGCGCCCCTTTCAGCAGCACAAGTTCGTCGTGAAAATCCGCATTTTGCAGACTTTGCAAAAACGCCTCCGTATCGGGATAAAAGGTGGCTTCAACATCGGACGGCAATTTTTCTCGAATGGCCGGAATCTCCGTGCCGATGCCGATAAGCCGTGTCACATTTTTCTCCGCCATGGCCGCCGCCACTTTTTCGTAGAGTTGATTTTTGCGCTGTCCGCTTTGCAAGATGTCGGAAAGAATGAGCGTGAAATGCCCGTCGCGGGTTTGTTGGGAGGCAAACTGCAATGCGATGCGCAGCGATGCTAAGTCGTTGTTGTAGAAGTCGTTAATCAACGTGCAACGGTTGATGCCGGCCTTCAATTCGAGGCGCATTTCCACGGGTTCCAGGCGGCGCATCCGGGCAATTATTTGTTCCTGCGGGATACCGAGCAAGTGCAGTACCGCCCAGCAATGAATGGCATTTTCGACGGAGGCGGTGTCGGTGAAAGGGATTTCGATGAAGTTTGGAGTTCGGAGTTCGGGGTTGGAATTTTGCCGCCGTGCGCGGGTCTTTTGGCTCTGCACATTTTTGTTGTCGCCATTTGAAAATACGCCTAAAATCCGCGTAAACCCGCCCGGCAGGGTGTGGATTTCAGTAATTTGCAAATCGGCATCTCTGCCTTCTTTCGACCAACAAAATATCCCAGACCTATAAGGTTTATCAAACCTTATAGGTCTCACGAGCTTATCAATTTCCTCAAAATCACGGCAGTAGATCAGCACATCCGTCTCCTCGAATAGCCGCATTTTTTCTTCCACTTTCTGGATTTTTGAAGAAAAACCCTCGCGATGTGCCGGACCGATATTGGTAAAAATCCCGATAGTCGGGCGGATGATGTGTGCCAGCCGCGCCATCTCTCCCGGCAGCGAAATACCCGCCTCGAACAGAGCCAGCGTGTGTTCCGGCTGCATCTGCCACACCGAGAGCGGCACACCGACCTGCGAATTGTAACTTTTGGGGCTGCGCACGATGTTGAAATCCGGCGCGAGCAGCTGGTAAAGCCACTCTTTCACCACCGTTTTGCCGTTGCTGCCCGTGATGCCGACGACGGGAATTTGGAACTTTGAACGGTGAAAAGCAGCCAGTGTTTGCAGGGTATCCAGCGTATTTTCGACTTGCAGGATATTCGCCTCCGGGAAGTTTTTTATCTCAACTCTCTGACTGACAACAAATTGGCGAACGCCCGCCCGGTACAAATCGGCGAGGAAGCGGTGGCCGTCGTGGCGTTCGCCCGGCAGGGCAAAAAACAAGGAGACCACGGGCGCGGTGATTTGGCGGCTGTCGAGCAGCAGGTATTCAACGGGCGCGGCAGGGTCGGCCTGTTGCAGCCAAACCGCACCGATGATTTTTTGAATGTCGGAGATGGTGTATTTCATTGGATGGCGAAATTCCGGGTTTTCAATGGAAAACTGGGCGACAATTATACTTTTGCACCCCGATTATGGAAATCATCATCCACTCTCTTCCCGAACTCGACACCTGCATCCCGCGTGTGTTGGAAGCCCTCGCCGGGCGGCGCAAAATCGCGCTGTACGGCGATATGGGCGCGGGCAAAACGACCTTCGTACAGGCTTTTTGCCGACACCTTGGGGTGCGCGAGACGACAGCTAGCCCGACGTTTTCTCTTGTTAATCAATATAGTTACACAGAAAAAGATGGTTCTGCCGCTTTGGTGTATCATCTGGATTTGTACCGCCTACAATCTCTGCACGAGGCGTTAGACATCGGCATCGAGGATTTGCTGTACGACCCGTGGTACTGCATCATCGAGTGGCCACAACTCGCCGAGCCGCTGCTGCCGGAGGACGCGGCAAAAATTCAAATTGAAATAACCGGGGAAACTGCCCGCCGTATCCTAATTTTGTAATTGGTTATCGGTTATCAGTTATTGGTTGTCAGTGAACATGAAACCAGAACCGATAACCAATAACTGACAACCAATAACTGATAACCATTGTCAAATAATGGAAACCCTCGCTATACCGCGCACTCAAACTGAGATGCTGGAAGTCCACCCAAAACACCAACGGCTATTTATCGGCATCCCGAGAGAGACGACGTTGCAAGAAAACCGCGTGGCACTGGTGCCGCATTCGGTGACGACGCTCACTGCGCATGGCCACCGCGTGGTGGTGGAGGCGGGCGCGGGCGAAAAAGCAAAATTCAGCGACCACGACTATTCGGAGGCGGGCGCCGAAATCGCGCACAGCCGCGAGGCCGTATTCAAAGCCGACGTGCTGCTCAAAGTAGCGCCACCAACTTTGGAAGAAATAGATTTGATGCACCCCAACCAAGTCGTTTTTTCGCCCATCCATCTGCCGCTTTTAAACCCGGATTATATCGTCAAATTGCAAAAAAAACGGGTCATCGCACTCGCGATGGAATACATCTGCGACGACGAGACGGGCGTTTTCCCCATTGTCCATGTGATGAGCGAAATCGCTGGCATCAGCGCGATATTGATTGCCGCCGACTTGCTGGCCACCGCGAGAGGCGGAGCCGGTGTGCTTTTGGGCGGTATTGCGGGAGTGCCGCCGGCCAAAGTGGTCATCCTCGGCGCGGGCGTGGTGGCGGAGTTTGCTACCCGCACGGCATTGGGGCTGGGTGCGGAGGTGCGCATTTTTGACAATAATGTGTACAAACTGACGCGATTGCAAAATCAAGTAGGCCGCCAACTCCATACTTCGGTCATCAATCCCATTCACCTGAAAAAGCAATTGCTGAGTGCAGACGTGGCTATCGGCGCGATTCACTCGCCGCAGGCCAGCTCGCCGGTGGTTGTTTCGGAGGACATCATCCAACGCATGAAACCCGGCTCGGTCATCGTGGATGTGAGCATTGACCAGGGTGGCTGTTTTGAAACTTCGGAAGCAACGACGCACGACAAACCTACTTTCGTGAAACACGGTGTCATCCATTATTGCGTCCCAAATATCCCCTCGCGGGTGGCCGGCACCGCCTCGGATGCTATCAGCAACATCCTGACTTCGTTGCTGTTGCGCGCCGAATCGGGCGGCATTTTGCCGCTGATCATCGCACATGAGGGCTTGCGCAATGGGGTTTACACTTACAAAGGTTGCTTGACGAACGTCTATATGGGCGAGCGTTTTCAGTTAAAAAGCACGAATTTGGAGTTGTTGATAACGTCGGATTATTGACCCCACAATTCAGACCTATAAGGTTTTCAAAACCTTATAGGTCTCGTATTCCTCAAATATTCGCGACCAACTCCGCCCCTTCCTGACCCACCAATGTCCCAATCGCAACGCCCATCCCGCTGAGCCGAACGGCGACGGTTATGTTGGGGGAAACCTGTTCGATAATAGGCTTTTTCACCGGGCCAAGACCGAGGATGCCCGCCCACCATGCTTCCACCTCGACTTTTTGGTTGGGGCAAACAACAGTTCCCAACAAACTTACCAACGCGCTGCGAATCAAATCGTTGCTGCCAAAATCGTCCGTTTTTTCTTTTTCCAAATCCAGATTTCGCCCGCCGCCGAAAAGAATACGCCCGTCAATATTTCGGAAATAAAAATAGCCCCGGTCGTAGTGGAAACAACCCTCCACTGCCAGCCCGGGAATCGGTTTTGTAATCAAAACTTGATTCCGTGCGGGATAAACATCGGCCATTGGCAGTAGCCTTTTGGCAAAGCCGTTGACGGCGACCAACACTTTCGGGATGCGCAGCGTCCAACCGAATTCGGTTTCTATCTCTACGCCCTGCGCGGAGTCTGCTAAGTTTTTGATAGCGAAGCCGTTAAAAATCTGAATGTCTTTTTCAACAGCCAATTTCAGGAAGGCGGACATCATTTTGCCGGTATGTACCTGACCTTCGGGTTGGTTCAGAATCAGGTGCCGAACACCCTGAAAACCAAAATGCGGCAACCGCTCGTCCACCACTTTATACACCTCCGGGTGACCCGTGATTTTGCCAATTTTCTGATTGAAATCGGGGATGCGCTCGCGGCACTGTTGAAAGACTTTTTCTTCTTCTTCGGTAAACATCTCGTAGCCGCCAAGCATTTGAAAATCAAGGTTTTCATCGCCGATGAGTGCGCGCAACCGCTGAAGGCCGCGCCAGCGTTTTTCCACGACGGCCAGCACGTCGTCCTCGCTCATGTGCGTGAGGTCGTCGAGCAATTCGGTCATGGAGCCGAAACAGGCAAACCCCGCATTGCGGGTGCTGGCGCCGATGGGCAAAGGGCCGCGTTCGAGCACCGCGACTTGCCATTTTGGGTGGAGCGTTTTCAAGTGAATCGCCGCCGAGAGGCCGACGATGCCGCTGCCAATCACCGCGATGTCAATATTTTTGAAAAAAGATTGGTGTTCCCAATAGCTGAGGTCGTAGCGAAGCATAGCGGATGGTCGAAGTTGTTGAATTCGTTGAATTGATTTTTGGCTCATGTTCCTTTCACGCTGACACAGTTTTTTTCTTTCGACAGGATTGAC
>CAYZVM010000079.1:23075-24205 GCA_964481485.1 uncultured Saprospiraceae bacterium | reverse complement strand
CATTTTTCGAAGAAGAAGTCAAACATCACGGCAGCGAGCAAGATGCTCGCGTCACGCTGCCGGAAGAAGAATTGGATGCCGCTACTTCTCATCTTATTAAGGACGACGATGTCCGGCATTTAGCGTTCATTCCTATTTTTTCCCCTCCGCCCAACCGGGCTTAAGTTTTTTCTTCCCATTTCTTGGTATTCGCGTGTGTTGGCATTTGCTGCCAGCATGCTGTCGAAAGTGCGTTCACATTGGCCTGATTGCATAAAAATGGCCGTGTCTGTTCCCTTCAAAGTTGTATCCCCTGCACCCTTTCGGGTGCCATCTATTCAGATTTGACTGTGGGTCGAGGTGCAAGTTGTTGCTTGTTGCCCGCCCAGCTGTTCATAAAAACACCATACTCATGCGCACACTCACTAAAGAAAAACAAGCCCAAATAACGCCCGCTCTGGCACTTCGCCTTTTGCGGAATGGCAATTTGCGTTTTGCTAATAACCTGAAATTTAACCGCGACATTCTGCAAGAAATCAGCGATACGAAAGATGGTCAGCATCCTTTCGCTTGCGTGCTCAGTTGCATGGATTCTCGGTTTGCCCCCACACAAATTTTTGACCAAGGGTTGGGCGATATGTTCACCGTGCGCGTGGCTGGCAATGTGCTGAACAGCGACATTGTCGGCTCCATGGAGTATGCCTGCAAGGTCGCCGGTTCAAAGATTGTACTGGTGCTTGGTCACACGCGCTGCGGCGCAGTGAAAGGTGCTTGCGACGATGTCCGTATGGGGCAACTGTCGGGCTTGCTGGACAAAATTCGCCCGGCCATCGAGCGCACGCCCCGCCCTAGCCACATGAATGGAAATTTTCAACATTATGTGGACACGGTAGCGGCCAACAACGTGCATATCGTGATTGACCAAATTGCTGCTGAGAGCGAAATTCTGCGCGATATGGTAGAAGCCGGTGAGCTTGCCATCGTTGGCGGCATGTACGATGTGGAAACGGGACGGGTAGAATTTTTTGCGCACCCCGACTTATTCCATTTTGAAAGTGACGCAGCTGCGAAACTCGCATTTGACGAGATACTGCTTTGATTGAGTATATCAGCTAATGGGATAGCCCATTGAAGGAATCCTGTGTAGCACT
>CAYZVM010000079.1:0-22975 GCA_964481485.1 uncultured Saprospiraceae bacterium | reverse complement strand
GTTGCGCTGGTGCCGCATTCCATTGTGGTGGGTTTCACGATCGGCATTGCCATTGTCATCGCGTTTTCCCAGTTGGGAGAAGTATTCGGTTTTCAGCGGAAAATCGGCTACGGCTTTTTTGAGCAAATCAGCAACACGATTGCGTATATCGGGGAAGCCAACATTTTCGCGGTCGTGGTGGCGTTGGCTACTTTTGCTATTTGCAAGACGCTCATTAAAGTGTCCACGTTTATTCCCGGCCCGTTGGTGGCGCTGACTTTTGGATTTATCGCGGCATCTACATTTTGGAGCGACAAAGGTTTGGTGTTGATAAAGGACAAATATGGGGACATCCCGACCGACTTTTGGGTGTTCACCATGCCGGTGCTGCCGGAGATGTGGACAAGCACTGTGGTTTTTGATTTGATTTATTACGTCATTGCCATCTTTTTTGTAGCTGCTATCGAAAGCCTTCTTTGCTCGCGCATGGCCGACCGGATGGCGAACAATAAGGGCAAGCCCTACAATCCGAACAAGGAACTTTGGGGGCAAGGATGGGTCAATATCGTGACCCCAATGTTGAATGGCTTTCCGCACACGGGTGCATTGGCACGAACGGCGGTCAATATCAGGCTTGGGGCACTTTCGCCTTTGGCAGGTATAGCCAAGTTTACGTTCAAACTGCTGATGGCGGCGTTTTTGGCGAAGTATCTCGAGCTGGTCCCGATGGCTTGTATCGGTGGGATATTGCTCTATGTGGCAAGCGGGATGGTGAAGGCGCAGGAGGTGAAAGAGGTGCTGGGACTGAAGAGCCGGTTCCATACAGGGTTGATGATTTACACTGCTGCGATGGTGCCGCTCACTGGCTTTCTCGCCGCTGTTTCGAGTGCTATTCTCATTTTTGTAGCAGTCGAGTTTGTTTTTCCTTATTTCACGAAAAAACTGAAAAAGAAACCGGCTGTGATGTTGTCTGAAAAAATTGCGCACGATGTGAAACTTCCCCCCAAACCATGATTTGCTCATTTTACCCCGAAGATTTAACATGAATTTTCGGCTCCATTTTCAACCAAAATTGTTTTTTTGAGTTTCCGCACTATGTCAGTCTTGTCGCGCACAATAAGGGTCTTGATGTTTGTTGCCGCCTCCTGTTTGGTGGTGAACGATGTAGCACGTTTGCTATTCCCGTCCATCCAACAGGGGCTGGTGCAGCAAATATTTGATGACACTCAAGATGACAATAACCCAACGAGCGCGTTTTCTTTTTTTGAAGAAGAGGTGAAGCATACAAGTGGCAAGGAGCGCATCTATCATTTGCTCTTGCCGGGCGGCGAATTGGAAACTGCCGCTGAACACCTCATAAAAGATGACAAAGTCAGGCACCTCGCTTATGTGCCCATTTTCTCTCCCCCTCCCAATTTATTGGCCTAAGTTTCCTGATACTCTCTTTGGTGCCTCTCGACAAAGTGCCTCGGCTATGGCTGAGCTAGGTGCTGTGTCTTGACCGCGTCTCATGAGATATGGCCACTGCCGTGCTCTATTCGATGTGTCATTTTCCTGACCGATGAGAGAAGGGGTCGGCTGTGCATGTTCCCATTTAGCACTCTTTTTCATTTTAAAACACTCCCAACTCGACTCGTAAAGATGTTGAGTTGATGAGCCTTTTGGTAAAAACACTTTTTATCTTATGCAAAAAACAAGCTACTTGGCAAATCTGAAATATGATTTGCCGGCGGGTGTCGTAGTGTTTCTCATTGCGGTGCCGCTTTGCCTTGGTATTGCGCTGGCTTCAGGCGCTCCATTATTCTCCGGTATGATAGCCGGCATCATTGGCGGTATTGTTATCGGGTTTTTGAGCGGCTCGCACACCAGTGTGAGTGGTCCGGCTGCTGGGCTCACGGCTGTGGTGCTTGTTGCTATCCAACAACTTGGAAGCTTTCAGGTATTCTTGTTGGCAGTAGTGCTGGCGGGGTTCATGCAGTTGGTGTTGGGCTATGCCCGAGCTGGCACCATAGCCAATTTTTTCCCCTCCAGCGTCATCAAGGGGATGCTCACAGGTATTGGCATTATCATTATTTTGAAACAAATCCCGCACGCGCTCGGATACGACAAGGATGCAGAGGGCGACCTCTCGTTTTTTGAGAAGGGCGGCAGCAATACGCTGCTTTCATTGTGGGAGTCGTTGACGGCGGTGATTCATCCCGGCGCGACATTGGTGGCGCTCGTGGCTATTGGGATATTGTTGTTGTGGGAAAGGCCGGTTGTTAAGAAAAAGGTAGGCATGGTACCGGGTGCCTTGGTAGCGGTGGTCGTGAGCATATTGCTCAATTTGGGCTATGTGTTGCTCGGCGAAGGCTGGGTAATTAGCCGGGAGCACCTCGTGAACATCCCTGTCCCTCAAAATCTGAGCGGCTTTTTTGGGCTGTTTTCTTTCCCTGATTTTTCGCAATGGGCGAATCCGCAGGTGTACGTTGTTGCGCTGACCATTTGTGCTGTCGCTTCTGTGGAAACGTTGCTCTGTATCGAGGCGGTGGACAATATTGACCCTTTGAAACGGAACACCAACCCGAACAAAGAACTCAAGGCGCAGGGTGTGGGCAATCTTCTTTCAGGATTGCTGGGCGGCTTGCCCATTACTTCCGTCATCGTGCGCGGCTCGGCCAACGTGAATGCTGGCGCGCGCACCAAACTGGCGACCATTTTTCATGGTTTGCTCATCTTGGTTTGTGTGGCGCTCATCCCCAACGTGCTGAACCTGATACCTTTATCTGCGCTAGCTGCTGTGCTCATCCTCACGGGCTACAAGCTGGCTAAAATCTCGATTTTCAAAGAAATGTGGGCAAACGGCAAGTACCAGTGGTGGCCGTTTATTGTCACCGTGGTGGCTGTGGTGTTCACGGATTTGTTGACGGGCGTGGGCATTGGCTTGGCAGCCAGCGTGTTTGCCATATTGCGCGGCAACATGAAAAACTCCTATTTCTTCCACAAAAAAGAATACCATGAAGGCGATTTGATACTCATCAAATTGTCGCAAGAGGTGTCGTTCCTGAACAAAGCCAGTATAAAACTGACGCTCGAACACCTCCCAGAGAACTCAAGGGTGTTGATAGATGCTTCTGACACAGCCTATATTGACTTTGATGTGCTGGAGCTCATCAAAGAATTCGCCGAAGTGAAGGCTCAGTCAAAAGACATCCAAGTTACCCTCAAGGGTTTCCACGAAAAATACAAGATTGGAGATACCGATTTTGTGCATCTCGAACCGGGGACACCGACAAATGGGACTCCGAATCTCACTGTGCAAAAAAATGGTCGCGTGCTCGCCAATGATTCTGTGATGAATTGATGGCGCCGCACTGAAAATAAAGCAAGAAGGTTATTCAAAAGGTGTTTGACCCGTCCGCTGTAAAGTGTGGCGGGTTTTTTTGTGGGCTGAAATAAAAAAGGCCCCCGGCGTGTCGCCGAGAGCCTTTTATGCAGAATGATGAATGATTACGAAAAAAAGAAGTACTCCATGAGATTATAAAGAACGGAGATTTTCGCGCCAGAATCATGCCACTTTTAGTTAACGTCAAATATTTTTTGCCCCTAATTTAATCTCTTCTACCACCTCCGGGTTCAGCAACGTGGAAATATCGCCCAAATTGGAAGTTTCTCCCTCGGCGATTTTGCGCAGGATGCGCCGCATGATTTTCCCCGAACGGGTTTTCGGCAGCCCCGGCACGATTTGAATTTTGTCCGGTTTGGCGATGGGGCCGATTTCTTTTGTCACCACATCCAGCACTTCTTTTCTGAAATCATTGAGATCTTCTTTTTCTACTTTATAGTTGGTGATGACGTAGGCGTAAATGCCCTGTCCTTTGATGTCGTGTGGGTAGCCGACCACCGCCGACTCCACGATGTTGTCGTGGTTGTTGATAGCATCTTCCACCTCCGCCGTGCCGATACGGTGGCCGCTCACATTTATCACATCGTCCACGCGACCGATGATGCGGTAATAGCCTTTGTCGTCGCGGCGAGCGCCGTCGCCGGTGAAGTATTTGTTTTTGAACGTGGCAAAATAGTTCTGTCGGCAACGCTCATGGTCGCCCCAAGTAGTACGGATGATGCTCGGCCACGGGAATTTGATGCAGAGCAGCCCTTCCACATCGTTGCCTTCCAGTTCTTTGCCGTTCGCATCCACGAGGCAGGTCTGGATGCCGGGCAGGGGCAGGGTCGCATAGCAAGGTTCGAGGGGAGTGATGCCTGCTATGGGCGTAATCATCATGCCGCCAGTTTCCGTCTGCCACCAAGTGTCCACGATGGGGCAGCGTTTTTTGCCGATTTTTTCGTGATACCAATGCCATGCTTCGTCGTTAATCGGCTCACCCACAGTGCCTAAGACGCGGAGCGAGGGCATTCGGCGGTTTTTCACCCATTCGTCGCCAGCCGCCATGAGCGCGCGAATGGCCGTCGGCGCGGTGTAAAAAATATTGACTTTGTGCCTTTTAATTACATCCCAAAAACGCCCCGCGTCGGGGTAAGTCGGGATGCCCTCGAACATCATCGTCGTTGCGCCAGCGAGCAAGGGGCCATAGACAATGTAGGAATGGCCGGTAATCCATCCCACGTCGGCAGTACACCAATAGACTTCGCCGTCCTGATATTGGAACACATTGCGGAAAGTGTATTCGGTGTAAACCATGTAGCCGCCGTGCGTGTGCACCACGCCTTTGGGTTTGCCCGTCGAGCCGGAAGTGTAGAGGATAAAAAGCGGGTCTTCCGAGTCCATCGTCTGGGCTTTGCAGGATTTTCTTTTTCCGGCGATGGCGTCGTGCCACCAGATGTCGCGGCCTTCCGTCCAAACTACCGGGTCGCCCGTGTTTTTATGAACGATGACGGCTCGCACGGAGTCACAACCGAGCGCAAGCGCCTCATCTACAATGGCTTTGACCGGAATATTTTTAGCGCCGCGCGCATTGTAATCGGAAGTCAGGACGATGGAACATTCGGAATCTTTGATGCGGTCGGCCACCGAAACGGCGGAAAATCCCGCGAACACGACCGAGTGAATCGCGCCGATTCGGGCGCAGGCGAGGACGGCAATCGCCAATTCTGGGGTCATCGGCATATAGATGCAGACGCGGTCGCCTTTTTTCACGCCCTGCGCTTTCAGGGCATTGGCGAACTGGCAGACTTGCTGATACAACTGCTTGTAAGTCAGTTTTTTCGGCTTTGCTTTTGGGTCGTTCGGCTCCCAAATAAGAGCGGTTTGTTTGGCACGCGTTGCCAAATGCCGGTCGAGGCAATTTTCTGTGATGTTGAGTTTTCCGCCCAAAAACCATTTGGTTTCGGCTTTTTGGAAATTCCATTTCAGCACCTGTTTCCAGGGCTTTTTCCATTGAAACGTGGCGGCTTGTTCTGCCCAAAAACTTTCCGGGTCGGCGACGGAGCGGGCGTAGGCGGTGTGGTATTCGGCGAGAGAATGGATTTGAGAAGTCATGTGCGATATGCTTTTGGCGGGCAAAAATGGGAAATTGAAGTCAAACCTCATACCAAGCGGAATATCGTTGCCACTTCGTTCTAAAAATTTTGGCCGAAAGGAGTGTTTTTGCGAATCCAGTTTAAGAACGGGTAAACAATAACTTATGAATTTGATGTGATTTCTTTCCGCCCATACCGCCCATCTTTTTGATTAAAGAGCGCTGCTATTCGCACAAAAAGATGGTTGTCTGGGCAAAAACCAATCTACCTGAAATTTACAAGTTATTATTTACCCGTTCCTTAATGAAAAAATCCATTCAATCCAGTCTCTTTTTTGCGGCTCTTCTGTTGAAAAGGCAGAAGTGCTTGTCCATATATTTTTCTCCCAACCGCTTACCTTTGGCCGCATCGGTGCAATATAACTTTAACCAACCACCATGCGTATCACGGAGTGGCTGACCCCTTCAAACCCTTGCCGTCAGTTTGATGGCAATGAAGGTTTGTTTCAGGCCTTGAAAAGATTGGACAATACGGCGATCCTTTGCGTACAAACCAGGGCCATGCCTTCGGCACGCAAATTTGCGCAGCAATACGGCTTGCCGCCAGACAGCGCAGAGGAGGTGCTGAACCAGGGTACGCTTATTTTTTTGCGAAAAATAGAGGACGGCAGCTACCAGTTTCAAGGCCATGCTCCCTCCACCTATCTCGTGGAAATCATGCGGCGGGTGGCCCTGACGATGACCCGAAAGCAGCAAAAAACGCACGAATCACTTGAAAACCACCACGATCTGCACGATCCGGATGTGGAGGCCGCCCACCGGCAGCGCGAATCCGCCGACCTGGTACGGCAGTTTTTGGCGCAAATAGGCGAACCTTGCAAAACGGTCATTCAGCTGCATCACATTGATGGTTACAGCGACGAAGAGGTGGTTCGCCAAGGATGGACCCGATATTCCACAACCGACTCCTTGAAAATAAAACGCAGCGATTGCATGAAAAAATTGATACAAATTGCACAGAGATGGAGGACTACAAACAATATCTGAGCGATAACGCCGACGAGGCCGAACGCCGCGCCGCGGCACAGGTGATGGAAGGGCTGGCAGAACTTCGTCGCGAAGCCAGGGTGGGCGAAGTGGCCGCCGAACGGGCCGCTTTGTACCGACGCCTCTTCTGGCGGCGCATCTTTATTTCAATAGTCGCGTTGGCATTGGTTGCCGGCGCGGCATACTTGTTTTTTGGAAAAAAAGAAACGCCCGCCGCGCCGCGCCCGGTGCTGCAACAACAGGAGCAAAATCCAGCCCCGCCTGCCGGAAAGCAGACTCCGCCTGTTGACGAAACGGACGACAAGAAAGCAAGCAAACCCATTGCCCAACTTCCCCCTTCCGAACGCCTGCCCAACCCGCGCTACCCCGCTCCCGAAGCGACCATGGTACGCGGCGACGAAAACGAAAACAAAGCCCGCAAAGCCTTGCTCGACCAAATTTGGTACACCGATTATCCGCTGACGGGTCTGAAAACCAGCCAATCATTTACAAAAGCCGACGAAAGTTTGAAAAAGCGTGATTTCAATGCCGCTTACCTCGAATTGGAACGTCTGGAAGGCCAACTGACCCAAAACGACACCCTACTTTACCTGAAATCGTATTGCCTGCTGGAAATGGGGGAAGGCGAGGAAGCTTTGGCGGGCTTTGACAAACTGCAAGGCCGCCACGCCGACTGGGAGCCGCAATTGCAATGGTATCGGGGCCTGGCGATGTTGCTGGCCGACGAGCGGGAAAAAGCGTTGGCCTTGTTCAACGCATTGGCCACCCGGCCCAAACACCCGTACCGCCGGCAGGCGGAGAAGGCGACGGGGTTGTTGTCGAAATAATCTCTATTTTTTAATCCATCTTCGGCGAAACAAAATTGACTGCACCATGCAAAAACCGCTGCTTTTGATTCTTTGCCTCGCCCCTTGTTGGCTGACCGCTCAAACAGTTGATTCTGTTGCCATTCGGCAAGTGGATAGCCTCATCCAGGTTTCCCAACAACTCGCTGACCAGAGCCAGTTTGATAAAGCCCTCGAGATCAGTGCCATAGCCGAAAAAATCGCGCTCTTGCAAGAAGCCGGGATGGGCCGCGAGTCTGCGGCCTATGGACGTTGCGCCAACAACCGTGGGGAAGTATTTTATGCAAAGGGCGACTATATTGAAGCCGAGAAGTGGTATCTCGAAGCCAAGGCCATCCATGCGCAAGCCCGCGGAATAGGAAGAGAGCACCGCACTTATGCAGGAACATTAAACAACCTCGGCAACCTGTACTTCGATATGGGCAATTATGAAAAAACAGAATCGCTCTACCTTGAAGCCAAAGCAATCCGGGAAAAAGTAAGCGGAAAGGAGCATCCCCATGTTGCCACATCCCTGAACAACCTCGCAATCCTTTACAAGATTCTTGGCAACTATGAAAACGCCGAACAGTGCCATCTCGAAGCCAAGGCCATCCGGGAAAAAGTACTCGGAAAGAAGCACCCCGATTATGCCGCAAGCCTGAACAACCTCGCAAGCCTTTACATGCTTATGGGCAACTATGAAAACGCCCAACCATTGTATGTGGAATCCAAAGAAATCCGGGAACAAGCACTTGGAAAGGAACATCCCGATTATGCCGCAAGCCTCAGCAACCTAGCCTGGCTTTACTCGGTGAGGGGGAACTACACGACAGCGGAACCGCTCTACATCGAAGCCAAGGACATTTGGGGGAAAGCACTGGGAATAGAACATCCAGATTATGCCTATGGTGTAAACAATCTCGGAAACCTTTACATAAAAATGGGAAACTATGAAAAAGCAGAACCACTCCTTCTGGAAGCCAGGGCCATCCGGGAAAAAGTGCTGGGAAAGGATCATCCAGATTATAATACCAGCCTGTTAGTCCTCGCAAACCTTAACCTGTACATTGGGGCCTACGAAAAAGCCGAACCGCTTTTATTTGAAACAAAAGTCTTCTATGAAAAAGTGTTTGGGAAAGAGCACCAGCATTATGCCGGGAACCTGGAAACCCTGGCAAAACTTTACACGGACTGGGGCAAACTCGAAAATGCCGCGCCGTTCCACATTGAATTGGCAGAGGTAAATCAATCCCTTTTAAGAAAGGCGGTGCGCCACCTTTCCGAGCGGGAGATGGGCAAATACCTCAACAAATTCTCCGAACGCCAGGACCAAGCGCTCTCATTTGCCCAACTGTCCGGCACTCAGAAAGTGGTGCAGGCCTGCTTTGACAACGCCCTGTTTTACAAGGGGTTCATCCTGCAAGGTGCTGCACAACTCAAACGGTTGGCGCTTTACAACCCGGCTGCCGCCGAAAAACTCGACCTGCTCAAATCTTTTGGCCGCCGCCTCGCATCAATGTACGCCCAGCCTGCCGTCAGGCGCGACAGCGCGACCGTGGCCCAACTGGAAACCCAAGTCAATGACCTCGAAAAAGAACTCGCCCGGACGGTGGCTGACTTTGGTCAAGCCATCCTGCAGGTCAAATGGCAGCAGGTGCAGGCCGCATTGAAGCCCAATGAAGCGGCGATTGAGTTTGTCAGTTACCGCTTTTATCAAAAAAAGCAAACGGACAGTACGCTATACGCCGCCCTTGTCCTCTTGCCCGGCACGGATGCGCCCCAATTCATCCCCCTTTTTGAAGAAAAACAACTCGTAGCCTTCCTGAAAACTGATGAAAAGCCACAACCTACTTTTTACAACGACCTCTACGCTGCAGGCAAAACGGGTAGCCAACTCTACGATCTGATCTGGAAACCCATAGTTGCCAAACTCCCTGCAAGTACAACTATTTACGCTTCGCCTTCCGGTCTGCTCCACCGACTGAATCTGGGCGCTATTCCAACGCCCGACGGAAAAACGTTGGCCGAAAAACATCGCCTGACCACGCTTGGCAGCACCCGCCAGTTGGTCGTGCCATCTGCTCTGGCGGCGAATCAAAACGCTACCGCCCAACTCTACGGCGGCATCCAATACGACGCCACGCCTGTGGTGGCTGCCAACACAGATACAAAAACCGACGACCTGGCCGCCCGGCGCGGCTCCGATTTTGCCCAAAACGACTCCACCCTGCGCGGCGAAAACTGGAACTACCTCCGCTGGACGGAAGTGGAAATAACCGCCGCAGCCGAAGTAATGAACGGCAAAGGCATTGCAACTACCGTGAAAAAAGGCGCAGAGGCCACCGAAGAATCGTTCAAAACCATTGGCACAACAGCCCCGTCGCCACGAATCCTGCACGTCGCCACGCACGGCTTTTTCTTTCCCGACCCTAAAGGGAAGCAGGTGGAAAACGAAAAAACCTTTAAAGTGTCGGAAAACCCGATGATACGTTCCGGTTTGGTTATGGCAGGTGGCAACCACGCATGGAAAACAGGCAAACCCGCCCGGCCTGATATGGAAGACGGCATCCTGACGGCTTATGAAATCAGCCAGATGAACCTCTCCAACACCGAACTCGTCGTGCTTTCCGCCTGCGAAACAGGCCTCGGCGACCTCGTGGGCAACGAAGGGGTGTACGGCCTGCAACGCGCTTTCAAAATAGCGGGCGCGCGCTATCTCATTATGTCGCTGTGGCAAGTGCCCGATTTTCAGACGCAGGTGTTTATGAGCACTTTTTACAAACACTGGCTGACCGACGAGAAGTCCGTGCCCGAGGCGTTTCGGGCTACCCAGTCGGAATTGCGGGCCAAATACGACGAGGCGTTTAAATGGGCGGGGTTTGTGTTGGTGGAATAAAATAACGACCACTAACGCTGGAAGGGTTTACCCTTCCAGCGTTAAAATAAAATGCCGATGAGGGCCTGTCTTCCTCATCGGCATTTTATTTTTTAAAAATTCCCGCCTCCCACTTACCTCCTTCCTTCATCCTGCAATAAAGGATTGAACGGTCGGTGGCCAGCGCCTTTGTTCCATCGGGTTCGCCGCCAGATTATCCCGCTTCGCTTTCATCAGAGAACAACTTCACTCTCAAATACTCGCCGCTCCCTGCAAGCGGACACAAGTTTGTCTCATCAAACGAAACTAAATCAACAAAATATCATGAAAATCTTGTTCAGTTCCAGGCAAAATGCAAGCGTAATGCCAGTCTTGGTTGCGCTGCCGATCACACTGTTTTTTAACCCTGCTGCGGCAAAAGCACAGGGGAATTATACGGCTTCCGGCACCGGACAGACCCTCAACCTGGGAGGTTCAGAGATGACTGACATTGTCGGACAACTTGAATACAACGGGCTTTTGCTCCTATTAGTAGGAGCCATTGTTTTTATGGGCTTGGTTTGGATATGCTATGTAGTGAAAGAATGTGCCCAGTTGAACAAGCCACAAAAGAATGGCGGCAAGCATTTTATAGCCCTATGGATGCTGGTAGCGGGAGTGAGTGTTTTTTGCGGCAGTTGCACCGTGGAGCAACGGGCCAGGGCGGCGGAATATCGCGCGGCGCAAGCGGCAGAAAATCGCAGCTGCCCCTCGCGCTATCACCATGTAAATTCCGAAAATGCCGCTCTCAACAACCGCTATCCCTACAATGG
This sequence comes from uncultured Saprospiraceae bacterium, assembly GCA_964481485.1. Lineage (GTDB taxonomy): Bacteria > Bacteroidota > Bacteroidia > Chitinophagales > Saprospiraceae > M3007. The sequence continues at coordinate 11,976 of CAYZVM010000079.1, read as the reverse complement.
CTATTCCAATTGGCAGGCTCCTGCTTTTTGCAATTATTGCGGTCAAAGGGTTTTCAAAAGCCGATAATGAACTATGTGGTTTTAAAAATCGCGCACCATCATTTTTCACAAATCAAACATCACAACAATGAGCAAATCAACCTTTTCCATCGTCATAACCCTTGTCCTTAGTTTCAGTTTTTCGCTTTCCGCACAGACCACTACCACTTGGCAGGGCGGAAAACCAGGCCGCAGCACCGACTGGAACTGCCCCTCCAACTGGAGCGGAGGCCGTGTGCCCGACGAGTTCACGCAGGTCATCATCCCGACAGGTAAGCAGTTTTACCCCATTATCAAATCTGCCTCGACGTCCATTGACGCCCTGCTGATGGAAAGTGGCAGTACGCTCGCCATACGTGAGGGTGCAAGGCTCACCATCCTCGGGGAAACTGGCCGCTTCGACGGCTTTACCATCTTTGGTCAAATCAGGAACGACGGCACGCTCGAAATCGGGGAGGCCGTCAATGAGGACACAGCATTCCTGAAACAGGTGCGGGGCAATGGCATCGTCATCAGCCCAACAGCAGGCGTGGATACGCTGGCGAAGCGGCGGTAGGCCATAAGGCATTTGCCAACTATATCATTCACACCCTTCTTCATCAATTTCAAACCAATAAAATGAGAAAATCAACCCTTTTCCTTCTTTGCATCATCGGCTGTTCAAGCCTGTTTGCCCAATGGCAATATCCTGCCACCAAGACGGTAGATGCACAAGACACCTATTGGGGCGTCACTTACACCGACCCTTATCGCTGGCTCGAAGATATGAAAGACCCGGAGGTCAATGCCTGGTTCAAAGCCCAGGCGGATTTGACAAATGCCACCATGAATACCATCGCGGGCAGGGACGAATTGATAGCCGAATGGCGGAAATTAGACAAATTGCAACCGCCTCAAATTTATTTCCCGATAAAAGAAGGGGGCAGGATATTTTACCAAAAAAGAATGCCCGGTGAAAAGGTGAGCAAGGTCTATTTCCGGGAAAACATGGACGCGCCGGAGCAATTGCTGTTTGATCCGCTCACTTTCCAACAAGGAGTAACCCTCTCCGTGCAGCAAATTTCGCCCAGTTACGACGGCAAAAAACTGCTCATCGGCTACGCGGAAAATGGCGCGGAAGTGCAGACCATACAGGTCATGGATGTCAACACTAAGCAGTTTTTGCATGATGTGATACCCGCTACCGCCGGTATTGGCGGTTGGACATTCGACAACAAGGCATTTACGTATATGTGGATAAAATCGGCGGATAATACCGACCCAGGCGCCCGTTTAAATCCTAAAACCAAATTGCATACTTTGGGCGCCGACCCAAAAACCGACCTAGATTTTTTCAGCAATGAAGCCTATCCCGAATTAAAAATAGAGGAAAAAGTGTACCCTTATACGTTTTTACTAAAGGATTCCAGAGAGTACATTTTTGCAGGCGAAGGAACGGTACAAAACGAATTGAAAATGTATTATGCGCCCATTTCGCAATTCAATTCGGGAAAAATACAATGGAAAACACTGTGTACCCCCGCCGATAAATTGGTTCGCAGCAGCGATATTGTCGGCGACAGGATGTTCGCCATCACACATAACGGCGCTAAAAAGTATAAACTTGTTTCCGTTGATTTAAAAAACCCGGATTGGTCGAAAGCGAAAGTGATTGCACCCGAAAAATCAATGGTGCTGGAGCGCTTTACCCGTTGCAAAGATTACCTGTTAATCAGTTACAACGATGGCATCAACTCCCATTTTTACAAGTACAATTTGACCACGGAAGCCATGACCGAAGTCAAATTGCCTTTTACAGGTTCGGCGTATGCCTTCTGCATGGATACTAAAACCAATGAGTTTTACGTGGGTATTACTTCCTGGAATAAGCCCTTTACTGTGTTTATTTACAATGCTGAAACCGACCAGTTTTCACCCAGCCCATTCTATCCGGCGCCGGTTTATCCCGATGAATACAAAGACCTCGTAGTAGAAGAAGTGGAAATAAAAGGGCATGACGGCGTGATGGTACCGCTTTCTATTATCTATAAAAAAGGCATTAAAAAAGACGGCTCCAATGTCTGTTTGATGGAAAGTTATGGCGCTTATGGCTACGGTATGTCGCCTTATTTTAGTGCGGAATTAAATTCATTGGCAGTAAAAGGTGCAGTTATTGCCATACCGCATGTGCGTGGCGGCGGCGAAAAAGGCGAAGATTGGTACAAAGCAGGTTATAAAACCACCAAGCCCAATACCTGGAAGGACTTTATCAGTTGTGCCGAATACCTCATTGCAAATGGTTACACCCAGGCTTCAAAATTAGGCGGAACAGGCACCAGCGCAGGCGGTATTTTAATTACAAGAGCCATTACCGAGCGTCCCGATTTATTTGCTGCCGCCATAAACAACGTGGGCTGTTCCAATGCCATGCGTCTGGAGTTTTCATCGAATGGCCCTGTCAATATTCCCGAATTTGGTACAGTCACAGACAGCGTAGAGTGCAAAGCCTTGTACGAAATGGACGGTATGCAGCACGTCAAAAAAGGCGTAAAATACCCGGCGGTGATGAGCGTGGGCGGCTGGACCGACCCCCGGGTGGTGGTATGGCAACCGGGCAAATTTGCTGCCGCTGTCCAACAGGCCTCCAGCTCCGGCAAGCCCGTATTGATGAAAGTAAACTACGAAAACGGGCATTTTACCGAAGACCGGGAAGTCACTTTCGCCAATTTCGCCGACCAGTATGCTTTTTTGATGTGGCAATGCGGGCATCCGGATTTTCAGGTGACAAATTAAAGCAACCATTTTTTACCAATAAATTGTAAAAATGCAATCAACATCCTTTTTTCAACGACTCCTTTTGCTCCTTTTTATGGCAAGCGCTTTTGCCGTAAATGCTCAGGACAACAAGATCGTCATCGGTACCATTGACAGCGTCCAATCCAACATATTGGGCGAACAAAGAAAAGTCTGGATTCATGTCCCGGACCAGGGTGCAGGCACACAGCGCTATCCGGTGGTATATGTATTGGATGGCGATGGACATTTTTCCTCCCTCGTGGGCATGATTCAACAATTGAGTACGGGTGGCAATAACATTTGCCCCAAAATGATTGTGGTGGGCATTACGAACACAGACCGAACGAGGGACTTGACGCCGACCCATATTGATTCCGACCTGCCTTTTATGGACAGTGTTTCCGCTAAAACATCTGGAGGTGGCGAAAACTTTATTGCTTTTATCGAAAAGGAATTGATGCCGCATATCGTAGCAAAATACCCTGCGGCGCCCTATAAAATGTTCATTGGGCACTCTTTCGGCGGCCTGGCGGTGATGCAAACTTTTGTTCACCACACCGATTTGTTCAATGCCTATATTTGCATTGACCCTAGTATGTGGTGGGATAAACAAACACTCCTGAAGCAAACCGAAAAAGCCCTGGCAGGAAGGAAATTTGATGGAAAATCCCTGTATCTGGGCATAGCCAATACATTGGAGGAAGGCATGGACATAAAAAAGGCAGAAAAAGACACTTCTGTCGATTCGAAACATATCCGTTCCATATTGGCATTGCAAGCTGCATTGGAAAAAAACAAAAAAAATGGCTTACAATATCGCGGTAAATACTATCCTGATGATACGCACGGCTCCGTGCCGCTCATTACCGAATACGATGCTTTGCGCTTTTTCTTTGATTTTTTTCCTTTGAAATTTTCCATGAAAGATTTTACGGATTCCACCGGTGCTTTGGCTGATAAATATCGAAGCCATTTTGCCATGCTGTCCCAAAAAATGGGCTATCAAATAATGCCCGATGAAGCGGAAATCAATTACATGGGCTATGATTTTTTAAGCCGAAAATTGTATAAAACAGCGGAGCGTCTTTTCAAACTCAATGTGGACAATCACCCCGAAAGTTTCAATGTCTATGACTCTTACGGCGATTATTTTATAGCCATAGGCGATCAGGCAAATGCGGTGATTCAGTTGAAAAAAGCCTTGTCAATGAAGGAAAATGAAGGGTCGAGAAAAAAATTGACAGACCTTGAAACGGCTAAAAAATAAGATTGTACCCTAATTTTAATCACCACCAATTCATTCAACAATGAAAAAATCACTTTTTGCCCTGGTGCCTTGCTTTTCACCTTCGGTATCGCCCGGGCCCAGGAAAATGGCGCCCAATTGGTGAATAACGCGAATCGTGCTCTTACCAACTACCTGATAGACATGGTCAATAAACATAAATTGGAGGAAGCCAAACAAAATATTGACCAGGCCCTGCAAACGCCCGAGGCCCAGGCGCTGGCAAGGGCCTGGCAATTAAAAGGGGAGATCTACTCCGCCATCTTTATAGAGGATATGGCTCAACAGCAGCACAACCCGGAGCCGAGACTGTCCGGCGACAACGACGCCCTGGAAGCGTACAAATGCTACGTCAAAGCGCTGGAACTCGCGACGAAGGAATTTGAAAAAAACGATGCGCTGAAAGGCCTGACCACCGTGCTAAACCAATTGATCGTAAGCGGTGCGCTCAAATTCGGAGCCGGGGAGTATTTTAAGGCATATGAATCTTCGTTGGCTGCCGTGCAAAACCACGATCTCCTGGTCGCTAACGGCCAAATAGATATGTTTCCTGATGACGACTTAGCCAATCGCATTTATTTTGCAGGTTATTGCGCCATGCGCGCCAATAGACACATGGAAGCCCTGCGTGCCTTTCAAGGCATTCCACAGCGCGGCTACGAGATGAAAGAAAAAGTGTACGAAGCAATGGTCACGTGCAAAACGGAACTGGGCGATGACGCCGGCGCCCGTGCCCTTTTGGCGGAAGGCCGCCGAAAATACCCTGACAATACGGGGTTGCTTTTTATCGAAATCAACCAGTACATGAAAGAAGGCAGGTTGGACGAATTGACCGGCAGTTTGACAATGGCCATCGAAAAGGAGCCCAACAATGTGAGTCTGTACATCAACCTCGGCCGTGTGTACGACGAGCTGCAACAACGCGAAAGAGCGGCTCAAAACACCGAAAAAGCCCAGGAATACTTCCATTTGGCTGTGGAAAACTATACCGAAGCCGCCCGAAGAGATCCCGGATCATTTGACGTCCACTATCAACTCGGCCAGGTTTTCTACAATAAAGCGGCTTTGTCAATACAGGAAATGACCACTCTCCCTACGGATCAGGAAAGATACCGGGAGTTGTATCAGGAAATGATGGCACTGTTCGATCAGGCGCTTCCCAACTTTCAAAAAGCGGAAAGCCTCGATGCCAATGACCTGAACACACTCACGGCGCTGGCTGAAATCTATACCCGAAAAGAAGATGCTCTCGCTGCGGAGTTTCAAAAACGCCTGAACCGGGTGAAAAACGGCGGCAAAAACACGGCATCGTATTTCAGATAACTTGAGCGAGCATTTTACCGAGGACCGGGAAGTCACTTTTGCCAATTTCGCCGATCAGTATGCCTTCGTGATGTGGCAATGTGGGCATCCGGATTTTCAGGTGAAAAAAGAAATACGCGCTGAAAAGAATTAAACCCATGACAATGGGCAAGTGCTTCTGATTTTAGGTGCGTCTAATCAGATAGTGATTAATACTATCTTTCGTAAAAAAATCCACAACAATGAAAAAACAAATCAAACTCAACTTCTTTTTCGCGGCTCTTTTGTTCGCCGCTTTCACCTCCGCATCGTACGCTCAGGACGTTGACAAAGAAATGGCGGCCTTTGCCCAACAGTTTCAGGATGCCTACAACAAGGAAGACCACGCCACCCTCAAAACCTTCTACACCACCGACGCAAAAAGGGTGGCCAAAGACGGCAGTACCATCACCGGCGCAGAAGCCATCGGGGCATTTTGGGAGGCCCAATTCAAAGGCACCGATGCCACCCTCGTGCTTACGCAGCAAAGCGTGGCGTGGAAAGATGTCCTCCATGCCTATGTGGCAAGCGGCACTTACCATGTGACGGGCGTCAGTGCCAAAGGCGATAAAATTGACATTTCGGGCAAGTATGCCAACACCATGCTCAAGGTAGATGGCGCATGGAAAATCAGTGAATCAACGTTGGAAAATTAGGTGCTACCCTCAACTTTTACCGTACTCCCCCCGCCACGCATACCACCCGAACAACCCCAGCCCCGCCATTATCGGCGTAAAAATCGGGATGACGATAAACCAGAACATCCGCTGATTGAGAATTTCGTCGGCTTTGCCGGAAGCAATGGCGTGGCCAATTTCGAGGTTGGCGCGGTAGAGCATGAAGACGACCGTCGCGATGGCGAGGAGTATCCAGAGAAAACCGGCTGTTTTTTTTAGGTTGTTCATTTTCAAAAATTTGACTTCTTACTTTTTGTCATTCTGACGGAATCTGTCCGCTCTTAGTACGCCCTCGTAGTGTGGACGGATTCCGTCAGAATGACAAAAATTTGTGTTAATCGCTCACATCCTCGTCATTTTTACTCGGCAAATAAAGCAAACCAATCACAAAACAAACCGCCGCAATCGCAATCGGATACCAAAGCCCGAAGTAGGGGTCAGTATTGCCGTCGGCGCTGAAACTTTTGCTTTCCGTCACCAATCGTGTGGCGATGTAAGGCGTGAGGCCGCCAAAAATCCCGTTGCCGATATGGTACGGTAGCGACATGGAAGTGTATCGGATTCGCGTCGGGAACAACTCCACGAGGAACGCCGCAATCGGCCCGTACACCATCGTGACGTAAAGGATTTGCAGAAAAACGAGGAAGGTCATCATCCAAAAAGCCGACGAAGAAAGCCAGGTGGTGCGGGTTGTTTCAGTTTTGGCTTGCAAAGTTTTATCTGAAAAAACCGTCTGCTTTTTTTCCGTTTTTATGACCGTGCCATTGAAGTTAGTTTCCCACAACGTTTTGACAATCAGAGAATCGCCATTGGCCAACGGAGAAACATGGATGGATTCGACGCGGGCTGTTTTTGTCGTGTCCACCTCCGTCAACCCGTGCATCGCCTTGTATATCGGCCTGTACGTCAGCACCGCCAACAGCATCCCGGCGAGCATGATGGGTTTGCGCCCGATTTTGTCCGACCATGTGCCGAATACCAGAAAAAACGGCGTGGCCGCCAAAATAGCGACGCACAGCAAATAGCGCGTTTGCTCAAACTCCACGCTGAGTGTCCGTTCGATAAAAGTTTGCGCATAAAACTGCCCCGTGTACCACACCACGCCTTGCCCCATCACCGCGCCAAACAGCGCAAGCAGCACCATTTTCAAATTGTCTTTTTTGGCAAAAGACTCCTTTAAGGGGTTTTTCGAGATTTTCCCCTCCTTTTTGATTTTTGCAAACAACGGCGACTCCGCCATGCGCAGCCGAATATAGACCGAAATACCAATCAAGAAAATGGAAACGAGGAAGGGCACCCGCCAGCCCCAATCATCGAAGGCTTCTGCGCCGACAGCATTCCGCACGAGCAAAATCACGCCGAGCGAGAGGAAAAAGCCCAACGTCGCCGTCGTTTGGATATAAGCCGTGAAATAGCCGCGCCGACCAGCCGGGGCGTGTTCGGCCACATAAGTCGCTGCGCCGCCGTATTCGCCGCCGAGCGCCAACCCCTGTAACAGTCTGAGCAAGAGAATGATAAACGGCGCCCACATCCCAATTTCCTCATAACCCGGAATCAGACCGATGGCAAAAGTGGAGCCACCCATGAGCAGGAGCGTCAGTAAAAAAGTGTATTTCCGGCCAATCAAATCGCCCAGCCTCCCGAACACGAGTGCTCCAAAAGGCCGCACGATGAACCCCGCCGCGAAGGTCGCCAGCGTCGCCAAAAAACCCGCCGTCGGGTTTTCTTTTGGGAAAAACTGCCCCGCGATGATGGTGGACATCGCCCCGTAAATATAAAAGTCGTACCACTCAATGAGTGTGCCTACCGACGAGGCAAGGATGACCTGCATGAGGCCGCGTTCGGTAGGGGGCGGTGTGGAAGTCGTGGACATTGGCGCTTCGTTTTTTCGAGGCCAAGTGTAGGGCAAATTTTGGTTTTAGGAAGGGGGTTTTCAAAAAAATTGGCAAGTCATTTCCGGATCCACCCCGCAGGGTTCATCCGCTCTTTTTGATTCCAGATTTCAAAATGCAGTTCTGAGGTGCCGGTAATCGCGTTGTTGCTGACCCGGCCAATCACCTGTCGGGCGCGTACTTGGTCGCCTTTGCCGATGGTCGTCTCTCCCAAATTGGAATACACCGTGTAATAATCGCCATGTTGGATGATGACGGTGTAATCGTGTCCCGGAATAAACTGCACCCCGGCCACGCGCCCTTCAGAGACGGCGCGGACGATGGCCGATTCTTCGGTACGAATGTCAACACCGTTGTTCGTGATTTCGATGTTCTTCAGCGTGGGGTGCTTTTGCCGCCCATAATTGCGCGAGATAAAGCCATCGTCCACAGGCCAGGGCAGTTGGCCGCGTTTGCTTTTGAATGAAAGAGAAACGTTGTCCACTGCGACTGCAGCAGCCGATTCCGAGTTTTTTGATGGCGCGTCGGCGGTGTTTTTTCGTGGTTCGGCAGGTTGGGCGGGCCGGGTACGGCGGGATTCGGCCACTCTTTTGCTCACTTCTTCCTGTATCACCTTTTCGATAGCGCGGTTCAGTGCTTCGTGGGCAGATTGCTTGCGCTGCAAATCGGATTTCAGCCGTGTTTCGTCCTGTGCGAGCGTTTGGAGCAGGTTGTTTTTGTCGGCCATTTCGACGGTGAGCAGGGTTTTCTGGCCACGGAGGGAGATGAGCAGGCTTTCCTTATCGCGGCGGGTGTCTTCGAGGGAAGCGAGTTTTTTCGTCAGCATATCCCGCGTGTCTGCTATCGCGTCGGCTTGTTTGCGTCGGAATTCGTCGTATTTGCGCAAAAAAAGCCAGCGCCGGAATGCTTGGTTGAGACTCTCTGCGGAAAGGATATAGAGGAGCGGGTTGCTCACCATTTTGCGCCGGAATGCGCTGCGCACCGTGCGCCCATATTCGGCCTGCATTTTTTGGACATCGCGGTTCAGTGCGGTTATCACGACGGCGTTGCGCTCGATGCCTTTTTCGGCGGCAACTACTTCATCTTCAATGTTTCGTATCAGTTTTTCTCGCCGTTCTATTTGGTTTTGCAAGGCCACATAACGGTCATAAGTGGCCTCTTTTGTCTTGGTCGTTTTTTTCAAAAGCCCGCCCGTCACTTCGATGTCGCGAAGCAGTTTTTTGCGCCGCGCCTCAAGTTCTTTTTTACTTTGGGAAAATGCCGACAAGGGGAAAAGCAGCAGGGAAACGACAAGAGCAACACCGATTTTAGGCAACCAATGCCCCCAGATCCCCACGTTTCGAAAATTGGGGAAACTGAAAAGCCGCCCTCGCCAATTGGCAGTCGTATATTTTGTGTCATTCAATTCTCTCATAGTGTTCGGGTATTTCAAACTTGTAATTTTTAGGGGTATTGATTTCCACGTCTGAAAGTTCGAATTCGAGCCGCAGCGCACCCGTCTCCGGGCTGTACGCCTCTATGCTGCGAAGATACGGGAACAGGCCGACGCCAGACAGTTTTTTGTACCCGCCGAAGCCGAGCGTCACCGAACGCGCGTCGCGTTGTTGCACAAAAGTCGCGCTTCTCAAATCAAAAGAACCTTCTTCGAGCCGGTAGTCCGCAGCCATGCTCCCGTTGGAGCCGCTTAGCCGGTGCAAGTCGTCTTTAATGTCGGATTGCAGACTTATATCTGGAAAAAACCATGCCGAAGCCAATAATGACGCTTGCAGCAGAGGGAACCCGTCGGGCAAACTGTATTGCCGTTGCACGGACCCCAGCCCTCGAATGGCGTATGTTTTGTCCAGCCGGTTGATGAGATACACAGAATCTTTTGTCACCAGCGCCCGCGCCGCCTCGATGCCGAGTTTTTTCACGTTGAGCCACAGCACACTGTCCCGAATCCAGATGATATTAGCGTTTGCCGAGACCGACTGCCCCTCGCCTTCGGCGAAAATAACCGCCCGCGCCGCCAATGTGCGCACCCCCGACACGTCGCGGCTTTTGAGATGTTCCATCAAAAAATCAACAGGGCGAATCTCTGTGGCCGGAGAGGCTGGGCGGCTCATGTTCTTGCGGCTACAACCTGAGTCTTTCGCGGCTAAGCAAAAGAGCAAAGCGGAGAGTCCCAATATTTTCAAAACCTTCTTCATTCTTCCGGGTCTTCTAAATTTAACAGCGCCCCTTGCAGTTCGCTCATTGCGTGAAAATCACTCGCTTTTCGGGCGATTTCGATGCCCTGTTTATAGGTGCTAATTGCTTTTTCAAATGCTTGCAACCGCTCGTGGAGTTTTCCCAAATGGTAATAAAGGCCGACGTAGGCGGCATCAGTTGCGTGGAGTTTTTCGTAGGATTCCAATGCTTTGGCCAAATCGCCAGCACCTTCATATTCCTTCGCTATGGCAAACAGCACGAACAAATCCACCGGCGAGGTTTCTGACAATTGCAGCAAATATTTAAGTCGTGGGCTCATTTTCAAATGTTGACGAACGATGTGGCCAGTTGGTTGTTTTTAGCGGGCGAAACTTCGCGGGAAGTTTTTTTGAGCAAGAGAGGCTTTTTACCTTTGCCCGCCGCAAAAGTAATGGCAATTGGTCGAACTGGTTGGATTCCTTGAACTTGCAAGATGCCACCACCCACGAACCTGCAACCGTTTAAACCCGATTTTTTATGAAATTTTTAGTTTGCATTAGCCAAACACCGGACACCACCGCAAAAGTCTCCTTCAATACCGATGGCACGGAGTTCAACGCCGCTGGTGTGCAATTTATCATGAACCCCTACGACGAATGGTATGCCCTCGTGCGTGCCTGCGAGCTCCGCGAAACACTCGGCGGCACGGTGGTCGCCCTCAACGTCGGCCCGGCGGCCAACGAAACCACCATCCGCAAAGCCCTCGCCATCGGTGCCGACGAGGCTGTTCGCATCAACGCAGAGCCTAAAAGCGCGGCCTTTGTGGCCAAGCAAGTGGCCGAATATGCCCGCAACGAAAACTTCGACATCATCTTTTTTGGCAAAGAAACCATTGACTACAATGGCTCAGAGGTCGGGGCTATGGTGGCCGAGCACCTTGATTTGCCATATATTTCCTACGCCTCCAAATTGGACTTGAACGGCAACTCCGCCGCGCTCGAGCGCGACATAGAGGGTGGGGTAGAGGTGCTGGAAGTGGACATTCCATTCGTGGTCAGTGCCGCCAAAGGCATGGCCGAACAACGCATACCCAATATGCGCGGCATCATGTCGGCCCGCACCAAACCGCTCAAAGAAGTGCAGCCCGTCGCGTTTGACGATGCCGCCAAAGCCGTGAAATTCACCCTGCCGCCCGCCAAAGCCGGGGTGAAACTTGTTGACCCGGAGAATATGGAAGAATTAGTGCGCCTGTTGCACGAAGAAGCCAAAGTCATTTGAGGCCTTTCATCTGTCTCTCGCATATCTCTCACTTTCTCACGCCTCTCACTCTCTCACATAATGGTACTCGTATTCGCAGAAAGCCCTCGTGGCAACCTCAAAAAAGCGGCTTTTGAAGCCGTGACCTACGGAAAAAAAGTAGCCGATTTGCTCGGCACATCTTGTGTCGCCCTCACGCTCGGCACGGTCAAAGATGCTGGCGAGCTCGGTCGTTACGGCGCGAGCCGCATCCTCAATGTGGCCGATGCTGCGTTGAACAATTTTGACAGCCAAGTTTATGCCGCTGCCATCGCCGATGTGGTAAAATCGAACAGCGCATCGGTCGTCATCCTCAGCCACACATCCACGGGCAAATCGGTAGCAGGCCGCCTCGCTGTTCGGCTGGACGCCGGCTTGGTGTCGGGTGTCAACAGCCTTCCGACCGTGAACGGCAGCAGCCTCCGCGTGAAAAAATCGGTATTTTCAGGCAAAGCCATCGCCGAATTTGAAATCAGTAGTGCCGTGAAAGTGCTCTCTTTGA
>CAYZVM010000078.1:23049-24229 GCA_964481485.1 uncultured Saprospiraceae bacterium | reverse complement strand
TTACACACCCTCACCGTTCTTGCACAATGGGTATCGCACATAACATCAATGAGAATGTTTTTCGCCAGATTCACGGCAACAGTCTCGTCTATAACGCTTGCTGGGAAGACCCGCGTTGCGACCGCAATTTGTTGAAAATGAATGAAAAGAGCCGCGTGGTGATGCTCACCAGCGCTGGCTGCAACGCGCTCGACTACCTGCTCGACCATCCCGCCGAAGTCAACTGCGTGGACGTGAACCCGCGCCAAAATGCGCTCTTGCACCTGAAAATCGCCATGCTGCAAGGTACCGACCACGCTACCATGTTTCAGTTTTTTGGCAGAGGTGTGGCGCCCGATGCACGCTCGGTGTTTTACGATACCCTGCGCCAACGGCTGCCGGAACCATATTCGGTGTTTTTTTGGGAGCGCAACCTGCGCTACTTCAATGGGCGGGGATTGCGCCGGTCGTTTTACTGGCACGGTGGCAGCGGCACGGTGGCTTGGATTCTCCGCCAATGGCTCCAAACCCGCCCGGAAGCGGCCCGCATCGCCCGCCGTTTGCTCAACGCGCAGAGCCTGGCCGAGCAAACGATTTATTACGAAAAATTTGAACCGCTTTTCCTCAACCGTTTTGTGCAGTGGCTGGTGCAGCAACATTTTGTGCAGAGCATGCTCGGTGTGCCGAAAAGCCAGCAACATTTGGCGGGCATCTTTTTCCCCGATGGGCTGGTGGGCTACATCCGCCAATGCCTGCGCCATGTGTTCACCGAGTTGCCGCTGACCGACAACTATTTTTGGAAATTGTACTTTTTCGGCCATTACACCCCCGATTGCTGCCCGAATTATTTGCACAAAGAACATTTCGACACCCTGCGCAACAATAGCGAACGGATAAATACTTACACCGGGACGCTCACCGATTTTTTGAGAAACAACCCCGGGCAATACACGCATTTTGTGCTGCTCGACCACCAAGACTGGCTGGCGACGCGGATGCGCGGGGCCATCGCCGAGGAGTGGCAGTTGATTTTCAACAATGCCGCGCCGGGCGCGCGTGTCCTCTTCCGCACGGCTGCTTTCGAGCCGGATTTTATTCCAAAATTTGTCCGCGAGCGCGTCCGTTTCGACCCGGAAGCTGCTGCCCAATCGCAGGCCAACGACCGCGCTGGCACCTATGCCGGCACATGGGTGGGCGAAAT
>CAYZVM010000078.1:0-22949 GCA_964481485.1 uncultured Saprospiraceae bacterium | reverse complement strand
GCCTGCCCAGCATCGCGCCGACCGACCGCGAGGTTGATGCCAAAAATGCCAGCCTGCGTCTCAAAATTTAGCCCCGCCCCCATCCCGAATGGCCGCAGAAACACGCGCGTCCGGGAAGTCACATTTTCCACATAGCCGTAGTCCGCAAACGCCGCGAGGTAAGAATTCAGCCCGATGAGCAGCCGAAGTTCCGCCGTCGTCACCACAAAGCGCGTGGCAAACAGACTTTCCTCATCGAACCCGCGCAAAAGTTTGTTGCCGCCGAGGCGGTATTGCTCGTTGTTGAAAACAGGTTTTTCGGAAAAAATGCCGCCCGCCCGCACACCCAATTTTAGCGTCGTGCGCTGAAAAAAGGGAATGAACAATTCTGTTTTGCTCTCCAATCGAAACCGCGCCTCGCGCCCAGCCACCGAATCGTACAAACTGGCGTAACTGAAATCTGGCTCGTCCGGGTCGCGCAAGTTCTCGATTTGGCTGTTGCGCCGCACCGTGTTGAACCCCGCCACCGCTTTCAGTTGCACCGCCCAACCCTGGCGCGGATTGAAGCGATAATCGAGCCTGTTGAGGCCAGCCTCGAGGCCAAACCCATTTTGCCGCAGGTCGAGATTGGGCGGCAGACGGCGCGTATTGAGTACCGTAAGTGTGTCCACTTTTTGCAACGACGAACTTTTGTTTTCCCATAGAATCTTGACGTAATCGCCGCCAGTGAACAAATACGACACGCCCACATCGCCCTGCGCATCCACCCAAGTGCTGTCGCGGCGGAAAATATTGAGCCGCCCCTCCGCGCCGAACGACGAGCCAAAAATGTATGGCACACTCGTCTGTACGTCCAATTTTTGCGTCTCGGGGCGCAGCCGCTCGAACTCTACGGCGAACCGCTCACCGAGATTCAGCGCATTTTGAAACGCGGCACTGAGCGAGCCGGTGAGGAGCAGTTTCTGCTCGTCGCCCGTTTGGGGGAGCAGGCCGATGATGAAATCGAAGCGGCTGGCGCGTTTTTTCTGCAAAAACAAATTCACGGTCGCCTCTCCGCCCATCTGTCCGCTTGTGTCGGGGCGGGCGGGGCTGCCGGAAAACGTCACTGTGGGGCTGCCGGTCATTTCCACAAACAACAGGGTTCGCAACTGTTCGCGCAGGCGCAACACTTGTGTGCGGCTGTATGGGTTGCCGGGTTTCAGTCCCAAGTAATTGGGCAGAAATGCCGCCGGCAGTTTCAAGTCGCCGTTGATTTTCAATTGTTTGAAAGTAAAAAAACGCCCGCGTTCGATTTGGAGCACCGCCGACACGCCGCCGTCAGGTTGCATTTCGATGCTGTCGAGCCATATTTGGGCAAAAGGATAGCCGTTGTTTTCGGCCTGCTCTAACACGGCTTGTTCGAGCGTCAGCAGCGCGTCGTAGCGCAGGGGTTTTTCGGTAAATAATTTTTCCCTGAATCCGGCAGCACGGATCCAATCGTCGTCGTCGGTGTTCGCGGGGCGGAGCCGGAGCCAGCGCATTTGGGGGCCAAGGTGGAAATTGGCCGTTGGGGATGGGGGATGGGAAATGAGGCTGTCAATGGAGGCGGTGAGGTAGGATTTTTGGCGGAAATGTTGGAGCAAGTCGCGGCAAAAAGGGGCGAGTGCCGCAGAATCTGGCAATTCAAATTCGGCGACCCCAGCTTGTTTTTCAATAGGTTTTTGGCGAAAGTCTTTTATTTCTTCAAAAAAAACGGCGTGTTCGGCGGGCGAAATGTGGAGGTGGAGGGCGGTTTGGGAAAGGAGAAGGGAGGAGGGGAAAAGGAGAAAGGGAGATAAAAGAAATACGACTCTCCCTTGCTTTTTTTGGTCATCCCGATAAAATCGGAATCTGTCCACTCTACGAGGGGCAAACCGTGTGGTAACTCGCCGTAGAGTGGACAGATTCCGACAGAATGACAAAAGTGAAGACATCTCAATCGCCATGACGCGAACAAAAGCCGGGAGGTTGTTTTTCTACCGACATCGCCAACTGAAAGTTGGCGTTACAGGCCGATGATTTTCTTCAACAAAGCCTCGTCCACCGCCGCGCCCGCGAAGTCGTCGAAGGCTCGCTCGGTGACTTTGATGATGTGGTCGGCGATGAACGGCGCACCTTCGAGGGCGCCCTGCTCGGAGTCTTTGATGCAACATTCCCACTCCAGCACGGCCCAGCCGTCGTAGCCATATTGGGCGAGTTTGGAGAAAATGGAAACAAAATCTACCTGCCCGTCGCCGAGCGAACGGAAGCGCCCGGGGCGGTCGAGCCAACCTTGGTAGCCGCCGTACACGCCGCTTTTGCCAGTAGGGTTGAACTCGGCATCTTTGACGTGGAACATCTTGATGCGCTCGTGGTAATGGTCAATATATTGCAGATAATCAAGTTGTTGGAGGATAAAATGGGAAGGGTCGTAGAGGAGATTGCAGCGCGGATGGTTGCCGGTGGCTTCGAGGAATCGCTCGAAGGAGATGCCGTCGTGGAGGTCTTCGCCGGCATGGACTTCGTAGCACAGGTCAACGCCGCACTCGTCGAACACGTTGAGGATAGGTACCCAGCGAGCAGCCAATTCTTTGAACGCCAATTCCACCAACCCCGCCGGGCGTTGCGGCCAAGCATAGAAGGTGTGCCATATCAATGCGCCGGAGAAAGTGACGTGAACATCGAGGCCGAGGTTGCGGCTGGCTTTGGCGGCATTTTTCACGGTTTGGATGGCCCATTCGGTGCGGCCTTTTGGGTTGCCGTGCAGGTGCGCGGGCGCGAAAGCGTCGAACATGAGGTCGTAAGCCGGGTTCACGGCTACGAGTTGGCCTTGCAGGTGGGTGCTGAGTTCGGTGATTTGTACGCCGCAGGCTTCCACGCGGCCTTTGAGGTCGTCGCAATAGGTTTTGGATTCGGCGGCTTTTTCGAGGTCAATGAGGCGGCTGTCCCAAGTGGGGATTTGCACCCCGATGTAGCCGAGCGATGCTGCCCAACGGCAAATGGATTCGAGGGAGTTGAACGGGGCTTTGTCGCCCATGAATTGGGCGAGGAAGATAGCAGGACCTTTGATTGTCTTCATGTGCGAGAGACGTGTGAACGTGAGAAAATTTTCAGGGCGAAAAATAGTCACAAATCACAGTTTGCCAATCGAAACTCATCAGCCATTCACCTCATGCCATGCTTTTGCAAAATCTTTCCGGCCAATCATATTTGCCCACTTCTTTTTTGGGTTTTCTTTGATTTTTTTCAACAAAGCCAACTGTCGCGGCGACAGCAATTCGTCAGGCGACTGGCTTTTTCCTACCAAACTATTGGCGCGGCAAGCTTGCAACGAGGTCATCGGCACGAATTTGTAATCAGTTTGTGAGAGGTAGTATTTCGGCTCGCGGTCGCTGCGGAAGCCGTCGTTTTTTGAGCAGGCGGAGATGTTTTTGGGTTGGGTCAGTTTTTCCAAATCGGCCTTTTTCACCGCAGCAGGGTTGAACTGCACCTGCACGACTTCTTTGCCATCCTGAAATCCCGGCTCGGTTTCTACCACGCCCGCGATTTCGCCAAATGTGCCTTCACCGCTCCAAAAACAGTACATCGAAAAAGTGGCGGTCTGCAATCCAGCCTCGCGGGCAGCGAGTTCTTCTTCCAGCAATTCGAGGTAACGCGGCACAATGGCCCCGCTCAAATCGAGCGCCCGGCGCATTCCGTTCACGAGTTGGCAAGAGGAGTTGAAGTCGGGCATTCGCAACACAACATCTTTGTAATCAGCGCGAACGATGCGCACCACCGGGTTGTTCCAAGCCGGTTCGCCGAAAGTTTTGAGTGCCTCCGCGTCTTGGCCGCCTTTGTTGTTGTAAATGCACACCGGTACAAAATACGTCTCGATGGCCTCCACGATGAGCGGGTGCGAGAGCGTGGAATTGCCGTAGCGAGTGCAGTTGGAACAGCCCGGCACTTCCTGAAAAAGAATGAGGATGGGCTTCCCGGTTTTTTCTGCTTCAGCTTTGCCGGTGGCGAGGTCGCGCAGCCAGTTGACTTGGCCGAGTTCTTCGGGGTTGTCGGGGTGGGTGGATTCGGCGACTGCCTGATGAGGAAGAACCAATGTCGGATTGTCGGTTTGGGGGAACAAAACTACACCAGTGGCGATGGCAGCGAGCGCGGCGACGGAGAGCAATTTGAGCAGCATGTTGCAACAATTTTTTTATGAAACAACGCCAAATATAGGCCAGCCGCAGGTGCGGCTTCAACAATATCCAATGGAAATGTTTTAATGGCGACAGTTACGACGCGCACCGAAAAGGGCAATACCGTAAACACCCACACTTTGACAAAATATAATTATGGAACTTTCAGAAGCCATTTCCCTCATACAAAACGAGCATTTCTCAACAAAAAACAGCACCGAATGGGCTGACTTGGGCTGCGGTTCCGGTTTGTTTACGTTCGCGTTAGCGCAGCTGCTGCAACCCGGCAGCACCGTGTTCGCGGTGGACAAAGAGCCTGTTCGGCTCGATATGCGGTTACAACCTGAGGACATCCAAGTGCTGCCATTGCAATTGGATTTCGTTGCTGAGGGGTTGCCTTTTCAACATTTGGATGGAATCCTGATGGGCAATTCGCTGCATTATGTGCGGGATAAAATGTTATTGCTCAAAAGGTTGTCCTCTTGTTTGAAACCCGGCGGCCATTTTCTCATTGTAGAATATGACACTGATACACCGGTGTCACATTGGGTGCCGTACCCGGTCAGTTTTAAGTCGTTGAAACGGCTATTTGAAAACGCAGAATTTTCCTCCCTGCAAAAATTAGGTGAACGCGCATCCGCTTTCGGGCGTGCTAATTTGTACGCAGCACTGGCAAGGCAAACATCGGCGCGTCTTAAAAATACTGTCGGAATGGAAAGTTTCTGAGGGGGCTGGATTCCAAAATCGGGCGAAAATGTGGCCTATCGCCCAAGATATTTTTCAAAAACCCCCACAGACTCCCCAATCTCTGCCATCAACCGGGCGGTCTCTTCGGAAAGGCTACGTGGCGGTGTGCCATTCAGCAGTTGTTTTTCAATATGCTCTGCTAAAATGCTCGCTGTCGGAAGGCCAACAATTTTGAATTGAGGTTTCAAGGTATGCACCGCTCGGCGCAGCCCGTCGCCATCGTTGGCGGCCAGCGCGGCTTCGATTTTTGGAAGGCTCGTTTGGGCTGATTCGAGGTAGAGGCCGAGGTATTTTTGGATGCGGGCTTGGTTGCCGCCAGTGAGTTGTTCGAGGAATTCCAGTGAGGCTGGCGACGAACTTTCCGAAAGTTGAAAAACTTTCGGAAAGTTGATGCCGTCGCTGCGGGCAGATGAATCAAGGTTGCCTGACCGTAATGAAACGGCTGGCGCGTAGTCGTCCGACGACTTCAATTCGTCGGACGAATGTCTCCCAACAACCTTGTGCATCGCTTCCAGCAACTCGCTCTCTTTGAACGGTTTGGGCACATAGCCGTTCATGCCCGCTGTTTCGCATTTCTGAATTTCGGATTGGATGACCGATGCGGTGAAGGCGACGACAGGGATTGCGTTTTTCGGAGCGGGCAATGCGCGGATGCGCCGCGTGGCTTCAAGGCCATCCATCACGGGCATCGCCACATCCATGAGCACGAGGTCGTAGTCGTTGGCTTCCACCATTCGCACGGCCTCCTGCCCGTTTTCGGCGGTGCTGACCTTGATGTCGGATAGCATCAGTTCCAATGTTTCCACAGCCACGATGCGGTTGTAGGGGTTGTCTTCGGCCACAAGGATACGCAACCCTTTGAGCGAGCCGGCCTGCGCGGGCGAGATGTTATTTTGTTTGGGCAAAACGGTTTGGTTCGCGCTGATTTCCAAATCAATGTCAAAACTGAACACGGAACCTTCGCCAAGTGTGCTTTGCACTTGGATGCTGCCGCCAAACAATTCTACGAGTTGTTTTGAAATGGACAATCCCAAGCCAGTGCCGCCGTAGCGCCGGGTGGTGTCGCCAGCAGCTTGGCGGAAACGCTCGAACACGGCAGTGACCTGTTCTGCCGTCATGCCGATGCCGGTGTCGCGCACCTCGAAATGCAAACAACAAATATTTCCCTTCTTTTCCGATAAGCGGACGGAGAGGTGGACGCTGCCGGTTTCGGTAAATTTGACGGCGTTTCCGGCCAAGTTGAGGAGTATTTGTTGCAAACGAACCGGGTCGCCGATAAGCACGGACGGTATGGCCAGGTCGCAATCGGCATTGAACCTCAACCTTTTTTCTTCCGCTCGAAAACGGAGGGTATTGACCACCTGCTCCACGATTTGCGCCACGCTGAAATCGGTGTGTTCCAATTCCATGCGGCCTGCCTCTATTTTGGAAATGTCGAGGATGTCGTTGAGTATGACCAACAACGCTTCGGACGAATGGCGGATGCTGTCCAAGTATTTGCGTTGGTCGTCGCGCGGATTTTTCTGGAGCAGGATGTTGGTCATGCCCAGCACGGCGTTCATCGGCGTTCGGATTTCGTGGCTCATGTTGGCCAAAAATTGTTGCTCGAATTGTTCGCTTTGTTCGGCGCGTTGTCGTTGATATTCAGCCTCTTGTTTTTCGGCTTCGGCTTTGGCGTGGAGGCGCTCGGCCTCTTCTTTTTGCCGCATGAGTTCGGCGGTGCGCTCGTCCACGAGGCGGGTGAGTTCTTCTTCGCGGCGGCGGTGTTGTTCCAACAGCCGGTCGGTTTGGTGGCGGAGGCGCTGGGTGAGGTTGCCCACGATTTTGCGGGTGACATCGGGTTCGTTTCTAAAAACCGCAAAAAGCACGTCGCGCTCGATAACGGCGAGCGTGGTGGGTTCGGTGGCCGTGACCGACATGGAGCGCGGGCCGTCGTCGAGCAGGGCAAGTTCGCCGAAACAGCTGCCTTCCGGCATTTGCGCCACCGTGTAATCTCCATCGTGGACTTTCACCGAACCGGCGAGGATGAGATAGAGGGAGCGTCCCGGCTCGTTTTTATGAAAAACAACGGCGTTGGTGGAGAATTCTTCTATGGCACATTGTTCGGCGAGTTGTTCTAAAATGGACAACGGGACGGAACTGAAGAGGTCCATCAGGCTAAGCTTTTCGGCAAGTATGGTGGGCGAGCGTTTCATTTTTCTACAAAATACATTTCCACCAACCCCTTGTTGTACACCTCTTTTTTTCCGCGCGGCGTGACTTTGAACAGGTGTTTCACGGCCTCGGCGGTGGCTTTGGAGACGTTGATGCGGGCAGGTTCGCCGTGCTCTTCGAGGCGGGCGGCGAGGTTGACGGCATCGCCCCAGATGTCGTAGGCGAATTTGTTTTTGCCAATCACGCCCGCCACCACGGGGCCGGTGTGGATGCCGATACGCATTTCGCGGAAGATGGCGCGGGCATCTTCGCGGTTGCGGTGTTCGAGCCAAGCCGTCATTTCGAGCGCGGCGCGCACGGCATCTTGGGGGTGGGTGCCATTGGGCACGGGCAAGCCACCGGCGCACATGTAAGCATCGCCGATGGTTTTTATTTTTTCGAGGCCGTGTTTGTCGCAGATTTCATCAAAAGCCAAAAAACACTCGTCCAATTCCTCAATCAATTCATCGGGCGAAAGTTGGGCCGAAAGGCGGGTGAAATTGACAAAATCGGTGAAAAGCACCGTGGCTGATTCGTAGTGCCGGGGCGTAGCGTAGCCGTGGGTTTTGAGTTCGCGGGCTACTTCATCGGGCAATATGTTGAGCAGCAATTGGTCGCTTTTGCCGCGCTCGGCTTCGATTTCTTTGTTCTGTGCCTGTATTTTGCGGTTCTGCTCGTTCAGCCGCCGGTTGGCACGGCGGGCAAACAACCAACTGGCGCCCAATAGCCCCAAAATGACGAACAACATGGAGCCGATGCCGTAGGCAAATTGGCGGAAGTTGGTCTGTTTTTGTTCCTGATATTCTTGCTCGCGCTGCACGCGCTCCAGTTCCCTCGCCCGGTTGATGCTGTCGTTGAGGCGAGCTGTTTTTTCGATGGTTTCCTGTCGGCGCAGTTCGGCGATGATATTGTTCTGCTGCTCTGTGTTGAGGCGTTGTCGAAGTTCCTGTTCGGCTTTGAGGGCTTGGAGGGCTTTTTCGCGCAGTACACCCTCTTCTACCTCTTTTTGTTTTTGCAACAAAAGAAGTTCGTCTTTCCTCCTGTCTATTTCGAGCGTAAGATTTTCGTTGAGCAGTCTTTCGCGTTCGCGTTCGTTTTGCAGTCGTATGTTTTCGAGGTCTTTTATGTTTTGGCGGCTGATGAGCAGTTTGATTTGCGCTTCGGCGGCGGCGAGCAAGCTGCGCTGCTGGTCTATCCGATGTTGGCGGCCCTGCTCTTCTATGCGGATCGAGTCGAGCACGGTCAGGTAATTGCGATAGTAGTCGAAGGCTTTTTCAAAATCGTAGAGCTCGTGATAGACTTTGGCAGCCGTCTCGTAGGCATCGGCCAGCACTTGGCGCTGCTTGGTCTGTTTGGCATATTGAATGGCTGTTTCGTTGTGTGTCAGCGCGTTGTAGAAATCGTTGCTGTTGTAATACACCCCCGCGATGAGGTGCTCGAGGCTGGCGAGCGAAATCCAGTCTTGGCGTTTGGAGATGATGTCGCGGGCTTGGAGCAGATACTCCATGCCGCGCCGGGTGTCGCCGGTGTTGTGGAGCGCCACGCCGAGGTTGGCGTACATTACTTCGGGGTAGTCGCAGGGGATATAGATGCACTGCAACTCTGCTTTTCGGAAATATTCGAGTGCTTTGGGGTAATCCCCGTCGCGGGCGTATTGGCGACCGAGATTGTTGTAAAGCAGCGATTTTTCCTGCGCCGTGCCGTACGTCTCTATGATGCGTTCGATGGCCGTGTAGTAATAAATACTCTTGCCGGTCTCGGTGCCGCGCTGGTCGTAGGCGTTGGCGAGTTTTTGGTAAATATGCACCAAGCGCGGGTTGTTGCCCTCGTTTTTAAACTTGACAATCAGGTTTTTATAGTAAAACTCCGCACTATCGAACTGCATCTCGAACAAACTCGCATCGGCTATTTTTTCCATCGTCTCGAAATCCTGCGGATTGCGGCTCAAAACTTCGATGTAGTAGTGGCGAGCGTGGTTGTAGAGTTTGTCTTTGTAGAAAATATCGCCCAATGCCCGGTAAACGGTGGTGAGGGCAGAGCCGCCGCCGCCAGTGGCGTTGATTTTGGCTTCGGCCTGCAAGTAGTATTGGAGCGCCTCTTCGGTTTTGCCGGTGCGGGTGCAAATTTCGCCCAGCAAAATGGAAGCCCGGATGATGCCGTCGTTGTAGGTCAATTGGCTGGCTATGTCGAGGCTTTGTTTGGCAAAATTTTCTCGCTCTGCGTCACTGCCCGCTTGTCGGGCGCGGTCTAAAAGGTTGTCCGCCTCGAACGTGTTGTGTCCGGGGAAATCCATGGGCTGGCCACACAACGTGCTGAAAGCCAAAAGGAAGAGGGGCAATATGAGAGCAAGTCTTCGGATAACTGGCGATATTTTTAAAATATGGCAATGCGAAGAAACGGAAGTTTTTACAAAACCTATCCTCCAACTCCGGGCGGTAGCATGGGTTGATTTATTCCACCAAAATCTCGTCCGCAAACACCCAGCACGGATACCCCGCGCCTTTGTGCCATTCGGGGCATTGGCCGAGCGAAACACCCACCACGCGCACATAACGCGCTTTTTTCCCTTTCAAATCAACCACAAAATCTTTTTGCAAAACACCCTTTTCGGTCGGTGGCATCTCGCAAACAACTTCTCCGGCGGGGATAAAATTTTGTCCGTCGTCCGAAATTTCTACCTGCATTTTTTGCGGGAAAAATATCCAGGCGTTTTCGTCCTGCTTGAATCCGGCAGTTATCTTGTTGATTGTCTGGCTTTTGCTCAAGTCAATCACGAGGTCGAGGTTCACACCCTCGAAACCTTGCCAGTCGCCTGTGCGGAAATCCACGCCGCCTCGGATGCCATCTATGAGGCCGTTGTCGCCACGCGCCGTGTATTGCGGCGAGTAGCGGGTATTGTAGCGGTGGAGGCTGATGTCGGAGCGGATTTCGGTGAAAAAGAAAGTGTCCAACTTGCTGTACCGTTCTCCTTTTTCCGCCATGAAAACTATTCTGCCAGAGCCTTTGACGCTGATTGGGCGCGTGTAAACCACTGATTGTTGGGATGTTGCCTTGTCCGAATCGAGCGTGTAAGTAATTGTCGCTTTGGGATCGAGGCATCCGAGTTCGACCATTTGTTCACCCCGGAAACTGCGCGTGCCTTTGGCAACAAACGGTGTCGGCACGATAGGCCAAACGTAGCCGCCGCTGCCGCCGCCCATTTTGGCGGGTGGTTTGTCGCTCATGTTGAATGTGAGTGTTCCGCCCCGAACAATAGCATCATGAGGGAGCAGCCCGAACAAAGAAACCGAAACATCGGGTTGGTCAAGTTCGGCTTTTTCCACATAAAACCTTGTTTTTGAAACACTTGACGCGGCCACAACAAACTTTTTCCCATTGTCTAAATGAATTGTAGTTCGCTCAAACAATGGAGTGCCGAGCGTGTAATCGGGTACGCCCGGCGTGACGGGGTAAAAACCCATGGCCGACAACACAAACCAAGCCGACATTTGGCCGCAATCTTCATTACCGCTCAAGCCGTCGGGTCGGTTAGAGTACATTTCGTCCATAATCTGGCGGACACGGCGCTGCGTCTCCCAAGGTCGAAGACACTGGTGGTAGAGGTAAGCAATGTGGTGGCTTGGCTCGTTGCCATGCACATATTGGCCGATAAGGCCCGTGATGTCGGCCTGATTGCGGCCACTGGTTTTTGCTTGGGCGGAAAAAAGGCTGTCCAATCTTTTGCAAAAACCGCCTTCATAAATCATGCGCAGGCTGTTCAAAGTTTGCGGCGCGGAGAGTGAATATTGCCATGCATTGGCCTCTGTGTAATTGAAATTCACCTCGAAAGGGTCGAAGGGTTCATACCAAGTAGCGTTGTTTTTGGCGCGGAAAAACTTGGTCTGCGGGTCGAAGATGTTCATAAAATAATTTGACCGCTGCGTAAATTCTTCTTGGACATCCTTCCTACCCAAGTGGCTGGCCATCAATGAAATGCACCAATCGTCGTAAGCATATTCCAGCGTTTTCGACACCGATTCCGGCTCTTTGTCGGCAGGGACGTAGCCCAATTTTCGATACCATTGCATGCCGTAGCGGCCTTGGTTGGCGCTTTTGAGCATGGCCTCCAGCGCGAGATTCGCGTCGAAGTCGCGGATGCCTTTGGCGTAAGCATCCACGATGACCGGGATGGCGTGGTTACCAATCATACAATCCGTTTCGTTGGCCGCCAATTCCCAAATCGGCAGCAATCCGCCCTGCTCGTATTGCCGCAAAAATGTTTGGACAAAATCGTTCGTTCGTTTCGGCTCCAAAATCGTGTGTAAAGGGTTCAAAGCGCGGTAAGTGTCCCACAGCGAAAAAACCGTGTAAACATCGTGGCCAACCCCCTCTTGGCCTCCCCCCATTGGGGAGGAGTTGTGGATTTTGTTGTCGCGTCCGCGGTACTGCCCGTCCACGTCGTTCCAAATATTTGGCGCAATCATCGTGTGGTAAAGCGCCGTGTAAAAAATCGTTTTTTGGTCGTCGGTGCCGCCTTCTACTTCGATTTTGGAGAGTTGGCGCTGCCATTTCGCCTGCGTTTCGGTTTTTATTTTTTCAAAATCAAAATGGGCGCACTCGGCCTCCAAATTCTTTCGCGCGCCTTCAATACTCGTACCGGAAATGCCGAGTGTGACTACAAGTGGCTGAGTATCACTGTGAAAATCTATCAACCCGACAATAGCCTTGCTCGTGACGGAAGGGTCGGCCTCGCGCGGGTTTTTGCTCATGTCGAGGATTTTGGAGTTGAAAAACGGCTTTGAGAATCGCGCCACGAAATAAACGTGCTGCTCTTCTGCCCATGCTTTTGAAATGCGGTAACCCTCTATTTCGCGGTCGCTCACCCGTTTCATGTACGAGTCCAGCACCTCATCGCGGTGGCGCAAATCAATCAAAATATGATTGCGCTCGCGGTTGCCGGGAAAAGTGTAGCGATGCACACCGACGCGCTCGGTGGCCGTGAGTTCCGCGAGGATTTTGTCTTTTTCGAGAAAAACGGAGTAGTAACCCGCCTCGGCTTTTTCTTTTGATTTTTTAAATTTTGAGGCATATTCGGCAGGCTCCAACTGCGCCCCGCCCGTGTAGGGCATGAACAGAATGTCGCAATAATCCGCCACGCCCGTGCCGCTCAGATGGGTGTGCGAAAACCCGTAAATGATTGAATCTGAATAGTGATAGCCCGAACAGCCGTCCCAGTCCAGCATATCAATGCGGGTGTCGGGGCTGAGTTGCACGAGGCCGAAAGGAGCCGTCGCGCCGGGGTAGGTGTGCCCGTGGCCGCCCGTGCCGATGAAGGGGTTGACAAAAGGGAGTTTGTTGGTTTCGGGTTTCGGGTTGCTGGTTTCGGGCTGCTGGTTGTTCGTTTGCGACTGACAAAAGACGGTTTGCAATTGGTAGGTGACAATGGCCAAGAAGCAAATAATGGTGCGGTATATTTTCATGGCAGGTGCAAAGTTTGAAATTGCCCAAAAGTAGTGCGCTGCCAACTGTTCCTCCTAAAAACCGACGGCCTTAAAGTCAAACGAGGCGGCACTCCGATGTTGGGAGTACCGCCTCGTTTGCAAAATGTATTTTTTCAACTGCTTAAATCGCCGGGTCGTCTGGCGTGTTCGGGTTGTTGTCGCGCTCCACCGTCGGGTATGGATAGAAATTGCGGTTGCGTTCCTCGCCCGGCTCATTGGGGCCGGGGCGACCAAAACGGCGGCTGTCCTCCAATTTGAGGCCTGACATATAGAGCTCTATGCAGCGTTGGCGGTAGATGTCGAACAGGATGGCATCTTTATCGGTTGGGTCGCCCGGATAAGCCGTGCCTTTAGCAGTCACGCCGAATACATCGGTTGCTTTGGTGCGCACGGCATCAAGCGCCGCAACGGCTTCGGGCAGCATATTCATACGCGCATAACACTCTGCTTTTATGAGTGTTATCTCGCCCGGCAGGTATATCGGGATGGCATCGGCATCGGACTTGAAGAAGCCCTGCACCTTCACCGGTGCAACATTGGCACCGAGATAGAACGCCACTCGAGCATCGGCAGAATCTGGCTTCAAGATGTCGGGCAAGCCAAAATTGGGCAGCCCGTTGTAAACATTGTTGGTGACCAAAGACGAGCGAAAAATCGGATTGGGGCTGACTGCGTCGAATCTGAACACTGACCTTTTTGTCAGATCCACCTTGTCCGCGGCGGCCAGTGCTTCGGCGTATTTGCCAAGCATCAGGTTGTAACGTGCCAACAGCGCGTTGCAAGCATTTTTGATGTCAATGTCCGTCCCGACTTTCACGTTGAAAAAGGTGGAAGGAGCCACCGTCTCAGCGATGCCAGCTGCCGCGCTCAACAAATCTGCTGCTTCCTGCAGGGCATCTTGGCGCGATTTGAATGAGGGGCGTTTTCCGTTCAAAAACTCGTCAGATCCTACCACTTCGGTCGGCACTTGCTCCCAAAAATTGGCCATCGTACCGATAGCCAGTGCCTTGAAGAAATGCCCATACACCTGTATCATCTCGGTGGTGCCGGGCTCGCGCACGTTTTGGTAATTGTCAATGAGGAGTTGGGCGTTGGCTTTCACCACGTTGCAGCTGGTCCAGATGTTGCGCAGAAAAGCATTGCCGCCGCCGACGGTGCCTTTGCCAGCCTCCAGCCCGGCCAATTCGCCATTGCCCGTGTTGATGACGTACAGTTCTTTGGTCGTCAGGCCATTGGCGGATATGGCATTGTAAGTCGCGCTGAGTGCGCTTACGGAGTATTCTTTTTTGATGCCGACGATGAGGGCCGTGAGTCCTTCGGCGCTTTTCACCACTTCGCCGCCATCGGCAGCGTTTGGATTGACAAACTCCTTTTCGCACCCGGCCAACAGCACCAATACCGGGGTAAGGAGTGCGATGAGTATTTTTTTCATTGTAAAAATGTTTTTTTTGTGAAGTGTCATAGTGTTGATAGTCAACACTATCAATCTACATCAATTGTTGTCAAGGTTCTTTAAAAACGCCCTGCAAGGCGAATCGAGAACGAGCGCGGGATAGGCACATTGCCAAAATCATCGCCACGCACCCGGTCGTTTTGGCCGGCAGAGTT
This sequence comes from uncultured Saprospiraceae bacterium, assembly GCA_964481485.1. GTDB lineage: Bacteria > Bacteroidota > Bacteroidia > Chitinophagales > Saprospiraceae > M3007. The sequence continues at coordinate 8,770 of CAYZVM010000078.1, read as the reverse complement.
GGTCTCTGGGTCAAAACCCTGATAGTCGTCGAAAGACAACAGGTTGCGCCCGAGAAAGCTCACGTTCAGGTCTTCAAAGGTGCGGCCAATACGGCCAACACTGTAGGTCAACCCGAGCTCGCGCAGTTTGATGTACGAGGCGTCTTCTATATGCTCCTCTTGGATCCGCTGACCGTTGATGCCGCCTGCCACAGCCGCTACCGAGCCGCGCGGCACCTCGCCTTTCAGTTCTTGTTCAGCCAATGGGCCAAAGCCCACGTTGTTGCCGGTGATGCGGTTCCAATTGTAAACCTCGGCACCCATGAATGCGTCGAATTGGAAATTGAACGTGATTTTTTTGAAGCGCAGTGCCGAGGTGAACGAGCCAATCCAATCTGGGTACGGGTTGCCTATCACCTTGCGGAGCTCCTGTGTGCCTACTGTGAGCGGTTGCCCGTTCGCGTCGCGCATTGGGACGTACACGCTGCCGCCGTAGCGGTAAATGCGGTCTTTCAAAGCGCCGGTGGGCAAATTGGCCTCGTTGAACGCAGATTCGACAATGACCAATCCGCGTTCGGGCTGCACCAAACCTTGGCTGGTCGTCAGCATCGTGCCGTCGTCGTTGCGGGCATAATAACGGCCAAAAAACACACCGAATGGCTCACCGTTCAACGCAGATTGTGTGCCGTCGGAACCGCGGAGCGACAGCACGCCGTCCACGCCTGATACTTCGTTGCGGTTGGCGGTGAAGTTGAAACCCAAGTCCCAGCTGATGTTTTTGGCGCGCACGGGTTGTGCGGTCAGCAGCAGTTCGATGCCTTTATTGTTCATCGCGCCCACGTTGGTCACGATGCTCGTGCCGCCGACGGAGGGTGGCAACGGGCGGTTGAAAGCAAGGTTGTCAATATCCTGATTGTAAAAGGTAAAGCTCAAACCAATGCGATTGCGGAACAGAGCGAGGTCGGCACCACCTTCGGTTTCGGTCATAAGCTCTGGTGCCACGTCCGGATTGTTGAGCGCCTGAGGGGGCAAGATGGCGGGCAGGCCCACCAAGTTGCTGCCCGGGAAATTGTTGAACCGGTCGTAAGCACCGATGCCGGTCAAGTTGCCAGCCTGCCCGTAGGAAGCCCGCAATTTCAAAGTGCCGAGTGCTTTGGCAAGGCCGCTGTTTTTGAACAATTCAGAAGCTACCCAGCTCACGCTGGCTTTTGGATAAAAGTTGTTTTGGTTGTCCGTAGAAAATGCCGACGAGCCATCCACGCGACCAGCAAGGGTGAGGAACAGTTGGTCTTTGTAGCCAAATGTTTCTTGCAAAAAGTAGCCATTCAGCGAAAATTGGGAGATGACTTGGGCCGGCAATTTGAACAAATTGGATGCTGCAGAAATGTTTTGAATCAACGGCGCCAAGTCGCGTCCTTCGGCACCGGCGAAATCCGTTTCGGCATATTGGTACTGGTAGCCGCCGGTGGTCACGGATGTAATGTTCCTCCCCAAATTAGTCTCGTATGTGAGCAACAGGTCGCTGTTGAGTTGGCGCACATTGCTGACCGCTACGGCTACATAGCCGTCGGGGAAAAAGTCGGCGCTCACCCCGGCGTAAGGCAAGCGTGGGTGGAGTTCGTTGCCTTGCAGCGAGTAGTAGTCGCCACCCAGCGTATAGTCCACCCGGAATCCTTTGAAAGGGAAAAGTTTGAGGCTTACATCGGCGATGGTGCGGTTGGTGCGCTGCGTGATGTCGAAGGTTTCGAGCACAGAGAGCGGGTTCACGCGCACGAGTTCCACTTGTTTGAGGGTGCCGTCGGCGCTGCGCTCGGTCAAGTCCCATACGTTGTCAATGATGTACATGGTACTGACCGGGCTGAAGAAGTTGTTGCCGTTGGGCATATCTTGACTTTTGCTCAAGGTGTAGCCGACCCCTGCCGACAAAGATGCCCAGCTGTTGATGGTCTGATTGAGCCGAAGTCGGCCAGTGTATTTTTTAAAATTGGTGTTCAGGACGATGCCGTCGTTGTTGGCGTAGCCGAACGAAGCATAATAGTTACTTTTGTCCGAGCCACCTTTTACCGACAAATAGTTTTCCGTCCCGAAGGCATTTTGGAAAATAAGGTCTTGATAATCATACCGAGTCACGTCGTACTGGTCGGTTATCAAATTGCGCGGCGTTTGGCCGGCTGCCACGAAATTGATGCCGTTGTCGGTCATCGTTTGGGCTTGCGATTTGCCGGGGGCGGCGGGATACAGATTGAGCAAGATGGTGAGGCGGTCTTGCGCTGTTTCCAAGCGGTCGTTGCCTTTTACACCAAAACGTTTGCCGTAGGTGGTAAAAAACACTTTTTGGCGGAGTTGGCTCAAACTGGCGCTGGTGCTGAACTCCACACTTGGCTTGCCGGAGCGACCGCGTTTGGTGAAAATCTGCACCACCCCGTTGGAAGCCCGCGAGCCATAGAGCGCGGCTGCCGAGGCACCGTTGAGCACCTCTATGCGCTCGATGTCGCTGGGGTTGATGTCCACGAGGCGGTTTTGGCCGGCGGCAAAGCTGGTGGACATGGCATCCCCGCTGCGGTTGATGACGTTCTGCGAAGAGTTGTCCACGATAACACCATCAACGATGTACAGTGGGTCGGAGGAGCCTTTGATGGAGTTCACGCCGCGCAGCTGCACGGAGAAGCCGCCCGCCGGGTCGCCGGAGTTTTGGCTAATTTGGGCACCGGCTACTTTGCCCGCCAATGCGCCGAGCGGGTTCACTGAGCCGCTCTTTTCGAGGCTCCGGCCATCCACCACGCCGATGGAGTTGCCCAATTGTTTACGGGTAGAGGTGGGCGAGTTGCCCGTCACCACCACCTCGTCAAGGTTGAGGATGTCTTCGCCGAGCGTGACATCTTGCGTGAGGTTGGCTTGGCCGAGCGAAATGCTGACGTTGCGTCGCTCCGTCTGGAAGCCAAAATACCGGAATTCCATGGTGTAATTACCTTCTACCGCGCTGCCATTCAGGTTATAAAAACCAAGCAGGTCGGTGAATGAAGTTTGGCGCGCTTCCACCAGCACGACACTGACACCTACCAGCGGTGCGCCGGTGCCATCTGTGACGGTGCCTTTGATGGAAAAATTGACGGCTTGCGCGGACAGTGCTGCCGGCAACAAAACCAGCAACCCTATCGCCAACCGTCCGAAGAGGGTAGGAACATGCTTCATACAATATTGTGTTTGTGAAAAGTGAATACGATAGAGAATTCTGATTAAAGAGCGACTTGTTGGGGAATATTTTTCAAATTTCGGCGCGAAAGGTATATTCATTTTGAAATCTCCAACTACATTTCCGACAAAATTCAGGCGTGGCGGTGCCGGGGTTGCCCAAATAGCGCTGCGCGTTTTTTGCACCTTTCACTTTTTTGTTTTCCATTTTGCAGTCAAAATCCTTTCATGCGCTACCTCTCTCTTGATTTTTTTCGCGGCCTCACCATCGCTCTGATGATTGTGGTAAACACTCCCGGCACTTGGGAACACGTCTATGCACCGCTGCGCCATGCCAAATGGCACGGCTGCACGCCCACAGATTTGGTGTTTCCGTTTTTCCTATTCATTGTCGGGGTAGCGGTGTGGTTTTCTTTTTCAAAATTCAATCAACAACTGACGCCCACCTTGACGCGCAAAATCTTGCGCCGCACGGCATTGATTTTCCTCATCGGGCTGGCTCTGAATGCCTACCCTTTTTACGACAAAAACTGGTCGGAACTCCGCATCATGGGCGTATTGCAGCGCATCGCATTGGCTTATGGGCTGGCGGCTTTTTTGTGTGTGCTGCTGAAAAAGAAACAATTGGTCGGCGCGGCAGGGGTGCTTTTGGTGGGGTATTGGGCGGCGATGTGGTTTGGCGGCGGCGGGCATCCATATTCGTTGGAGGACAATCTTGCGCGGTACATTGACTTGGCTGTGTTCACAGCCCCGCACTTGTATAAGGGTTTTGGCATTCCTTTCGACCCGGAAGGATTGTTCAGCACCTTGCCTTCTGCCGTCACGGTCATACTCGGCTACCTCACGGGTTCGCTGATTGCGGAAAAAGGGGCAAACAAGGGCGATTTGATTTATGACCTGCTGTGGTACGGCACCACGCTGGGTGCTTTCGGGCTGCTCTGGAGTCTGACATTTCCCATCAACAAGCCTTTGTGGACGAGTTCTTACGTCCTGTATGTTGGCGGTCTGGCGATGATATTTTTGGCCGTGTGCGTGTGGGCGCTGGACGTAAAGGGATGGCGGTCAATAGCCAAACCTTTCCTCGTTTTTGGTGCGAATCCTTTGTTTGCTTATGTGCTTTCGGGGGTGGTCGTCAAAACGCTCGCTTTCATCAAATACACCGACGCGGCTGGCGAAACGCACGGCGGCAGCTATTGGATTTACAAAAACATTTTCTACCCGATAGAGTCGGCGGAACTCGGTTCGCTGTTGTTTGCGCTGGCTTACACGGCCCTGATTTGGGCGTTGTGCTGGGTGCTGTACCGGCGAAAGATTTTTGTGAAAATATAAATCTCCGCCCGTGGTTTCCGGTTAAGAAAATCCAAATTTGTATTGATTGACCCGTGTGTTGTTGTTCACCACAACACGGATTGCACCTGCGTCGGCGGGCGCAATCCATTTGATTTTCAGGTAACTGTATCGCCTCGCTCCCGGATTTCCGGTATGTCTTATCTCCCATCCCCCCTCTTCCCGCCAATTCCGTGAATTTTAACACTTCACTATTTGTGGGGTTGTCGGCGCGGGCAGCACCAGCCCACTTTTGCCCCATCGGAATCGCTCCTGATTCCTTCACGTCAAACCAACGTCAATTATGAAAATCAATCTTCTGCTTCCGCACTGCGGCTTGTTTTTGGCCGCACTTTCTCTCCAAAATTGCGCGGTGGACTCCAAACTTATCAAGACCGAGCATAAGACCGTCATCCACGAGCACCGGGTTCATCTTCCGGCAGCGATGTACACCGCAGGGTCGAGCAATGTCCCACTTTTCGACAAACAGGGCGATCTCCTGCTGGCGGTGGATTTTGCCAACTCCGGCGAAAATACCAACGATGACAAAAACAGGGGTGGCAACTCAACCAATGTGATTGACGGCATCACACACCAATCCGCGTCCAGCACCAAAACTTTTTCCCTCAAAGGCGGCTATGCGCTCACTGACCGCATCGGCATCATCGGCAGTGTGACCACCGGCGGCCATGAAGCGACCTACAAACCCTACATCGAAAGTTGGAACATCCAAAAATCCACTTATGACAATGAATATTGGCTCTGGTTGCCATTGCCTTGGGATGTTTGGAATGGCTATTCCTGGAGTCAGGTGGACGAAATAACGACCATCAACGGCTATGAAAAGTTGAGCAAAGACCTCACGCGCCGCTACCGCTACTTCGACGCAGAATTGGGTGTGGGCAAATTTTCAAAGAAAAAAAGGTGGAAGACCGAGATATATGGCGGCTTGGGGCTGGCGAAAAATACTTTCGACGGACACCTCGACCGAAGGGTGGAAGTATATGGCCGCCACGAGGCCACATTTTACAAAGCGTTCGTGCAGCCTGCAGCGGCGTTCAGCTCCAATTGGTTTGAGGCGGGCGCTGCTTTCAAAGGCTCGTTCATGCACTACCAGCTGGATGCCACCGAAATAAACGAGCGGCGTTTTGAAAGCGAAAACACCAACCTCCTGTTCGTAGAGCCTTCTCTTTTTATGCGTTTTGGCCCGCGTGCTTTTCGAGTCACTCTGGAGCAAAAATGGTTGGCTTGTCTGGGTGATTCGCCGTTCCCCCTCAACAAAAGTTATCTCTCTTTGGGATTGGTCAGTATGTTGAATGTGCCGCGCAAAAGTCGCGGGAGTAACAGTCCACCACGCCATTATTTTGATAAAAACAAATTTTGGGGAAACAGCCCTGTATTCCCCTTAGCAGAGCCATGCCTAACCTTCACCATTTAAAATCAATAACTTATGAAAAAATCAATTGTCCAACTGTGTTTGCTTACCGCTCTGTCAGGCGCGGGTTTGCCTTTCACTTTTAGCGGCTTTGCGCAAGGCGCGCGAATGCTCCCCAAAGGGGTACCTGAAATGAGTGTCGGGTACACGGGATTGACTGGATTTGGAGAAGATGATTTGCTCAGTCAGCTGGGAGCTGGCTTCGGCATCGGTATCACCGAAAGGGTGAATTTTAGAATCCGGTACAGCCGTCTTTTTTCAGATGAATTTGATGGGTTGAATCTCGTATCTTTCACACCGAAATTTGCTTTGAAGCAACACAAAATCTCCGCTACCCTGCCCGTGAGCATTTTGTTTGCAGAAGGGGAGTCTATTTGGGCAGCCAGCCCGGGCTTCCAATTCAGTGTCGGGAAGGCAAACACCTCCGAACTCACAATAGGCACGCGCTGCGATATTCCATTCTCGGACGAAATTGATGGCGTTCTCTTGAGCCTCAACGTCGGCGGTGGGTTCAGCCGCGACCTTGATCTCTGGGCCATCCGACCCGAAGTCGGCGTGCTGTTCTTTAGCGAAGGCGACGAGCCGGTCTTCTCTTTTGGCTTGGGCGCCAATTTTTCCCTTGTCAGAAAAAAATAGTTTCCGCCCCAAAAAATGTCCAATAGCCTAGATTGAAACTCCGCCTGCCTTTCCGTTTTCAATTTAAACTTTCATGACGATGAAACCAACCTTCTTCCTCGCAGCCCTTTTCACCACGTTTTTCCCCATTTTTTTAACGGCCCAACCTTGGGATTTTGCCAAGCGGTATTCCGCGCCGACGGGTTCCATATTGACCAATGCGGCAGTCGCCACAGCCCCCGATGGCAGCACATATTTGGTGGGTTCTATCAGAGGCACGGTCACGTTTGATAGCATTTCAGCCTCTACCCCCACCGATGTGACTCAATATTATTTGCTCAAAATAAACCCAAGTTCTCAAGCTGTTTGGGTGCAGACATTTGACCAAAAGGCCTACCACGTCACCACCGACCCGCAGGGCAATATATTCGTAGCGGGCGCGATAGCCGCCGGTTCGCCAGCCGCAGACAGTTTGACTTATGTGGCGAAATACGATGCCAGCGGTCAGTTTCTTACCTCCTTCGAATCTTCCGGCGCCGGGAAAAGTTGGGCCGGGTTGGTGCGCACCGATGCGGCGGGCAATTGTTATGTGACTGGCTGGAAATCGGGTGCTGTCACGTTTAGCAATATTGCACTCCCCGACCAAGGCAGCCGCGACAATTTTCTGGTGAAACTCTCCCCCGACCTCTCGCAAGTCAACTGGGCTGTGAACACGGGTTCGTCCAACAACTTGGACGAGGTGTACGACCTCAAATTGGACGACAACGGCGGCATTTACACCAGTGGCAATTACGCTCAGACATTCCAGTTAATCCCTTGTTTTTGTTACAACGGCAGTTTTTTTACCGAAAAACGCAGCACCACAAACGGTGCTTTGCTTTGGCAGAAAATCTATTCCGGCGGCTCCGGCACCTCTACCCAGCAGGTGCTGGCGCCCTCTTCCGATGGCCAAACCCTCTACACCGCCGCCAGTTTCAAAAACACAACTACCATCAACCCGGGTGTTTCGCTCACGGCGCAAAGCGGCACCGACGACTATCATCTTTTTGCCACCAACATGAACGCCGCCACCGGCACCGTCCAATGGGCGAAAAAGATTGCCTTCACCGGCGATAGCTACCTCACGGGTATGGCTTGGGCCGAAGACGAACTTCATTTGCACGGCTATTTTAAAAGCAACACTTTGATTGGTAGTGTTTTGCTCGAACCATTGGGGACTTACGATGCCTTTTATGCACAGATGGCACCCGCTACCGGCAACGTGGCAAGTGCGGAGAACTTTTCTGGCAACAGCAACGAACAAGGATTTGGCATCGCTTCTGGCAATGGCGCATTGGCAGTCAGCGGCAATACGGCCAGCGCTACGTTGACCATTGGGACTTTTAGCCTGACCGGAAGCTCCAGTTCTATCTATGTGACCGGAAAAATTTACGACGCGCCTCTCAATATTTCCATTGCAAATGTGACAAACGCCAGTTGTCCCGGCGTGGCCGACGGCAGCGCAACTGTGGTGGCGCAAGGCGGTACTGCCCCTTATACCTATCTCTGGAGCAACAGCCAAACTGGCGCTACTGCCACAAGTTTGGCTGCCGGAACTTATACCGTGACGGTCACTGACGATGTGGGCGCACAAATCTCCGCCACTGCTACCATCACCGAACCGCCAGCATTGATCGTCAACTTCACGAGCAATGTAACTGCTCTGACCGCCTCATTTTCAAATACTTCTGCGAACGCGACTTCCTACTCGTGGGATTTCGGCGACGGCAACACCAGCACGGAGGCCAACCCCACGCACACTTTCGCCGATTGTGGCACTTACACCGTGACGCTGACTGCTGCCAACATTTGCGGCACAAACACCAGCACCGCCTCCGTCACCGTCGGAAATGGCGTTCCAGCGGCGGATTTCACGAGCGGCGTGGCTGGCCTGACCGCCTCATTTTCAAATACTTCTGCGAACGCAACATCCTACTCGTGGGATTTTGGCGACGGCAACACCAGCACAGAGGCCAACCCCGCGCACACTTTCGCCGATTGCGGCACTTACACCGTGACGCTGACTGCTGCCAACATTTGCGGCACAAACACCAGCACCGCCTCCGTCACCGTCGGAAATGGCGTTCCAGCGGCGGATTTCACGAGCGGCGTGGCTGGCCTGACCGCCTCATTTTCAAATACTTCTGCGAACGCAACATCCTACTCGTGGGATTTTGGCGACGG
>CAYZVM010000077.1:19420-24443 GCA_964481485.1 uncultured Saprospiraceae bacterium | reverse complement strand
GCTCCATCGTCGTCATGCACGACAGCCTGAAAGCCGAGCGCAACCTGCGGTTCGCTCTGCCCGCTACGTTGGAGTATTTTGCAGGGAAAGGGTATCGGTTTGAGAAGTTGCCGGAATCGCAATTAGGTGAGCTGGCGACGTGAGCCGCCTCAGTTTTTTTGTTATTTTGGAAATCCTCCTAACACCTGCGACATCGCAAACTTCAGCACAATCCTGCGCTTTGGCATATCGTCGTTTTTGAATTGTTGGGTGCCACCTTTGGCCGTTGTGTGCGTTTTGCCAAGGATTATGTCAAAGGTTTGATAGACTTTGTTAAATCTTTTAAGTTTTCAAATAATCTATTAAAAGGTCCAAATAATACAAGTATACTAGCGACTATAGTTATAACGATTACAGAAGCACTACCGTTAGATTTTTTGTTCCTGTTCACCTTTAGTGCAATCTCTAGGGTATCATTTAGAAGAGGCCTGAAATTTACCTCTTCAATCTGGGTTGCAGATATTTCCACAAAGGGGTACTCATTTTTTTGAATTATTTTTCTGAACTCCTGATTTGCAAAAACCACAGCATTATACAGATCACAAAAGGCATCAGTTTGAAGGACACCGATTTTCTCTTCATTTATTTCCATCGCCATTTTTGCTAAGTATTTGTTTAACTTTGGTACATCCTTTTTCATTTCCAGCCATAAATCTTTAGTTGTATATTCAACACAAAACAAGATTAGAGATAGGAATCCCTTATGAAAAAAATTGCTTTTTGACTCTCTTTTTTTAAGATTTTCCTCTTTAGACTCCTTTTTAAGTATTTCAAGTGGTAGTTTTTTTAACCCGTATTCGGGATTATTGGCGTAAAAAATGCTCAAGAAAATCCAAAATCTATCTCTTATTAAAAGGGCCGCATAGAAATGCAAGCATAAATTTACTACCCCTTTCAGATAGTTAGCTATGTCAATGATTTGCTCTTTACTTATTGTTTCTACATCATCCTTATCAAGCAAAAAAACATTATCTTCTTTTACCACCAACTTTTCATGGCTCTCTGCATTCCTCACCCTCTTTAATAAATCAAGGTTGTGACTTGAGAAATGCAAAAGAGGGCAATTGTTTATCGCCCAAATTTTACCAGTCACGTTTTCCTTACCATTTTTCCAAGGATTAAGTCCTTGTTTGGGATACTCTTTAGCTTGGTCTGGGTCTGACCAAAACTCGTATAAGGCATTAGGAGAGTTTTTATTCAAAAATTCACATATCGCTAAAAAGCCAAAATATTGATAAGAGCTTTCAAAAACTGTTTTGATTGCTTTTACTGCCTGCTCTGTAGTGGAAAAATCGCTTTTATGATTAAAGACAGAGTTGATGTCGTGTCCAAATTTGACGAAGAATGGGCTCCTTATTATCTGTATCCAAAAAATAGCACATTCAATAGGATGTTGTTCAAATAAGTCCTCGGCATTTTTTCTCAGTCTGTCATAATTTGCTGCGTAAAAGGTTTTTGCCTTCTCATCCAAAAATGGATAGTTAGGGTAATCCCAAAAGGTTTTCTTGATTTCCGTTGTGCTTTCGTTCAGGTCCATTTTGAGAATATTTTTACAGGTTTTTGTCATTTTCGATCTGTAGGGAAATCCTCACATCACCTGCAACTTTGCAAACTTCAGCACAATCCTCCGCTCCGGCATATCGTCGTTTTTGAATTCGATGGTCGCCACTTTGTTGTCCTTTGGGCCTTCCACGCTCACGATTTTTCCTTCTCCGAATTTTAGGTGCAGCACCCGCACGCCCGGCACAATGTCCTCCAGCGGTGAGGCTTTGAAGTCAGCGGGAATGGCGACGGGGGCGGCGCTTTTTTGCAAGGCACGTTGGCGGGGATTGGAGAAGTTGCCGCTCACACTGGCACGTGCCGGGGCTTCTCGTTGCATCGTGTTGCCGGTATTTCGCGCTGAGCCGATACCGCCCAAAAGCTCATAATGTTGGCCGCCGATTTCATCCAAAAAACGCGACGGCTCGCTCACGCGGATTTGGCCGAATCGGTAGCGGTTTTGCGCAAAACTCAGCGTCAAAAACTCCTTCGCCCGCGTCACGGCGACATAAAACAGGCGACGCTCCTCGTCCAGACCGTTCGGCTCTTCCAGCGCCATGTACGAGGGAAACAGGTTTTCTTCCAAACCCGTTACGAATATGCTCCTGTACTCCAGCCCCTTCGCCGAGTGGACGCTCATCAGTGTGATGTGGTCGTTGCCGTCGTTTTTTTCATCGGCATCGGTGAGCAGGGTGATGGTTTGGAGGTAAGCGGCTAAGGAGCGGTCATTAGGGTTATTAGGGTCATTAGGGTCATTGCCCGCCTCCTCCGCCAAGGCTTCGGCGGGTAAATCTGTGAATTCAGAGATGGCATCCAGCACGGCGTTCACGTTTTCAAGACGACCGATGCCTTCGGGGCTGGTGTCGCCTTTGAGCAGGTCGAGCAGGCCGGATTTTTTCAGAATGTCGGCGGCGAGACGGTAGGCCGATTCAGAGGTGGCGCGTTTTTGCCAATCCTGCACTATGTTTCGGAAAGTCGCCATGGACTTTTTGGCGCGGTCGGTCACGTCGAGGCGCGGGTCGAGCATGGCTTCCCACATCGTCACGTTGGAGGCTTCGGCGAGGGCGCTGAGTTTGTCCACCGTCGCGTCGCTGATGCCGCGCGTGGGGAAATTGATGATGCGGCGCAGGGCTTCTTCGTCGCGGGGGTTGACGGCGAGGCGGAGATAGGCCACGAAATCTTTGACTTCTTTTCTTTGGTAAAACGACATGCCGCCGAACACGCGATAAGGCAAATTGAGCCGCCGCAAATGCTCCTCGAACTTGCGGCTTTGAGAGTTGGTGCGGTACAAAATGGCGATGTCGGCGTTGGGCAGGTGGTGGCGGTGTTTTTGTTCCAAAATCAAATCGGCCACGCGGCGGCCTTCCTCGTCGTCGGTCACGCACTTGATAAGTTTGATTTTGTGGCGGTCCACCTTGTCCGTCCAAATTGTTTTATTCAACTGGCGGCGATTGAACGAAATCACCTCATTTGCCGCCGACACGATGTGGTGGGTGCTGCGGTAGTTTTGTTCGAGTTTGAAGGTTTTTAAGTTGGGATAATCTTTTTCAAAATCGAGGATATTGTCAATCGTCGCGCCGCGAAAAGCATAGATACTTTGCGCGTCGTCGCCCACCACAAACACGTTTTCCGGGCTGCCGGGATATTTTACCAAACGGCGCAGGATGGCGTATTGCAAAAAGTTGGTGTCCTGAAACTCGTCCACGTGGATGTAGCGAAATTTCTTCTGGTATTTTTCCAACACATTGTCGGGATTGTCGCGGAAAAGGCGGTAGAGTTGGAACAACAGATCGTCGAAGTCCATCGCGCCGGATCGCTGGCAACGCGCCACATATTTTTCATAAATATCCACGACGTAGGGGCGGCGGGCGGCGCGGTCTTGCTGCATCATGTCTTCCTTCTCGCGGTAGGCTTTGGGCGAAATCAAGTTGCTCTTGCACAGCGAAATACGCGAGCGAATGGCCGAAGCGTTGTAGGCGTTCGGGTCGAGATTCATCTCCTTGATGATGGCGCGCAGGACGCTCATCGTGTCGTCCGTATCGTAAATGGAAAACGACGAGGGATAACCGATTTTGTTTGCCTCCACGCGCAGGATGCGGGCAAAAATGGAGTGAAATGTGCCTGCCCAAACTTGCTGCGCCTTTGGCCCCACCACTTTTTCGATGCGGTCTTTCATCTCGCGCGCCGACTTGTTGGTGAACGTGAGCGTGAGGATTTCCCAAGGAGCCACGCCGTTTTGGAGCAGGTGCGCGATGCGATAGGTCAACACCCGCGTCTTGCCGGAGCCGGGGCCTGCGATGACGAGCACCGGGCCTTCGGTGGTGGTGACGGCGGCGCGCTGGACATCGTTGAGTTCGTCGAGATAGTTTGCCATAATTCGGTTGACGGTACACGGCAGACGGTTGACGGGCTGCTACTGCCAACTACTACTGCCAACTGGTTTCCGGCGAAGGTAGGAGATTTGAGATTTTGGGACAGATTTTTAAATAAAATGTTTGGAAAGTAAAATTAAAAAAACACGGGTTTGCCCGAAAACCGAGCAAACCCGCATCCCAATCGTTGATTCACAAAAAAGCACTTAGCGAATCACCACCTTTTTTACGCTGCTCCCTGCGCCGTTTTCCAACCGCACCATATACACACCGGCGGGTACTTGCTGCACGTCGAGCGTGATGATTTGGCCTTCAGCCACGCTGTCCATATTGTGGCGCAGCACCGTGCGGCCATCCGCACCGATGAGTTGCAATTGCACCTGCCCGTCGAGCGCCTGGCCGAGGCTGATGCGCAAGAAATCGCTAGCCGGGTTGGGCTGCACCTGCATGGCAAAAGGATTGGCGCTGCTGGGCGCATCGGTGCCGACGATGCCGGGCTGCACGATGACACCACGCTCTGGCGCTCTGGCGCAGGCTTGGTCGCTGCTGCTGCTGACGCAGGCTTCGCCGTCGAAGTTGAGCATATCCATCACCTCCACTTCGTCCACATACCAGAAACCAACGGGCGCAGGGTCAAAAATGTCGTCGGCGTTGGTGCCAAGTTGGAACCGTATTAACACCGTCTCGCCAGCATAGTCACTCAGGTCAAAATACGACTGCACCCAGCCGTTGGAGTTGCCGGAAAACCCGCCGATGTCATCCTGAACGCCGAAGGTGCTTCGAGCCGCATTGCGTGGATAAGAGTTGCGGAATACCTTGTCGGTGGGGATTTGTTTCCAGGCCACGTCGTTCAATTTTTGAATTTCAAAAATGCCCGCGTCCGTGAAATGTTGGGTGTTGTATTGGTGCCAAAAACGCAGCACCGGTTTGTCGCCAATCACCGTGATAGTTTGCACATAATCAAGTGTAATCTGGGTTCTGGTCGGCTGGCTCTCTGCTTTCCAAGCGAAAGTACCGGATTTGACGATGTCGCTTTGCAGGACAAACACATCAGGCCCCATATTGAGATTTTG
>CAYZVM010000077.1:0-19320 GCA_964481485.1 uncultured Saprospiraceae bacterium | reverse complement strand
GGAGTCGAGGTGCTTTTTTTGATTTTCAATTCTTTGATACAAGTCGGAATCGGCTCGAAGTCTCCTATGCCATCAGTTGAGATAAATCCGCTCCCTTGATTGGCACCCACGCCCATACCCCGGCGGGCAAACACGCTCGAAATCAAGCAAGTATCCGCTCCATTATAGTTGAGCACATCGGCCAGCAGGATAGCGTCGCGCCCATCAATAAAACCGGGCAAACAGGGCTGCAATTTCATCCCGTCCATCACCAATTGGATAGCGCGACCATTGCCGCTGTTGGTGTTCTTGATATCAGCATCAAAGCCATATTTTTCTACCATCGCCCAATAAAGGTCCCAAACAACCGAGGCCCATATTTGGCCGATGGCGTGTTGGCCCGAACTCTCCGCCACAGTGTTGTACGTCACGGGATTGACACCCAAATCAGCCGAATACGGGAAACGGCGGATGCCCGTTCCGTTGTTTGGCTCGCGCAAAACGTAGGTGCCAATACCCCGATTTTTGTCAGCCACGTCGCCCGGTTTGACGGTAGTGATGAGCGTGAAAAAGTCGCTCCAACCTTCGCCCATTTGTTCGCCGTTGAAAAGGCAATCTGTGTTGTTGGGGCCACCCGTGAGGCGATTGGAAATACCGTGTGCGTACTCGTGGGCGATGATGCCGTTGTCAAAATCCCCGTCCAGAAATTCCGGGCCGGGCGACGGCGGCAGCACCAAAGAGACATTTAGCCCATTGGCCGCAAACTGCCGAAGTTGAGCGCAATCAGTTTGTTTCATCATCACGACCGGGATGCTCACCTGTCCGCCCGCAGTGCCTGCGCCCATCGTGACCAACCCTTCTTCGTTGTTGCAGATGATGCAGGCGATGGCACCCGCTAATTCAGCATTCAACGCCTTCACGCCAAATTGGCAAATACCGCGGTCAATCATGGCGATTTTCCCCGCCACGTCATTGACGGGGGCGTTGCAGCCCAAAGTCGGTTGGCCCGTTCCGTCGTTCACAAAAACGACATCGCCAGTCACCGGCATGGATGTCACGGGCGCGCCCCAGCCGCTGGCCGTAGTGGCAGAATATCCGCCCGCCACTTCAGCAGGTGTATGTACCTCTACCAATTGGCCTCCAGCACGCGACCACACAAACATTTGCATCCGGGGAGGGAAGCCATCGGGGTCGGTGCCAAAATCTGCATTGTTCAATGATTGATTGGCGAGTGCAAAACCGTCAATGGCATTGGCCTGCACGGGGTCGTCGCCTGCCCCGCCGTTGCCGTAATTATTTTGCTGAAAATTGCCCGCCTGTTCATCAAACCCATAACGATAGGTGATGTCGTGTATCATATTGTTCATGTAGAACAAGTTGGTGACGGCTGCGTTCAGGTTGTCGAGCGGCTCGCCGTTGGGGTCGAATGGGAAATTGAAATTGAGCCCCGCACCACCCTGTGCCGATTCGGCGGCAGTGCCCACGTTGTCGTCGTTGCGGTCGTCGTAAGCCCACACGTTGTTGCCGCGCGTGTAGGTGTATTCTGCGCCCGCTGCGCCGTTGGTATCGTGCCAACCAAAAGGAGAGGCTGTCAGGTCGGCGGGGTTCACCACAATTTCGCGACCACCGTGCGCCGGGCTTTCGGTCGGCAGCGGGAACACATTGTAGGAGCCGTTGGCTTCAAGCCCGGGCGGCTTGTTGCTGGTTGCTTGTTGCTGGTTGTTTGTTGCTGGTTGTTTGTTGCTGGTTGTTCGTTGTTCGTTGCTGGTTGTCTGTTGCTGGTTGTTCGTTGATGATTGTCCATCTTCGCAGGCCTCCCCAACAGGGTGCGCATGGCCAGCGAGGCAATATACCGTCCGGTTGTATTTGCTGAGTATCAAGCCCGTTTGGGCATCCACGCGCATCGTCCAGATATCAGAAGTATTTGCTTGCGCAATGACGAGCGTCCAGGCAAGGCGTACCGCCCCATCTTGTTGCAGTTCAAAACAAGCGGAGACGGGGATTTCTCTTTTGGAAACTGCGCCGCCCTCAAACACGAAGTTGCGCTCGTTGATTTTTTGGCGCAAAGAAGGCGGAGGGAAACCCGTGAAACCGAGATTGGCAAAAGCCATCTGGACGGCTGCGGACGCGCTGATGGAAGGCAAAGGGGTATTTATTTTTGCTGCCAAGTCCGGCACAAAACGGTGCGCAAGGTGCGCCACGCTGCCATCGGGCTTGACGTGCAGGCCAAACAGGCCGTTGAACACCGGGATGCCGAGGTGCTGCTGCTGCACCCACACGTGCGTGATGCCCGTGTTTTTGGACAAATACTCGTCGGTGACGCGCACATCGGCCACATCGGCGGGTTTGAGGCCGAATTTGGAAGGATTTTCTTGTAAAAACCGGAGCGCCGTTTCGCGCGGCAGGCGGTCAGTTTGCGCCGAAAGGGCATTTGAAAAAAGCAATAAAAGACTCGCTGCGAGCCAAAGGCGCAGTAAACGAAGCATATTCATAAACACAGCGTTGAGTTTGGTGAAAGAACCAAAGTTAGAAATTGAGCAAAACGATTGTCACTTGGGAAGCGGCCAAAGGTAGTGCGATGGTTTTTTTTGAAAACCGTGTTTGGCTGGAAATGCCCGTTTTTGCCAAGAACCGCCCTTTCACGTATCTGAGGCACAAAGGCGAATGCACTCAAAACGCTCCGCCAACCGCTACCTTTCTCCGCTCCTTTAACGCCCTCCTAACATCCACACCATAATTTTGCGCGTAAACAAGTGTTAAAATTTGCCGTTTTTAGTTAGCCAATATTTAAAGCGCAAAGGGGCGACAACCAATAGCCCCCATTTGTCTGTCTTCAGTGCAAAATCACATACCATGAAACGCTATTTATTGCTTTCACTGCTTCTCAGCGCCCTTGCCGTCAACTCTTTGCAGGCGCAATACTTCGGGCGCAACAAACCCCGCTACCACAAACACGATTTTAAAGTCTCGCACACCGAGCATTTTGAAATCTATGAGTACCTCGACAACCCCGAAAAACGCGATGAACTCGCCGCCGCCGCCGAACTTTGGTACGCCATGCACTTGGCTGTGCTGCGCGACACATTTCCGGGGAAAAACCCGCTCTTTATCTATAGCGACCACGCGGGTTTCCAACAGACGAACACCATTCAAGGCGACATCAGCGTGGGCACGGGCGGCGTGACGGAGGGGCTGCGCAACCGCGTCGTGTTCCCCGTCGCCATGACCAACCAACAGACGCACCACGTGCTGGGGCACGAACTCGTGCACGCTTTTCAGTACAACATGGTGCTGGGCGGCGACTCCACCAATATGCGCAACCTCCAAAACCTGCCGCTCTGGATGATAGAAGGTTTGGCCGAATACCTTTCTATCGGTCGTGTGGACGCGCACACCGCGCTCTGGATGCGCGACGCGGTGCTGCACAGCGACCTGCCCACACTCCAGGATTTGAACGGCTACAAATATTTTCCCTACCGCTGGGGGCAGTCGTTCTGGGCATACGTCACGGGCGTGTATGGCGACGAGGTCATCCAGCCTTATTTTATGAACACGGCCAAATTTGGGTTGGACATTTCCACCAAAATGACGCTGGGCATTACCCCCGACTCGCTCTCAAGAGCTTGGCACAAGACTCTGCGCAACCACTATGGCCAATGGGTGGGTTTGGATAAAGAAGGCATCGCTATTCTGGCAGCCTCCGAAGCCAACAAAAAATCGAAGGAGAAAAGGGAAGCCCGTGAAAAATTGTTGGGCAGACTGTTGAAAAACGAAAAGCAGCCGGGCAAAAAATTGTTCGAGGAAGACGATGCCGGGCGCATGACGATTTCACCCGTGCTCAGCCCCAACGGCAGGTACGTCATTTTCCTTTCAGAAAAAAACCTCTTCACTACCGACCTCTTTTTAGCGGATGCAAAAAGTGGAAAAATCATAAAAAAAGTAGCCAGCACGGCTTCTGACGGCCATATTGACCAGTTCAACTTTATCGAAAGCGCGGGTACTTGGAACCCCAACGACAAGCAATTTGCTTTTGACGTGTATGAAAAAGGCCAAAGCGTACTCGTGATTCAAGATGTTTTTAAAGGAAAAACGGTGGACAAAATCAGAATCCCCGGCGTACCGGCATTCAGCAATCCGGCTTGGAGCCCCGACGGCAAAACCATCGTGGTGAGCGGCCTCGTGAAAGGCCAAACGGATTTGTACGAATACAATTTGAAAACAAAAAAAGTGCGCCGCCTCACCAACGACCGCGCTTCCGAAATACTGCCAACTTGGAGCGCCGACGGCAAATATTTGGCGTATTCGACCGATGCGGTCAGTCTCGAACGCGGGCGCACCAACGGTGCCTGGACGATGAATCTCGCGGTGATGAACATGGAAACCGGCACCACAGAAGTGCTCGATGTGTTCACCGGCGCCGACAACATGAATCCGCAGTTCGACAAGGCGGGCAACCTCTTTTTCCTGAGCAACCGCGATGGTTTCCGCAATTTGTACAAATACAATTTGACGGAAAAAAAGGTGACGCAACTGACCAAACTGACGACGGGCATCACCGGCATCACGCCTTATGCGCCCGCTATCACGGTGGCCGAAGACCGCGACCGGATTCTTTACACGCATTATTCCAACGGCACCTACCGGGTTTATCAGGCCAAATCGGAGGATTTTCTGGCCGAAGAAGTCAGCCCGACGGCAGTGGACATGGTGCCTGCCACCTTGCCGCCGTTCAGGCCCGGGCAGAAGGACGTGGTGAACACGAACCTGCGCCTGATGGACAACAACACAAAAACCACTGAGGCTGCCACGACGGTGACTCCGGTGAAGTACAAATCCAAATTTGCGCTCGACTACATCGGCGGCAGTGCGGGGGTGGGGGTGATGACGGGCAACCGCTCGTTTGGCAACGTGGCCGGTGGTTTGGGCGGCGTGGATATGTTGTTCAGCGATGTTTTGGGCAACAACCAACTGTATGTGGGCGCGGCGCTGAACGGCGAAATCCAAGACGCGGCGTTTCAGGCTTCTTATATCAACCGCAAAAACCCGATTGGCTGGGGTGTGGGACTGGGCCACGTCCCCTTCGTCACTGGCGGGGGCAGGTTGCCGTTGCGGGGCGAGCCACTTGAGCCGCCGATTGGGGGCTACAATGTGAAAGTCATTGACGAGTTATTGATTCAAAGACAGTTTTTGCAACAAATCAACGCTTTTGCATTTTACCCGCTGTCTATCACCAAACGGTTTGAGGTGGGCGTATCCACGGAGTTTTACTCGATTCGCAACACTTCTTACCAAGATGTTTATGCCGGAGTCGTTGACAGCGCTACTGGCGAACTTTTGGGCATCGGGCCGCTGATAGAACAACGCCGCCAAAACGGCGACCGTTTCGGGCCGGTGGGGATTTACAGCGTCAATGCGGCTTTTGTGGGCGACAATTCGTATTTCGGATTCACCGCGCCCCTGCAAGGCTGGCGCTACCGCATTGCGGTGGAGCAGTACATGGGCAGTTATTGGCAATTTACGGGACTTTTGCTCGATGGTCGGCGCTATTTTTATCAACGCCCGGTCACACTCGCGGTGCGAGGGATGGCGTATGGGCGTTTTGGCGGCAACTCGAATGCGATAGAAAACGGCAACTACCGGGTGCAGCCGCTCTTTGTGGCGCAGCCGTGGTTTGTGCGCGGCTATCCTTATGACTTGCTTTACAATCAGGAGCGCGACTTGATAGAGGCCAGCGCGGGCAGCAAAATATTGGTGGGCAACTTCGAGGTGCGCCTGCCATTCACCGGGCCGCGCCAGTTGTCGCTCATCAATTCTAACTTCCTCATCACAGATTTGAACCTGTTTTTTGATGCCGGCTTGGGATTTTTCACAGAGAACGATTTGAAAAAACAACCCGTTGACCCCGACCCCAACGACGGGAGCGACCCCATCCGGCACAAGCCTTTGCTTTCCACCGGCATCTCGCTGCGGATCAATCTTTTTGGCGCATTGGTGCTGGAGCCGTACTTCGCCTTGCCGCTGACGGTGCCAAAAGAGCGGCGCGAATGGCAATGGGGGCTGAACTTTATTCCTGGGTGGTAAGAGGAGTGAGAGAGCATGAAGAGCAGGTCACGAAATTGAAAAAAGTTGATTTCCGATGCGGGAATCAACTTTTTTCAATTTTACGATATGCCTCCTTGCTCTTTCTGCTCGCCGTTCAAAAATCCATTCGCACCCGCACATTCACCCTTCGCCCGGTCAGGTAATTCGGAATGGCGTACTGCACGTTCGTGATTGCTTTTATCCAAGTATTGGAGGCTTCGTTTGCCACTTTCATCAAGTTGAACACCTCCAAACTCGCCCAAGTGTTGCGCGTGAAACGCAGGAAGTGGCGCGGGCGGCGGTCGAGCCATTCTTTTTTCCAAAGTTGGAAACCAAAACCAATATCCACCCGGTGATAAGGCGCGAATCGGTATGGGTTGCGGTACTCCACGTTATTGTCCGGTATGCCAAACGGCAAGCTCGTGCCGACTGTAAAGTTGAGTTGCATCGTGATATTTTTGTTTTTGGGCAAATAATCCTGAAAAAACGTGGAGAGCGTGAAAAACCGGTCGGTCGGTCGCGGCACATCTTTCACATCGCGGCCTTCGCGGTCGCCGAGTTCGCGGACTTTGTGCTGTACGCCGTCAATAGCTTCGCGGGTGCGCAACAGCGAGAGGTTAATCCAACTTTCCGCACCTTTCACGAACTCGCCGTTGAGGCGAATGTCAATGCCCGTCGCGTAGCCGGTCGAGTTGTTTTCCCCTGCATAGCGAATGCGCACATTGTCGAGGTCGTAAGAGACCAAATCCCACATCTGTTTGTAATAAGCCTCCGTGATGAGGCGCATTTTCACCGGGCGGCGTTTCCCCCAGAGAAAGTCGTAGGTGAATCCAGCCACCGCGTGCGCCGATTTTTGTGCCGCCAAATTGGTGTTCACGGTGCCGTCGGGTCGGCGCATTTCGCGGTAAAAAGCCGGCTGGAAATACATCCCGCTCGCCACGCGGTATGAGATGTCGCGTTTGGTATTCAAGGGTTTATACAAAAATTGCACCCGCGGTGTCACAAACCAATCCTTGTTCAACGTCCAATATTGCCCGCGCACACCGCCTGTGATTTGCAATTCGCGCACCCCTTCTTTCCGCCAAGTCCAAGTATCCTGAAAGAACGCGCTGAACCGGTCGCTTTGCAGCTCGTTGCGGGTTTTCAGCACCCGGCGAACAAACAGAAAATTGGTGTCGAACGGCAGCGAGTAGAGCGCCGAATCGAGGCGTTCCCACTCGTTGATTTTGTCGGTAATGCGCTCGTTTTGCCACTTGGCCGACCACTGCATGAAATGGCTACGTGTCAGACCCTCGTCGGTGGCGTCGCGCTGGAATTCGATACCGCCGCGGTACTCGGCGTTGGTCACGTCGGCGGTGAGGTAGTTGCGAATCCAAGTTTGCTGGGTGCCAGTGCCGAGGATATTCACGATTTCGCCAAAGTCGTCGGAGCCGAGGTTTTCTTCCAATTCGCCCAAAATGTAATAGCCCAAAATGTCGAACCGCTCGTTTTCCTGACTCCGCCAAGTGGAGGCTAAAAATTTGTGGTACAACGGGTTGCGCTCCCGATCGGGCAAATACGTCAGCGAAACGCCGCCCATCGCCTGCGTGAAATCGTCTACTTCTTGCCCCTCAAAGGCCGTGCGGATTTGCAAAGCATAGTCAATCAAACCGAACGCGCGCACGAGGCTTTCCGGCACATAGTTGTACCGCGAACGGTTGAAATTGCCAATCACGCCCAACTGCCAATCGCGGCTCAAATCATACGTCAAGTACGCCTGCACGTCGGTAAAATTCGGCACATATTCACCCTCCACATCGAGGCTACCGAGCAGGAGGCGGGTGGTTTTGTACCGCGCGCCTACGAGGTATCGAAACGCCCGGTACGAATCCTTTTTCGACTTCACGCTGCCTTCCACGTGCGCCGACGCGCCGAGCAAGCTCCCGCTCGCGCTTGCCCGCAGGCTATCGGGGCGTTTGTATTTCACATCCAGCACCGACGAAAGTTTGTCGCCGTATTTCGACTGAAAACCGCCGCTCGAAAACGACAGATCGCGTATCAAATCAATATTCGGGAAGGTCAAACCCTCCTGCTGCCCGGCGCGAATCAGTTGGGGTCGGTAAATCTCGAAATCGTTGACATACACCAAGTTCTCGTCGTAATTGCCGCCGCGCACCTGATATTGTGAACTCAATTCGCCGCCCGTACCCATGTTCGTGCCGAGCGCGATGTGGGGCAGCACACTTTCCAAATTGCCCGTAGAGCTGGGCAAAAGTTTGAGCGCCTCTATATTTTTTTCCCGCACCATACCCGCGTCGTCGAGCCGCCGTTCGCTGATGATGACTTCCAAATTCGATTCGGTGGGCGCCAATTTTATGTCCAACGCAAACCGCGCTCCGGGCGCGAGCGCCAGCACGTCGGCACTGCTTTCTTTGTACGCCACCCGGCGGAAGCCGAGCGCAACGCGCTCATTGGCAGGCACCTGAATAGCAAAGTTGCCGCGCTCGTCCGAGGTGACGGCGGTTTTTCCACCTTTCACAAAGACGGTCACGAGTTCCACGGGCTGGTCGTTGGAGGCATCCGTGATGCGGCCAAAAACGGTGGCGGTTTCTTGCGCGGAGAGCAGGCACGGCGCAATGAAGAGCAGGATTGGGAGTAAAAAATATTGGAGAGACATGGCGGAAAACGGGGTTAAATATCAAGCAATTTTAAAAATGTTTCTTTCTCCTCGGTGTGTTCAATCAGATTTTCAAGCATGAAAAAATGGTCAATTACTCCTTTGTTTAGCTCAAGGTCTTTCCTAGCTCTTTCGGTGAAAGAAACCTCTTGCATGATTAAAATGGTGAGAGAAAGAAGGTTTTCTTCTTTAGCGCGTTTGAGACTTTTGATGGCGGCACCTACGCGCTCCAAGACGGCTGCGGTGTCAATGCCTCCCTTTACTTCGATGGCGATTTGCAGCCGACCATTTTGGTAAATGGCGATATCGGGTTCTGAAGAAAAAGCGATTTCTCTGCTGTCGTTGAGCAAGATGGTCGCTGCACCCAACTCTCTGGCCAATCTTTTTTCTTGGAGGCGTTTTTCTATCATACCCCGCAGCAGCACTTCTGCCTGACTGCCTTTGGCATTTTGCCATGAGCCTTGTGCTTGCGAACCAGCTGCCATGCCGCGCCAGAGTTCGAATTCGCGGGCATCTATCTTTTCATCGTTTTCTATCAGTTGGCTGATGATTCGATTCAGATGTGCAGCGAAAAACGCTGATGTTTCTGAATCTGGCATTTTGCTCCCGCGCTCGAAAGACATCACAGAGCGTCCCAAGTTGTTCATAGATTTTTGCGATACCATCGCCAGCATCCGATAGTAACCCATCGCACCCGGTACCTTCTGCAACACGTCTGGGTGTGCAAAAATGATGACAGGCCTGATGCCTCGATGGATGGCTTTGTGCCAAGCGTTATCGGTGATTTTCAACTTGTCATTGTCCCAAACCAAATCTTCACCTTTGATTTGCTCAATTTGTTCAGCAGTTTCCACAAGCCTCCATTCGTGCAGTTTTTGGTGAAAAAACGCACTTTTGGTAAGTTGGTCAAAGTACCAAGCTTTGTAGCCAACGCTGTCGGGGTCTATTATTTTTTTCGCCATACCGTGATGCTTTCTCGCACGGGCAACCGTCCGTATTTGCCCATTTGCTGTGAACTGTTGCCTTTGTAACGGGCGACGATGATTTTTTCCACTTCAAACCCCTCCCGTTCGGCCAAGTCGCAAAGAATCAAATCCACCGGGATGTGTTCACCTTCAAAACGAACGTTGTCCACTACCATCGCTATTTTTGCACCTTTGGCGCACACCCGATGCCACTCGCGGATAACTTTGTGCATATCAACAAAGTAAGCCAAGAGCATAATGGGTATCCTGTCGTTGTTCAGTTTTTTAATTTGATGTTTTTCGTCTAAGCAGAACAGGGCCTCCGTTAGTGCTTCATGTGGCGAGGTATCGCTGTCCTCCGCTTTCACTTCAATATGCGAGCGTAGGATTCCAAAGCGCAACTCTTTCAACTGCTCAAAGTTTTCAATGAAACTGAAACACAATTCGAGCGAATAACTGCGGGTGTAGTCGTATCGGTTGGCGTAGGGCGGTGAAGTGATGATGAAAGTTGGCTCGCGTTCAAAAGGAATATTCGATAAATCTCGCGTATCGCCCTGGAGTACTGTCGGAAGCAAAGCGTGCTTATCCCAACCAAATTGTTTTAAAGAAAGTAGGTCTTGCTCGGCCTTCCGCACGTTTTGACTCAATAATTCGGTGGGGCTTTGAACCTCTTTCTCAGGCAGGTAGCGAAGAAATTGTCCATCTTTTGAAGTGTAACTGCAATGCTCAATGACCGAGAGATAAAGCAGTTGGAGAATATCGCGACAAGGATTTTCGAGCTGGGAGAGAGCGGTTTTCCACTTTTTTAGTTCGGAAAGGATTTCCTTTGAAAAGGCGATTTTCATAATTCGCACATCTTCGGCCACTTCAGCTTCCGGCGCAGTTTTGAAAATCTTTTTTGCGCGTTCAAATTGTTCAGAAAGCATACCGGGACTCAAATCGAGCAATTTGGGCAATGTTTGAGCAATGAAAACACCTGTCGGAAGACGGTCAATGCCAATAGATTGTATTCCGTTCACACAAGAAGTGAGCAATGTAGTGCCCATTCCACAAAAAGGGTCGAAGATGTAATCCTTGTCAGAGATGTTGTATTGATTGAAAAAGTCACGGACGAACTGGTAGGAAAAAGCCTCTTTGTAGCGATAAAGCCGGAGGATTGGCAGGTTTTTGTTTCCTTGATACGACACAAGTGTGCCGATTTTTAGATTCTCTTCGATTCGATTTTTGTACTTGCGCTCCAAGTTGTCCCGATGACTTTGGTCAATATTAGCGTGTACTACCGAGCCACCATCGTTGGCATTTAGCGGTTCAAGGTCAAAAATGGACAACTGTTCAATCTTCATGTTTCAAAACAATTTGTCTGGCAAAGATATTCAAATGCCTGTGTCATTTGCCCGTTTTCAATTAAAAAGATTGCGAGCGTGGGTACCCAGTTTTTATGGCGATTCGCGGAATGGAGAACAAATAATTTTGTTTGCCCATGAGGCCTCTCCAAATCTGTATTTTTGTTGAACTATGTTTGCGCGTCCATTAAACAAACCGCCGCCAAACAGCGTTAGGGTTGGATATTTTTTGTTTGTTTATAGTTCACGGGCGTTCTGCGCAATGCAGAATGCCCATTTTTTTTTTTGCTGACGACGGGCGCGGCCAACGTTACAATACCTCCGCCACCACGAAAATGCTGCCAATCACCAGTACCAAGTCGGCAGGATGGGCGGCGCGTTTGGCTGCTTTTAAGGCATTTTTCACCGAACTGTACGCCCTGCCTTTCCGCCCCCACTTCGCTGCTTTTTCTTGCAAAATGGTTGCCTCCAAGCCGCGTGGAATGTTTGCTTTGGCAAAATAATAGCGAGCGTTTTCGGGAAAAAGACCGAGTACTTTGCCCACATCTTTGTCGTTCACGAAGCCCGTGACGATGTGGAGTTGTGAGTCGTGAGTCGTGGGACGTGAGTTGATGAGTTGATGTATTTTTTCAAAAGCCAGTCGCAAACCCGCTTCGTTGTGGGCGCTGTCGCAGAGGATTGTCGGATTTTCGGCCATGATTTGCCAGCGGCCCATGATACGGGTGAGCGAGCGAAGGTTTTTCAACCCCGCTTGCAAGGCGTGCAAATCGAGCATCGGCAACTCATTGCCGACAATTTCTACCGCTTGAATCGCCGTTGCCAGATTTTTTGCCTGATAGGGGCCGGCGGCATCTACTTCGAGGTTTTCGAGAAAAAGTTTTTTGTCTTTAAAAACGTCGTAAAAAGTTGATTGCCAGCGTTCGGTTCGTTTTTCAGCCGCTTCAAAATGCTGGTCGGCAAATACAATCTCCGACCCGGTTTCGGCGGCCTTTTTCAAAAAAACGGGTGCAGATTCGGGGTGCGTCTCGCCAATGACGACCGGCACGCCGGGTTTGATGATGCCGGCTTTTTCAAAAGCAATTTCCGGCAAGGTATCGCCGAGCATATTTTGGTGGTCGTAACTGATGTTCGTGACGACGCTCAAAAGTGGCGTGACGACGTTGGTGCTGTCCAGCCGACCGCCGAGGCCGACTTCGACGATGGCCACGTCCACCTGTTCGCGGGCGAAATGGTCGAAGGCCATGGCGACGCAGAGTTCGAAGAACGAAGGTTGGATTTTTTCAATGGCTGTGCGGTTATTTTGCACAAAATCAACAACTTGTCGGCGCGGGATGTATTCACCGTCCACCTTTATTCTTTCCCGGAAATCCTTGTAGTGCGGGCTGGTGTAAAGGCCGGTTTTGAGCCCGGCGGCCTGGCAGACAGCTGCGAGGATATGGCTTACCGAGCCTTTCCCGTTGGTGCCGCCGACGTGGATATTTCGGAATTTCAGGTGCGGATTGCCCAAATGCTCGCACAAAGCGAGGGTGTTGGTCAGGTCTTTTTTGAAAGCCGCCGCGCCAATGCGGTGGTACATCGGCAATTGGGCGTAGAGAAAATCGAGGGTTTCGCTATACGTCATGGCGGGACAAAAGTGAGTATTTTTCTTTTGTCGTTTTTCGACAAAAACGAGTGGGATGTCGCACATTTGCAACACTCCCCGCAGATCCCCCGAAAATTTTAATCTGCATCAAATATTGCCGATGAGAATTCTTTTAGCCCACAATAGTAAAATACCTATAAATACCTATGACGATGCGGAGCGTGTGCTCTGGTGGCTGGGCAAGGAATTGGTGAAAATGGGGCACAATGTTCGTTTTTTGGTAAAAAAAGGTTCTGAATGTCCTTTTGCCGAGGTATTGCCGCTCGACGAAAAAAAGCTGCTCGACGAGCAAATCCCGCCCGATACCGACCTCGTCCATTTTCATTTTGAGCCAAAGGAGGTTATTTCAAAACCGTATCTCACCACTTTTCACGACAACGCGACGGAGGCCAAAATTTTTGATCCAAACACTGTTTTTGTTTCTGCCAAACACGCCCACCTGCACGGCGGCTCGGTGTATGTGCATCACGGCATTGATTTCGAGGAGTACGGCACGCCTGAATTGGGCAACCGCCGGATGTATTTTCATTTTCTTGGCAATGCGGCCTGGCGCGGCAAAAATGTGCGCGGCGCGATAGACATCGCCACGCAGGTCGGCTCGCGGCTGCACGTCATCGGCGGCACGCGGGTCAACTTTCGCAAAGGCTTGCGCATCACGCTCAGCCCCAGCGTCCGTTTTCACGGTGTGCTCAACCCAGAGGGTCGCAATGTTTTGCTCAATGGGTCGAAAGGGCTGATTTTTCCCGCTATTTGGCACGAGCCATTTGGGCTGGCGGTAGCGGAAAGCCTGTACTTCGGCTGCCCGGTGTTTGGCACGCCTTATGGCGCGTTGCCGGAGTTGTTGGGCCAAAAAATTTACAATGACAATGGGCGCAAACCGCATAGCGACAACGGCACGATTGAGGCGTTTTACTGCGATTTTGGCTGTCTTTCTGTGAAAAAATCGGAGTTGCTGGAGGCCGTGAAAAATGCCGATTCCTTTGATGGCGCCAAATGCCACGAGTATGCCCGTGAGCATTTTTCGGCTGCCCGCATGGCGCGGGAATACTTGGTTTTGTACGAAAAAGTGCTCAACGGCTGCCCCCTGCACGCCGAGCCGCCGACCATGAGCGAGGCACCGGGAGATAAGTTTTTGCCATTCGGGGAGTAACGCCAACCTTCTGGTTGGCGCTCTTAGCCTCGCCAACCAGAAGGTTGGTGTTACGAACAAACTCGCCCGAAGTCTGTTTTTACGCCAAAAATCTCTCATACTCTCACATCTCTGGCATCATGTCCAACTGGTTGTTTTATACGCTCGTCACGCTCGCCGCATACATCGGCATGGAATTCATGGCTTGGTTCACGCACAAATATGTGATGCACGGCTTTTTGTGGCGCTGGCACGCCGACCACCACCTGCCGAAGCACGAAAAGGAAGGTTTTTTTGAAAAAAACGACCGATTCTTCCTCGTGTTCGCCATACCCAGCATGATTTGCTACATGATTGGCGGCCTGACGCCGCACTTCTGGGTACTGTTTATCGGGGTCGGTATTTCGCTGTATGGCCTCACCTATTTTTTGATTCACGATGTGTACATCCACCGCCGGTTCCCGTGGTTCAAACAACTCGACAGCAAATACTCCCGCGCCATCCTGCGGGCGCACGGCACACACCACGCGAAACGCACGAAAGAAGACGGCGAATCCTTCGGCCTGCTGGTGGTGAATCCGAAGTTTTTCAAAAAACGCGCGAAAAAGGAGGAGGAGCAGGTGATTGGGAATAATGTGCGGTGAGGGCTTTAGAATATACCCCTCTGCCAGGCCAAGTCAAGAAGCGAGGAGGGAAGAATACTAAGTAATGCCAATCGGAAGGGCGGAAGCGCCTTGTCAATAAACATCATTTTTTCGAGTGATTGCAGTCATTGGTTTATCGAAACTACGTTATTCACCTTTGCACATTATTGTTTCTAATTTCTTAGAATTAATGTGCCATGAGTTTTCATAAACCCATTCGATATCAAACAAAAAGAACTCAGCGGGTTCGAGTATTTATTCTGCAAAAAGATACAGGCAGACCTATACGGGGCATCCCTGTTAAGGTAGTTGCAGAACTTATTGACGAAAAAACTGGCACACCTCGAAAAATACCGATTGCGATATTGCAGTCCGACAAACAGGGTTATATGTCTTTTGACTTGGGTGAAATCGCTCATGACACAGAATTGCGTCATGTATGGTTATATCCATATAACTCAATAGACCTTGGCGAGGATGCCTTTTCAGTGATTGATTCCAAAGTTGATCCTGCCTTAGTTACGGTTAATATCTCTCCCGATCAAATAAAAAAAGATTTTAAAGGCCCCAATTATCCCTCTGTCCAAGATGCTGATGCCACTGATTTTCAGGTTTCTCCTGAATCTGTCACGAATACAGAGACCCTTGTACTAGGTCAAGATGGATGTGAGGAAATTATTCCAAACAGAGATATTGAGCATAGTTTTCGTTTCGTACAAATTGTAACGAGTTCAGAAGAACCTGCATCTCTTCAATCGCTTCAGATAAATGGCGCTGGATTGACCCCTTGTGAGAAAGGGGTTATTCAAAGAACAAATGGAGAATTTGAACAGATACCTGAATATTGTTTCCGCCGGGGTGCCATGTTTGAATATGAAATTACCTGGACACCAGTGGGACATGGTTTAGGTCGCCTACTTTATAGCCTCCCATTGGCACCGTGTGAATCCGTAAAAATTGCCGTGATTGACTGGAAACGTGAAGATACCTTGTTACGAGAGGAAGAAACTTCCCTTGCAGAACAACTCAAACATAACCTGCTTCGCGAAAGAGAAATCGAAGAAACTGTTCAGTCGTCACTCAGAGAGATGCAACGAGGAAGTTCATTTATGGGCGGGGTGGGAGTTGCAGCCTCGGCATCTATTAAGGTAGTGAATTTAGGTGGGACATTGGGGATGGGCGGTGGGATTACCAAAAGTTCTGGGAGCAGGCGTCTTGTTGCAGATACTGTTCAAAACGTTTCGGATTCCATATCTCAAAATTCAGGTGCTCTCCGTCGGCTCAACAGTACCATTGTTGTACAAGCCACGCAAGCGGAGGAAGAAGTTATTCAAACTCGCACTGTGGCAAACCATAATCACTGCCATGCGCTTACAATGCTGTATTATGAAGTAGTACGGCGATATTTGGTTAGAGTCCGTTTTATTAAGAAACAGGACGTTTTACTTCTCAAATACTATCATATCAATGATTTCCTGCAAGAACCCTTCAAAGCGGGAGATACCCCTCCATATAATACTGAGTTTGACTTCAGAACTGCCCTCAGATATCGCCAGGTTCTTAAAAGTGTTCTTTTAGACCCGGCCTTGGCTCATTGTTTTAATGCGCTTGATAAGTATTATTGTGCGATGGCGAACTTCAACAGGATACCACCTGCTTTTCCTCCCCCTGACTACCCATTAGGTATCATTATGGCAAGATTCAGAACAGGAGCGCGTTATTTGGGCTCTGAACACCCGAGAGGAATCACCGTTAGTTTGAAAACGGAATATGGTGCAAACGAAATTAATTTGGTAAAAGAAGGCGATTATGTATGGGAACCTTTTAGGAGACCCGTTCCATTAAAAGAGCTGGGCGGGCATAAAATAATTGATGGAGAGGTATCAACAACAAGAGCATTTTCTTCTTCAGACCAAGAAGATATTTTTTTCTTGCGCCCCGAAGTTCCTATTCGATGGGGCAATGTCAAGTCAATCAAAATAAGTGTAGATGATGACCTGAATGATTGGGATTTGGCACATTTCCAAATGCGAACGGAATATGAGGGCGAGGTTTGGACTATGTTTGATCGGGAGGTAAATATTGAGTTCAAGCAAACAGAGGGTCAAGATTCTTCGGCCGAGTTTGAAGTAAGTGGCATTGCTCCCGCTACGCCGGAAAATACTTTAACCGAGCCTGAATATTGCTGCCTGCAAGGTCTCATTGAACACCTGAATTTTAACAAGTCATATTATATGCGGGCAATTTGGCTGGATCAGGATCCGGAAGAGCGTGCCCGGGCATTTGAAAGATTTAATATCAGCTTCACGCACAAGTACAAAGAAAATAATGAAGAAAGGAAAGAGGTGCTCAATGGCCGTTTATGCGATTTTATAGAGAACAGAATAGTAGGAGTGAAAGGAGACTACGTTGCTTTCCCCTGTAATTTTACGTCATTCGCCAACGAACTTGATCAGGAAGGAGAGTTGGAAACTACCCAATACCTTGCGCTTCCTACCAGAGGAGTGTTTGCAGAATCCAAGTTATCCCATTGCAATTCTTGTGAAGAACGGGACATTACTCGCTTCTGGGATTGGCAAAAATCACCTTGTCCCGAGCCTCCTGAAATTGCCCCGGTTAGCGCAGGAGGTCATGAATCAGAGCCTTTAAAAGAAACACCGACCGCGTTTCCAAGTTCGCTGATTAATATTGTTACCCCTCCCGGTGCACCTGACCCAACCGGGCTTTCGTCCGCGCTAAATCTTTTGGGTACTGCCGAAATTTTCCGGGATATGTCAGCAAAATCAGAAGTATCCGCTTTGGTGCAAAAACTGGCCGAGGGAGCTGTGGCATTGGCTAGGGGTCAGGGAGTAACCGGAACTGAGAGCCCGGAATCAATGCATGACCGGATAATGGTGGCTCGGCGTGCGATTGAGGGTGCCGTTCGTGACGGAGCTATGTCCGAGGAAGAGGGGAATGCCGCAAGAAGACAACTGGTTGATAACACGGTCAATTCAACAGTTAGTGGCGGTGCAACCGCAGGGGAGGGAGGAACGTCAGGGTCTGGCGGAGATGGTGACACCTCTGAAGGGGGAGGAACATCAAGCCCCGGCGGAGGTAGTGGCACCTCCAGTAGCCCTGGGGAAACGACAGAGCCTCAGCATAGAATCCGTTGTTTCCTCTCGGTTGTCGGTTCTGATGAGAGGGGTTTTCTTGGGAATTACACTATGACGGCCTACGATCCTGATGGAGGGAGACGTATTAGTTGGGACCACGAACTAAGGTTTGGAGAGATTGAAGGGTCATCTGCGATGATATCGATCCCTCCCGGCTATTATCAGTTTCTTTGTAAGGCTTATTTTGCTATGCCTGAAGATGAAAGAAATAGAACTTTGCGCTATGATGATATGCCGTCACATATACCAGATATCGTCATACCTTTGGCAAATTTTATCCCACCAACTCAGGAGATACAAGGTATTACAAGAAGCCCATTGCAGATTGCGGAAGATACAACAGGCATAAACATCGTTGTCTCTCCGCAAATAGGAAGCCAACGATATCCATTTGAGTTTACGATAAGCACAACGCCGGAAGCTGAAATTTCCACGGAGACTACTATTTCACAACAAATCACTGCGCAAATCGGGGCTACCATAAGAAGATTGGCCGAAGGAAATATAGGATCTATATTTGGAGTGACCAGAGTTATTGGCTTTACAGTAGGGGGGGATTTCTCTCTGGGCGGAAGTATCCATGGGAACATTGATATTGAATATGTAAGAACTCTAACTGTGTCTGTCACGCCTATTGAATAATTTTTTATTAACTCTGAATGTCTATGCATTCATGTTTATGTTAAGCAAATTTATGAAGTAGACCGCGAATTTAGGAATGGAGATATACCGATTACATTGCCAGTCATGGGACAGGTCATTGTGCTGGTGCAACGATTTATGCGTTGCAGATACGCCTCAACAGCATATGGTTATTGGACCTGAAACGCAGACAGTAGTACTCAATCTTGTTGCAAATTTAGCCGAAATAGAGTTAAACAGCGAAATAACCATTATGGCTGGGGTAGACGTAGCGTCTGAGGGACGTGTGCAAATTGCAGACGAGATAAATGCTTCAATTGAAGTACTTGGAAGCGTTTTTGGGATTACTCGATTAATGGGATTGACCGTAGACCTGAAGCTAGTGCCAGTGGTACCTTCAGCGTTACTACTGCCTTCAATATATAGATGGGTATGATTTTAATATCGATGTACTTTAATTGTTGCCGTGCTTTAATAAGTAAAATTCGACATTAGAAAAGTGTTCGGCTATGCTCGGCGTTTCATACCTTGAAGATTAAGCCATATAGATATGATACTCCGGGCATAGCGAAGAATGAGCATTTTCGCTTTTCCCCCACTTGTTATACCTTTCTTATCGCTCCATTCAAACAACTCGACAGCAAATACCCCCGCGCCATCCTGCGGGCGCACGGCACGCACCACGAGACACATACCTTGGCTATGCTGCGCTCACCTCCGAAATCCCTCCGGCCCCACGCCTTTCCCACTTTTCCAAACTGGGATAAACTGCCTGCAGCTCTCGTACCCATACGATTTTCTGGCAAGACACAACAACGACAGGCACACATCATCTGCAAACAGCCCATTCCTAACCCCTTATTCGCCAACTGCCCGCACGCCGCGTCAATATCCTTGCCCCGGCTGCGGCGCACTGTCACTGCTACGCCTTCTTTGGCGAGGTACGCGGCAAAAGCGTTCAGCTGGTTTTCGTCGGATTTTTCAAAAACAGCGCCTTCTATTGGGTTGTACTCGATGATGTTCACCCGAACGGGAAATTTTCGGCGGCAGAGTTGCACCAATTTGGCGGCATCTTCGAGGCTGT
>CAYZVM010000076.1:0-24815 GCA_964481485.1 uncultured Saprospiraceae bacterium | reverse complement strand
CTTTGCGCACTGCCGCGCCTTCATTGCCGGTGATGCGCACATTGTACACGCCCGCGGCGAGGTTGGAGGTATTCACAGTTATCTGTTTTGACAGTGGCGCAAAATTGTCAGAAAGTACCAAACGCCCAGTGGCATCCGTCATTTCCAGCCGTATCCGGCCCGTCAGCGTCTCAAATATCTCGACATTGACTTCTTCATTGGCAGGATTGGGGAATACGTTGATGGCAAACGCATCTTTCGGATTGTGCAGGCCGCTCGTGGTGAGCGTCAGCGTCAGGGTATAGGTGTGGCTGCAATTGCCGTCAGAAACGGTGAGCGCCACCGTGTAATCGCCCGCAGCCGGGAAAGTGTGTTCCGGGCTTTGTTCGTTCACCACTGGCGAGCCGTCGCCAAAATCCCACGACCACGAGGTGATGCCGCCAAAAGACAAGTCAACGAAATTCAGGGTGAGGTCGCTGGCCAAAATTGCCGTGAACTCAGCTATTGGCCCTGGAGTGACATTTACCGTGACCGACGTGGGTGCGCTGAGGCAGCCTTGTTCCTGTATTTCCCAGTCGTAAAAATAATAATAGAAATCCAACTCGGTGCCAGTTGCATTGGAACTGTAAATCCGGGCGATATTGTCAAGGACATAAGGATAATTGGCGTTGCTGTTGTTACGGTAAAAATTCCGACTGCCAATGCTGTATAGGCCCGGCGACGGAATTTCTATGTTCAGGTCAATCCTGTTGGAACCATTGGCTACGAACACGACCAGTTCTTGGATTATCTGATTGTCTTCATTATAGAGCCGAATAGTTCGCTCGCCATCCCCTTCCGCGTACACTTGCACTGACAATAATTTGAAAGGCACAAATGCTTCAAATAGCAAGCGCCCTTCAAAGGTGTTGTTATGGTTGCCGCCACCGCCAAAAGTGTTGTCAGGGGGGCCGACCTTGCCGATTGGTTTTTCTTCCAATTGCTGCACGGAATAGGTGGTAGTAGTTTGCAGCGCATCTACATGGAAGGTGGTTCCTGTAAACACAACGGCACCTCCTGTGCTCCAACTGGCGGTATTTCCTGCGTCCACATTGGCAGTCAGCGTGGCTGGGTTGCCAGCGCATATCGTCGTATCGGCAGAAACGGTCGGCGCATCCAATGTTTCATAATTGACCGTGAGGCTGAAATCGTCCATGCCCAAAGTATTGAACACGGTGAGCGTCACTGTGTAAATGCCCGGGATGGCGTAAGTATGCACGGGGTTTATGGCCGTGCTGATGTTGCCGTCGCCAAAATCCCAAAGCCATTCTTGGGGAATGTCGGTGGATTGGTCGGTAAATTTAAAAATACCAAAACAGGTTGTGGTGACATCTACCGTAAAACCCGCGACAGGCGGCACAATGGCCGTTTGACAGAAAGTAGGGATGCTAAAATCTTGGGTCTCGTCGCCCACTCCCCCTGCACTTCCTTGCACAGCATTGAAACCCATGCCCCGACCTGCAAACGCTTCCCATATCAGGCACCGGTGTGCATTGGCATAAAGCAATTCGTCGGCTGCGAGTATGGCATTGCGAGCATCGAGATAGCCAGGGCCGCAAGGTTGGAGTTTCATGCCTTCTATCACCAGCCGTAGTGCCGTGTTGTTGCCGCCGGTGCCATTGTACCAATCGGGGTCGAAACCCTCCGCATCAATCAATTTCCAGGTCATGTCCCACAGCACTTGGCTCCATATTTCGCCGATGGCGTGTGGCCCGGAGCTATTGGCCAAACTGCCATAAGTTTGCGGATTGACGCTCATATCGGTAGAATACGGGAAACGGCGAATGCCAACCCCGGTATTGTCGTCCAGCGCATAAGTACCGATGCCGCGCACATCGGTGCCAGCATCGCCGGGTTCGATGGTCAATATCAGCGCGAGCCAATCGCTCCACCCCTCGCCGCCTTGTTCGCCATTGAAGAGGCAGCCAGAATTGGATGGGCCACCCGTGAGGCGGTTGGAAAGTCCGTGGCCGTATTCGTGGGCGATGATGCCGTTGTCGAGCGAGCCGTCGCGGTCGGCGTTGCCACCTCCCACTGGGCTCAGCGTGACATTGACCGTTTCGCCCGCGTTGAGTTTTGCTTTGAGCAGATTGCCATCGGCTTGGGATATCATGACCGCTGGAATATCAACAGTGCCGGTGCCGGACATGGCATAGGGCGCACCACCGGTATTGTTGACAACGATGACCGCAATGGCTCCCGCTTCTTGGCCAAATTGTACTTTGTCCACAAATGAGCAATTGCCGCGGTCAACCACCACTATTTTCCCCTCAATAGCAGCAGCGTTCACGGCAGGCTCGCAGGCGTCTGTAACCGGAGCGTCGAGGTCTTCATAAAGCACGACATTTGAAGTGATGGGAGCAGTCAAATCTGGGCCAAAAATGGCTTCTACGGCGGGATAATCGCCAGCAATGTCGGCAGGCACATTG
Source organism: uncultured Saprospiraceae bacterium (assembly GCA_964481485.1). Taxonomy (GTDB): domain Bacteria; phylum Bacteroidota; class Bacteroidia; order Chitinophagales; family Saprospiraceae; genus M3007. The sequence continues at coordinate 22,368 of CAYZVM010000076.1, read as the reverse complement.
ACCGTCATCAAGGATGGGGCGCCGGCAGGCCAGAGGTACATTTGCATCCTGCCGCTGGAGCCGTCGTCGGGCGTGGCAAAGTTGGCGTTGTTGGTACCGCCGCCGTCTTGCGCTTCTGCCAAAACATAGTCGCTGCCCGCGCCGCCGTTGCCATAATTGTTTTCCTGAAAATTGCCGGCCCGCTCGTCAAACCCATGCCGGTACAGGATGTCGTGCAACATATTGTTCATGTAGAACAAGTTGGTGATAATGGCATCTTGGTTGGATTCGGGGCTTTGGGTCTGGTCGAGCGGAAAGTCAAACTGCAATCCGGCACCGCCGTCGGGCGAATAGCCGGGCTGATCTGTGTCCTCCTTGTCTTCATAAGCATACACGTTGTTGCCGCGCGTGATGGTGTATTCGGCGCCCGCAGCGCCATCTGTGTCGTGCCAGCCAAACGGCGAGGCTCCGAGGAATTCGGGGTCGGAAACCACGCTCCGGGTACCGAAAGTGGGCGCTTCGATGGGTAGCGCAAATACGTTGTAACTGCCTGCATTAGCAGTTCCGGTCGTTGATTCGGCATCTTGTTCCATCGGAACATTTGCCGTCTTGCACAATGCGCCGCCTGTGTGGTCGTGGTCAAAATTGCAGCTGACATTCCAGTTGTTTTTGCTCAAAAAAGCACCCGTGTGTGCATCCATGCGGACATTCCACCAATCGGGGCTTTTCCGCAGCGATATGTTGACGTCCCACGCTAAATGGAAGTTGTTTTCAACGGGTACATACACGAGTTCGACTCGGATGGGACGCTCAGAAATGCCGCCGTCGGAAAAGATGAAACGGTGGCGATTGCCCTCCTCCGAGAGCAATATCGGTGTTTCCGCCAACGACAAGCCCAAATGCGCTGCTGCGGCCTTGATAGCTGCTTCGGCATTGAGCGCAGGCGCGGCACTGTTGGCTTTTTGCGCCGCCTGCGGGTAGAATCGGTTGGCAAAATAAAGCACCTGCCCCTCGCGGATAGCCATCGTGCTCACCGCATTGAATATTCGGATGCCGCTTACTTGCTGATGCAAATAGGTGTAAGTGATGCCGTTTTCCCGGTTGGTGTACTGGTCGGAGATGGCCCAATTGCCGATGTCTTCATCGGTCAACTGCCAGCCGGATTTGTGCGCTTGCAGGTAGGCCGAGATTTCAGGTAGGAACTGTTGTGCGCTGACGGACAGCGAAAAGGCGAGTAGCACAAGGCTAAAAATAGCCCGTGCGGATGCGTAAGGTTTGGTCATGCCGAATGGTTGTGGATTGAATTATATGCGTTTTGTGGTTCTTGGGCAAAATTCTTGGAGCTAATGTATTTTCTTAATAACACCTTTTATCCACTGCCCAAATAATTTCCTGCCTTATTGCATGATTATGGCATAAAGGATGCTTTTTGCCGGAAAAACACCATCGCAAAATTTGATTTTTTGCCGGAAATACATTGACCTTTCCCGGCCACATTGATGGAAAACAACCGACCTCTCATGGGCACAACTTTCGACCCATTTTCATCCACCCAGTCCAGCCATGGAATTTTACCTGCTCTGCTTTTTCGCTTTCCTCGCCGGATTTATTGACAGCATTGTGGGCGGTGGCGGGCTGGTGCAAGTACCCGCGTTTTTTGTGTTGTATCCCCAACTTTCGGTGCCAAATATCATCGGGACGAACCGAATCGCCTCGGCGGTCGGCACCTCGGTCGCCGCGTGGAATTACGCCCGCAGCGTCCAAATCCCGTGGAAAACGGTGCTATACGCTGGCGTGGGCGCGGCGGTCTTTTCCTATTTGGGTGCCACGGTGCAAAGCCTTTTGCCCTCGTCGGTATTGAAACCCGTTATCCTCGTGCTCATCGTCGCTATTGCCGTTCATACGTACAAAAAGAAAGATTTTGGGCACAGCGAGCATTTTCGTGTTGCGCCCGAGCGGCTTGGGTGGTGGGCGGCGGGCATCGGCGCGGTGCTGGGTTTTTACAACGGGTTTGTCGGCCCCGGCACGGGCAGTTTGTTGGTGTTCGGTTTTGTGAGCGTCATCGGGTACAGTTTTCTTACATCTTCGGCCATTTCAAAAGTGGTGAACGTGGTGGCCGACGTGGCATCGCTCGTTTTCTTTTTGACCAACAAATACGTCCTCTTTCACCTCGCCCTGCCGATGATGGTGTGCAACGTAGCCGGCTCCTACCTCGGCAGCCGGATGGCGGTGCTGCGGGGCAATTCTTTTATCCGAAAAGTTTTTCTCGTGGTGGTGGGGGGTATCGTGCTGCGATTTGCGTGGGATGTTTTTAAAAGTTTCGACTTTTGAGCATTGATTTTAAAACACATAGGCAGATAGAACACATAGGTTTCTTATTGCAAATTATGTTTTCTAAAAAACTTATGTGCTCTATCTGCCTATGTGTTTAAACAACTCATTATGAATAAAATAAGTGCCGACTGGGTCTTCCCAATTTCCTCTGCGCCCATTGAAAACGGCGTGGTCGTCACTGACGACGCGGGCAAAATCCTCGCCATCGAGCGCCGCGAACAGCACGACCACGCCAGTCTCGACATTCATCGCGGCGCGCTCGTGCCGGGCTTTGTGAACACCCACTGCCACCTCGAACTCTCGCACATGAAAGGCAAGGTGGACACCGGTACGGGGTTGATTCCGTTCATCACGAGCGTGGTGACGAAACGCAATGCCGAGGCCGAAATCATCGCCGAGGCCATCCAACGCGCCGAAGCCGAAATGCTGGCGGGCGGCATCGTAGCGGTGGGCGACATTTCCAACGCGCCTGACACCTTTCAAGTGAAGGCCAAAGGCCGGATGCGCTATCACACTTTTGTCGAACTCTTTGATTTTCTGCAAGAAGCGGGCGCGGAAAAGGCGTTTTCAGATTGGAAGGCCGTGTATGGACAAATCGAACTCGCGCCGGGCAGCGCCCGTTCGCTCGTGCCGCACGCGCCTTATTCGGTGAGCAAAAGTTTGTTTCAAAAAATAAATGACTTCAATGAAAAATCGGGCATCACGGTGAGCATCCACAACCAGGAAACGCCGCCGGAGAGCGAACTTTTTGAAAAAGGCAGCGGCGCGTTTTATGATTTTTACGGCAAATTTGGCATTTCGCTCGAACACTTCCGACCATCGGGCAAGCCTTCGATTTTTTACGCTCTGGAAAACATGAACCCCGCAAACCGGACGCTGTTTGTGCATAATACCCTGACTACCAAAACCGACATCGAGGCCACCCACGCTTGGAGTCCGAATGTCTTTTGGGCAATTTGCCCCAACGCCAACCTCTACATCGAAAACCGTTTGCCCAATTGCCAACATTTCCTCGACACCAACGCCCGCGTCACCATCGGTACGGACAGCCTCACGTCGAACTGGCAATTGTCCATGTTGGAAGAGATGAAAACCATCGCCCGCTACCAGAGTTTTGTACCTTTCGAGACCCTGCTGCGCTGGGCGACTTTGAACGGGGCGCAGGCACTGGGCTTCGACGACACACTGGGCAGTTTGGAACTGGGGAAAACGCCGGGAATACTGCTGATTCAAGGTGTGGCGCCCGATTGGAAATTGGCGGCGGATGTGGCGGTGCGGCGATTGGTCTAAAACTAAAACTTTCCGAAAGTTGACAACTTTCGGAAAGTTCGATGCACTGAAAAATTCACAAGCCATGATACAACGCAGAAAATTCATCAAACAAGCCGCAATTGGCGCCGCCGCCGTCACCGCCGCTGCTGCTGGAATCCCTCAAATTCTTGCCAAAAAGAAAAAAGAACGCCTCGGCGTAGCGCTCGTCGGGCTGGGCTATTACAGCACCGATTTGCTCGCACCGGCGCTCCAATTGACCAAAAACTGCTACCTCGCGGGCATCGTCACCGGCTCGCCGGAAAAGGCCGAACGCTGGAAAAAACAGCACAACCTGCCCGACAAGAACATTTACAACTACGACAATTTTGACCGCATCGCCGACAACCCCGACATTGACGTGGTGTACGTCGTGCTGCCGCCGGTTTTGCACAAAGAATTCACCGTGCGCGCCGCCAACGCGGGCAAACACGTTTGGTGCGAAAAACCGATGGCGATGACGGCGGCGGAATGTGAGGCCATGATAAAAGCCTGCGCGGACAACAAGGTGAAACTCACCATCGGCTACCGGATGCAGCACGAGCCGAACACGCAGGAAATCATTGGCTATGCCAGGGACAAAACTTTTGGGAAAATCAAAATGATTTCAGTGGCTGCGGGGTATTTCGATGGCCGCACCGACCACTGGAAACAAAACCGCGCGATGGGCGGCGGCGCCATGTTCGACATGGGCGTTTATTCCCTCAATGCCGCCCGTTATGCCACCGGCGAAGAGCCGATTGCGGTGTTGGCACAAGAAAAAACGACCCGCCCGGAGATTTACCACCGCGCCGACGAGACGACGATTTTTCAGTTGGAATTTCCCTCCGGCGCGTTGGCGAACTGCGCCACCAGCCTCGGCATGAGCATGAATTACCTCTACGTCACCGCCGAAAAAGGTTGGTACAAACTCGACCCGTTCCAATCTTACAGCGGCATTCAGGGCGAATCCAGCAAAGGCAAACTCAGCCTCAAAATCCCCAACCAACAAGCCAAACAGATGGACGACGACGCGCTGGCGATTATGAACAACACCGTGCTCATCGTGCCGGGCGAAGAAGGTTGGCGCGATATAAAAGTCGTGGAGGCCATTCACCTCTCGGCGACGGAGGGGCGGCGGGTGGTAATTTCTTGAGCGGAAGTCACGCCCGTCGGCTGTCCAGCATGACCACCAACAAACCATACCCGACCAGCAGAATACCTGACAGCAGCACGGAAATACCCGCCGCGTGCAACAATTCGTGCCGGGTAGTGAAAGTATCCACCACATCGCGCAGGAGTGCTTTCGGGCGCGTCACGATGTCCCAAGAATTCCAGCGTTGGAAACGCCCCAGCCACACGCCAAATCCGCTCAGACAAATAGCGGAGAAGACAAGTGCGGCAGAAAACGTTTTTGAAAACCAGCGTTTTAGCGTGATGTGCACTTCGTAGATGGAAAGCAACCCGAATGTCAGGCCCAAACAGGCGGTCGTGAAAAATAACACCAAATCATACCAATACGGCACGGGCGGTCGCTGCCGGAGATGCACAAAATCCGTGATGATATAAGGTGCGTTGGGCAAAAAGGCCAGCCAAATCAGCAGCAAAAAGAATACGGACATTCGCCCGGCGCCCAGCCGTTGCATCCGCTCTGCTTTCAGCGCCACGAGGTAGGGAATACCGGCCAGACCCAGATTCCAAATCAAGAAAAAGAACGTAGCCCGCGACCAGATAAACTCGCTCACGCCGTTGATTTCGGGCAGTTGTGCGCGGTTCAGGTACATCCGACCCAGCACCAGCAGGGCGCAGAAAAAAGAAGCTAGCAAGAGCATGGCGAACAGTCGGAATTGTTGTTCGTCGCGGAATCGGGATTTGAGAAAATTCATAGTCGTTTGTGTTTTTATTTTGTCCTTCCGGCAGAATGACAAAAAAGTCAGTCATCATCCCGCCCCATTTTGAGCAAAGTTTCCAACGCATCCAAATGTGTGTTGAACGCCGTTTTTCCAGCCTCCGTCACGGCGTAAGTCGTCTGCGGTTTGCGGCCCACGAATTGTTTCCGCACGACGATGTACTCCTTCGCCTCCAGCGGTTTCAAATGGCTGGCGAGGTTGCCATCGGTCAGGTCGAGCAATTCTTTCAGCGTGTTGTATTCCACCCAGTCGTTCACCGCCAGAATGGACATGATGCCCAGCCGGTTGCGGTGGTCAAAAGCAGGATTGAGTTGGGTGAGCAGTTCTTTCATGGCGGTTTATGGTTGACGGTGCGCGGATTTTTACATTTTGCTGTTTTTCGGTTTTACATTTTGCTGTTAAAACTACGCCGCCTACCGTGCATCGTATTTCCAGTACATCCAAAGGCCGTAAAAAATATGCAGAAAACCAAAACCCAATGCCCAGATTTCCAACCCGAAGCCGGGATAGAACACGCCCAGCAGCCCGAGCAAGATTTGCAGAATGCCGAGCGTCTCCACGTCGCGGAGGGTGAATTTGCTCCCGTTCACCAAGGCTAACCCGTAGAAAATCAGGGTGCAAGGCGCGAGCAGGCTCACATAGCCGCGAAACAGCAGCGCCAAACAAAACACCCCGCCCGCCGCGAGCGGAATCGCCAACGCCGTGAGCAGCCGCCGGGATGTTGCGTCCCACGCACGCTCGCCACGCAGGCGGGCTTTACGGGCTGTGAAAAACCAGCCGCCCGCAATCGCCGCTGCTAACACCAAAATAGCGATGAGGACGAACACGCTTTTGTAATCCATTCCCCACTTATTCGTATGGATGGCTTTATCAAAATAAAAACTGCCGCCCGCCGCCGCGAGCACCGGTATTTCCAAAAAGGCATACACGACGGCAACCCCCACGAGCGCACAAAACCCCGCCCACACGCCCGACAAACCGCTCAAGCTCAAAAAACGGGTGCTACGCTCCATCAGGGCGCGGATTTCGGCGAGGTGTTCGAGGTGCTGGTTGTTGTTGCTCATGGTTGGGAAGTTTTATCAGAGATTTGAGGTGGATGCAATTTGAAATAGAAGATACCAATGGAGATTACTGCCCAATACAAAAGGGCAAATCCCCGATATGAGTTAGCGATTTCTCTATTTTGGAATTGTAAACTGAATATTCCAAAGGCCAGATATGCCAGCACGGCACTCGCAGCCACCAGAATGCTCTTTTTTTCAATCATACTTCGATTCAAACGACTTGTCAAAAATGACATCCCGACGAAAAGCAACCAGCTGGGTATTGAGAAAACGGCACCGATCGGAATAATAATAACAATAGCCCCCAACCAGTCCCCGTCCAGCCCATACAAGATGAGGCCATACAAAACCGGCGAAACAACTACACTCACCAGCCACGCCAGCGTGGCAAATCGAATGCTGTCGTAAATATTCGGTTTCATAAAAATCACTTTGAATGGCAAAGTTATTTTCAAATTCCAAAATCCCAACCCGCCGAGAAAAATTATTTTTGCGCCCTATCGCCAACTTCTACTGCCGAGCGTGTACCGTGTATAATTTTTTGTCATGTTGTAAACATCCGTCCGCTCTGAGTTCGAGTACAACGCGATTTTCCCTCGCAGAGCGCACTTGTGGAGTGGACGGATCCTTCAGGATGACAAACGTAGAGTGCACAAAAAATGCAGCGAGAAGGCTCAGTAACAGAGGTTGGCACAACAGCATTCGGCGGACTTGAAAGTCCGCACTACTATGACAGACTCAAACCTGATTTACGGCCACCACCCCGTTGCGGAGGCCATTCGCGCCGGAAAAGCGGTGGAAAAAGTGTATTTCCAGCAAGGCATACGCGGCGACATGGAAAAGGAATTCCGCCATCTGGCGAAGGAACACGGCATTCCGCTCCAAGTGGTGCCGCGCGAAAAACTCAACAAAATGACCAAAGGTGCGCATCAGGGCGTGGTTGCTTATCTGGCGTTGGTGGAGTTTCAATCGCTCGAAGATGTGCTGCCCTTTGTGTTCGAGCAAGGTCAAATTCCCTTGCTCGTCCTGCTCGATAGCATCACCGATGTGCGCAACTTCGGCGCGATTTGTCGCTCGGCAGAATGTGCGGGCGTTCATGCGGTGGTCGTGCCGCAGTCCGGCTCGGCTCCCGCCAACGAAGAAGCCATGAAAGCCTCTGCCGGGGCGCTGGCGCGGATTCGAGTGTGCCGGGTGCGCAGTCTGTTCAGCACAGTAGAATTGCTGCAAGAATCTGGAATACAAGTCGTTGCTACCGCGTTGGGCGAGCGAGCCAAGCCCGTGTTCGAGGCTGATTTCACTGTGCCGACGGCGATTTTGATGGGGTCGGAAGGCGAGGGCGTCCACCCAAAACTCCAGAAAATGGCCGATGCCGTCGTCAAAATCCCGCAGGCAACCAACTTCGACTCTTTCAACGTCAGTGTCGCCACCGGCATCGTTTTGTATGAGGCGATGCGGCAAAGATTGGTTATTCGATGATGTGGTTATTTGGTTATGCGCGGTATCGAATGTGGATAACCAAATCAACAAATAACCACATACCCAACTCAACACAAAGTGACTTTCACCGACCAACTTCATCGCAACATCGAAATCCCGGCTTGGCCGCCGCGCCGTATTGTGTCGCTTGTGCCGTCGCAGACGGAGTTATTGGCGGATTTAGGTCTTGAAAATGAAGTGGCTGGCATCACGAAATTTTGCGTCCGCCCTGAAAAATGGTTTCGGAAAAAAACGCGCGTCGGCGGTACGAAGACGTTGAATTTTGAAAAAATAAAATCCTTGCGCCCCGACCTCGTCATCGGCAACAAAGAGGAGAACGAACGCGCCCAAATCGAAGAACTCGCTGCAGATTTTCCCGTCTGGATGAGCGATGTTTATACTTTGGAAGATGCTTACGACATGATTGGGAAGGTAGGGGAGTTGATCGGAAAAACCGCCGAAGCGCAGAAGTTATTGGCTAAAATTCAAGGGAGTTTTTCAACGAACAACCAACAACGAACAACGAACAACGAAACCCGTGTGGCCTATTTCATTTGGCGGAAACCTTTTATGGTGGCGGGCAAGTATACTTTTATTGACGAAATGCTGCGTGTGGCGGGTTTTAAAAATGTATTTTCCCATAAAAGCCGCTACCCCGAAATCAGTCTCGACGAACTGGACGCTGCCCAACCGGAGGTCATTTTGCTTTCGTCCGAGCCGTACCCATTTTCGGAAAAACACTTTGCGCCGTTCCGCGAAGTTTGCCCACAGGCCCGTATCCAACTTGTTGACGGAGAGATGTTTTCATGGTATGGCAGTCGGTTGGTGCATTCGGCGGCTTATTTCAGAAAACTCCACGAAACTTTAAATTTGGCTTGATTTTAACAAAATTCAGCCCGCCAAACGCCAACTTTTTCCCGATTTAAACCTTTCTTTGAGCGCACAATCCTACTTCCATTTTTTCGCCTTCTCAAACAAATTTGAACATCATGAAACACATCATATACACATTTCTGCTGCTCGCCGGTTGCCAATTTTCTTTTGGGCAAAAAGCAATTCAACTAAAAGAGGATAGGAAATGGGTCAATTCCGACTTTGCCCTGCTCGCATCCGAAATGGCTGACCAAACTCAGTCCCAATCTCTTTTTTCGGCAGCAACAGAGCGCCGCAGCGGCGAAATGTTGGTGCAACTCAACAGCGACGCGGACATACAGCGCGTCCTCGCCCTGCTCAATGAAATTGGCCGAGGCACTGTCGCGCTGCAAAAAACAGTCGCATCCGGGTGGCATTTCCACCTGATTTCTTTTGATGAAAATCAAATCGAGCCAATAGGTTTTCTGGCCGCCGCTCGCCGCACTCCCGGCATCCAATCCGCCCAATGGAACCACCGGGCACTGGAACGCGCCACCCCCAATGACCCCAATTGGAACCAGCAGGACGATATGACACTCATCGGCGCGCCCGAGGCTTGGGACATTACCACTGGCGGCCTTACGCCCGCAAATGACACTATCGTAGTGGCTGTGCTTGAAAAAGGCGCACTGCTCTCGCACCCCGACCTCGCTCCCAATCGTTGGCACAACTGGGCGGAAATTCCCGGAAACGGCCTCGATGACGACAATAACGGCTATGTGGACGACTTCGGCGGCTGGGATGCCCGCAACGAAGGCGATAACACCGGCACCAACAACCACGGCACAGCTGTGAATGGCATCATCGGCGCTCGGGGCAACAACTCCGTCGGCGTCACTGGCGTCAATTGGACGGTGCAACTGATGGGCATCGCCAACACAGAATTTGAATCTGAAATCATAGCCGGCTACTATTATGCCGCCAAAATGCGCCGTCTTTACAACCAAACCAACGGCGCAAAAGGTGCTTTCGTGGTAGCCACCAACTCTTCTTTTGGGCTTGATAAACAAAAAGCAGAAGACCACCCACTTTGGTGCGCCGCTTACGATTCATTGGGGCAAGTAGGCATCCTCAGTGTGGGTGCCACCACCAACCAAAACACCAACGTGGATATAGAAGGGGACATGCCGACCACTTGCACGAGCGAATTCCTGATTTCGGTAAACAACACCGATAAACTCGGCAATAAAGCACCCGCCACTGGGTACGGCCTGAAGTCTATTGACCTCGGCGCGCCCGGCGACCAAACCTATACCACCGCCAACGCTGGCCTCAACAATCCCAGTTATGGCAAGTTGGGCGGCACCTCCACCGCCACCCCGCACGTCACCGGAGCGGTGGCGCTGCTCTACTCCGTACCTTGCGAATTGTTCACCAGCGACGCACTCACATCGCCCGCCGCCTGTGCCCGCCGCGTGCGCGATTTTTTGCTCGACAATGTAGCACCGAGCACCAGCCTCACCAACATAACCGTCACGGGCGGCTACTTGCAAATAGCCAACGCAATCACCGAAGCGGTCAAACCATGCGACACCCCCGGCAATCCACTCAGCATTCTGGAAATCAGGACATCGGCGGACAAAAACACATTTGAGGTGTATTATCAATTGCCCTCGCCCGAAAAATATACCTTTCGCGTGTTCAATATGCTCGGCCAATTGATGCACGAAGAAACATTGTTTCAAAACCCTTTCAAATACGACGCGAGCAACTTGCCAAAAGGGATATATGTGATGAGCATCGGGCGCGACAAAACCATCGTGTCCAGAAAATTTAGAAATTTTTAAAATCCAGTTTGGTTTTTCAGGCCGCTCGAATCTATCTTTGCAGCCCGAAAACCAAAAGGGCATGGCTCCGTAGCTTAATGGATAGAGCATCTGACTACGGATCAGAAGGTTAGAGGTTCGAGTCCTCTCGGAGTCACCACAGTTGAAGTGTTTGAGTGTGTGGGTTTTATCTCACACACTCATTTTTTGGAATCATCAATTAGAACACTCAAATTCAAGTTTATGTCTAAAGTTTGTGACCTGACGGGCAAAAGGCCGATTTCTGGCAACTACGTCTCCCACTCCAATCGAAAAACCAAACGCCGATTCTATCCGAACCTGCAAACGAAAAAATTCTTCATACCTGAAACGGGCGAATGGGTGACGCTCAAAGTGAGCACCTCGGCCATGCGCACCATCTCTAAACTTGGTTTGTACCAGTACATCAAGAAATTGGAGAAAAAAGGCGAAATCGTTTATCACGGCAACACCGCCGTGGAGGGTCTCTGAAAAATCCCCATCCACTCATTCTGAAAATTTCAATTTTACTTTTGCCGCTTTGCCCATCGCAAGACCGCAAAACGTGAAATTCAAAAAGTAAAAGTTACAACAATGGCAAAGAAAAGCAAAGGCAATCGCATCCAGGTCATACTGGAATGCACCGAGCATAAAACCAGCGGTTTACCGGGTACCTCGCGTTATGTGACGCAGAAAAACCGCAAAAACACGCCCGACCGCATGGAGTTGAAAAAATACAACTCTATCATGCGCAAATACACCGTTCATCGTGAAATCAAGTAAGGGTTTAGAATGGTTTAGAATAGTTTAGAAGGTTTAGAAAATGCTATCGTAGTTTTTCTAAACCCTCTAAACCAATCACACCAATCTAAACTTTCACCATCCAAATACTCAAGGGTTATGGCTAAGAAAGTTTCCAAAAACGCCCGCGTTGCTCAGCGTGCTGCCAACGCAGGCTCCGGCAAAGACCATGTGAAAGTGGTGAAAGCCGTGAAAGACCCGGTCACGGGCAAATACACCTACAAGCAAATGATTGTCCACAAAGACAAAGTCAAAGACTTCTTCGCCGACGTGAAGTAAGTCCTTGCTGTTCAAGGTGTTTTCTTTAAACAAATCGGGGTCTTGGCGCTGTTGTGCCACGACCCCGATTTGTATTTGCGCCACTGCCATCACCCCTCACTTGTGCACCAACCGCCCTGAAAACACCTCGCCGTTTGCCTGAATACGGTAAATAAACACCCCGCTACTGGGCAAATCCATCGCCCGAAGCTCAAATGACTGATGCCCCGTCTTCATCTCCATATTTTTCAAAAACACTTGTTTGCCCGATAGGTCGAACACCTCCAGCCGCACGTCGCCGGGTTTGTGGAGCAAGAAGTTAAAAGTCGTTTCGTCCGCGAACGGGTTGGGGCGTGGCGGGAAGAATTGGGTTCCATTGATAGAGTTTCCGTCGAATCGGAGCAACATGGGGCGGCGTTGTTCCAAACTATTTTCCGCCGCGATGTAAGCCTCCGCCCGCAGTTTTTCATTGGACAAAAACAAGATTTGGGAGAGCCGGGCAGGTTGCAACGCTTTGATTTTCAGAGAAAAAATCGGCGATTCGGGGGAGCATGATTTTCCTCCCGCATCGAACCACAAGGCGCGAACTTCATTGCCCAAAACAACAAAATCTTCTGCCGACAAACCCTCCACGCCTTCAATTGTCGCCAGCGCCGGGTTCACAGAGAGCGCGAGTTGCCAGCCGCCCAATGTGGCCTTTTCGGCCAGCTGGAGCGGGATGGTGGCCGTTTCGCCCGCCGCCAAAAAGCGGTCGTCCGTCGTGAGTAGGAGCGGCTGTTCGCCGGAGCGGTCGTCCAAACCGCCAGTAGTGAGCATGGCCGAAAGATTTGCGTCGCCCATTTTTACGCCGACAAAATCGAGATTCTTGAAAACGGTGTCGTTGGAAAGGTTGTTCAGCACGATTTGGTAGGTGTCTTTGACCGCGCTCAGGAGGTTGGACGGGTCGTCCACCGGGCGGAAAAAACGCCAAGAAGTCACTGCCGGGAAAGTGTCGTAGATGCCGAGGATGAGTTTGCGGGTTTCCACGATATCGAAAGTAGTCACGGAGTTGCTGGCGTTCACGTCGGTGGCGAGGCGCTGCCATACGGTCTGAAAAGGCTGGATGTTCAGGATGTGTTTGCTGGTTTGCAGGAGGTCGAACGTGGAGACGCCATCGAGCCAGCCGCCGGTGCGTGTGGCGCGGACAACGACTTGACAGTCATGGCCTATTGGCACGGCGCTAAAAACGGCGTTGTAGCAAGAGTCTTCCACATTTTTCTGGATATGCAGCGAATATGGCGCACCCTGCGGTGGCGTGGCTGTGAGTGCGGCATGGACGGTATAGATGAAAAGTTTGGTGCTGTCGGCTGTGTGCGCGCAGCCTTCCAGCCCGATGTTCGAATCAAAATCGCACCCGCAAACATCGCTTACATCGTCTATTTCGATGGTGCCGTTGCATTTGCTGCTGAGGTTGTTTTCGTCTTTTACCCAGATTTCTACGGCATTGGCTCCCAAATCGTCGCAGCCGTTGAAAACCAAACTTGTCTGATTGGGAAAGCCATCACCGGAGCCGACTCTTCGGAGGCCGATTTGAAGTTCGTCGGTCGGGGTACAGTTGTCAATGGCCGTCGCGATGAAATCAGAAGCATCAATTGTGGCGGAACAATCCACGTCCACATTGCGCGAGAGGCTGTTGATGCAAATCAGATTGGGCGGCTGGCAATCTTTGATGGTGAACAGGTAGGTGCATTGGGCGAGGTTGCCGCAGTTGTCGGTGGCTCGCCAAGTTACTTTGTGTGTACCCACTTGAAAAGTCGCGGAGATGGTGTCTTCGGCAGATTGGATGTCGAGGCTGCCGTCGTTGAACAGGTCAATTTTGTAGGAATAATTGACAATGCTGCTGCTGCCGCAACTGGTTACCGCCTTTTCAACGATGAAAACATCGCCTTCTGAGCAGCTGCCTTGGTTGAAGCAAAATTCTTTGTCGGCACAATCTGTAATCCAAGTGATGTCCTGCGCGTGAAGCAGTGGTGTGCCGGCCAAGAAGAGGAGGAGAGTAGCAAACCGTTTCATGGAAGAATTAGTTGGTTGAAAAAAATCGTCTTCAGAGCGGCATTTCAACCGCAAAAATGATTCCGAACGACCTTTTTCTCCCAAAAACCTTCCTTTCGCTCGCTCTGATACTTGCTAATCCTCCTTAAAAGGATGCCTCGGCTGCCACTCTTCCACCGGCTTCAGGTAGTCGAGAATGGTGCCGGTGAATTTGTTGGCGATGCTGTGCTGGTGTCCAATTTGAAAAATCAAAACACAGCCAACGGCACGGTTTGGCTTGCGCGACCATCGGTGATGTGCAGGTAAAAGATGCCAGCCGGAAATGTGGACAAGTCTATTTCCATCGTGTTGTCTGCGGTGTGCCATGTTTTCAGCAGTTTGCCGCTTGTGTCAAACAATCGCAACTGTTTTCGCCCTGTTGTTTCCGTTCCAAAGTCAAGCATAAACACACCCCTGTCCACACGGCTGACCCGTGCTTTTGCGGGTGCTGCCGTAGGCTGACCAGCCGAAACGGTCGGTGCTGCGCCCCATGCAAATTCCCATTTGAAACGATTGAAAAACTCCACATACTCGTACCTGGGCTGGAAACGCTCGATTATTGTGCTGATGAGGCCGGTGTTGCTGTCTTTTAAGTAATCTCTCCGAATGACGCTGTCGGGGAAGGTCTCAAGCGAAGGATGGTATTGATAATCAAATTGCTTCGGTGACCAATCGGGGTAATAGTACTTTTCATTTGCTCTATACTTCTTTTGGCCCATTGGTGTAAAAATGACGTATTGTTTTCTGAACCAAAATTGATTTGGCAACACTACTTGATTTTCACTTGAGTATGCTTTCCAAAAGTCAATTTCTTCTGACCAGAAATCGGTTCTGAGTTCATAGGTATCCAGTATGTTGAAAAATTTAAAATCATACCTGCGAAAAGGCTTGGCTTGGCCAGTTTGGAATGTATAAGTTCTGCCAGAGGGGCTAAATGTGTCAGTGAAAAAAAAGTAATCGGTCGAATCAATCGGCATATAAGATTCGCTCTGAAAGTCATAGGCCAAGCGATGGTGCAAAAGAACGCTCCAAAAAGTATCCACCCAAAACTGCTCCAACGTATCTGCGACCGCGTGGCCGGAGAGGTAAGTGGAACGCAATGTGACATACCCGGCCAAATCCTTTTCGTACACGATTTTTTTCTGCAAAGCCCAACTTGCCAAACCAGCATCCCAAGTAAAATGAAAAACAGAGTCCGGTTTGGTTTTTTGATTGGAAAGCCAACCATCTGGGTTAAAGACTTCTGTCCGTCGTGCGGGGAGCCATGTGCTGCCAAGTGTTTTTGACCGAATTGTCTCTGCAAACTTCAGCCCGCCCTGATAGGGTTCTGCGCTTTGCTCTAATAACAAGATGGTGTCGCCCCAAGCTTGTTGTGTAGTGTCCCACACGACACCGTAGCCGCGCAAAAAGACGGAATCGGTGGACAGTTGCTGGAATTGCCATGTCAAGGGCGACTCTGTGAAAACGGCGGTGATGTTGTCGTCGGGCTGACGCGGGGCGATGTATTGGGCGGTCAGGGCCTGGCAGAATGCACAAGAAAGCAGAATGGAAAGCAGAGGTTGTCTTTTCATGTTTTGAAGCGATAAGGCTGCGTCATGTTCAATGTCCATGGCGCAGCCGTGCATTTTAGTTTGCTTTTATCAACAAACGGGCATCAGTCCCGCCGGTTTCGTCGGTCATAAAGAGGAAATAACTGCCAGCTGGAAGTTGCGCTTCGACATCTATAATCAGTTGGTTGTTCCCCTCGAGAATATGGAAAGTTTGTTGAAGCATGGTTTTCCCATTGATATCCGTGAGGACAAAATTAACCTCTTTTTCCTTTTCTGAAAACATCTCGATGTTCAATTTGTCGAAGAAGGGGTTGGGGCTGACGTGGAGTAATTTAGGTTCAGGTTCTTTACTGACCAACTCATGGGGCTTGGTAGTTTGTTGGGTATACTCCGTTGCGCCTTTTAGTATTTCGCCCAATGTTTTATATTCCGGGTGTTGCTGTTTTATGATGCGGCGCAAGATATCTATATCCGGCACTGAATCGTTAAGGGCTGATGCTCCGCACGGCCCGTATCCTTCCCCGATATAACCTCCCTCACAGTAATACTTATTTTCACAGCACGGCGACCAAGGCGTATTACAGCCTGGGCCAGATGGACAGCTTTGTCCCAAAAAATCTCCTTGAATATTAGATATATAACCATTAGAAACAAACCGCACACTGTTCTCATCATACCCCCCCAGTTCTTGATAGTAGCAATATGAAAGATACGCACAATAAGGCAAACCACAATTGTCAATGCCTCCAACTAGTTCCGTAAGCGTTTGACCAGTGTATTGGTCGTATATCTGCCCGTTTAGACATCGCAGACGGATTATGCACCCAGTAGGCCCAGCAGGATATTCTTCTGTTGCACCTAAATATTCCAAAGGCCCAACATAGCCATTCGCACAGACAACCCTTGCGTAGCGGCAATCCGATTCGAACTGCCAATTTACATCAAACTGCTGCACCTTGACAACTTCCGAACCACACATGGTGATTTGAGTGCATCCTTGATTGATGATATTGATTTGCGTGGTGTTTATCGTAAATGAACTGGTGCCAGTGCATCCATTGTTGTCGGTCACTGTCACAGTATAAGTGCCAGCCGTGAGCCCTTCCAAGTCTTGATTGATGGAGCCGTTACTCCATTTGTACTTGTAGGGGATTGCTCCACCGCTAACATTGACATCCACCGAACCCGCCTCATAATCCTGACAAGTAGGATTGGTGGTTCCAGAGACGGTGATGTTGGTATCGTCGCAGTTGACGATGTTGAAACATTTGGATTGTTGGTAACAGCCTTTTTTCACGGTCACACAATATTGACCCGGTTGGAGGTTCGTGATGTTTTTGTTGTATGAAAAAAACTGTCCGTCTTTTTTCCACACTAACGAATAACCTTGTGTCCCTTCATTGAAAGATATGTTGATGGAGCCACCCTGAGTGCCAAAGGCGGGCGTCGCTTGGCCGTTGAGGTTGATTTGGTATCCTATTCCAAAATTGCACTCTCCGTCCTGTGTTGGTTGTCCAGGTTCGCCGTAATTGCCGCAACAACATATTTTTACGGTCTTTTGAGCTGTGCATCCTTGTGCGTCGGTGACGGTCACCGAGTAATCGCCGGTCAAACACAAATTGCTGATATCCTGTTGGCTGCTGGTGAAGCCACCGCCCTGCCTGACCCAACTGTAAGAGTACGGAGCAGTGCCGTCCAATATTTCAATATTGACAGCCCCTTCACAGGTAGGTGCCTCCGTGCAAATTTCGGGCATGGTGATGTCGGCTACAGCAATTTTGACACTGGGGGCACCCGCAACGATGTTGAAACACTCCGTCTCGGTACAGCCTTTCCTATCTGTCACGGTGACGCAATATTGGCCGGGATTCAGATTTGTCCGGTCTTTTGCCTGCGAGTTGTCTGACCACAAATAAGTATAAGGAGATGCCCCGCCAGTCACGACCAAGGTGATAGCGCCACCGCTGAGGGTATTGCAGTTGGGTTGCTGCAAGTTCCCGTTCACCTGTATGGGTTGCACCGATGAGGAAACACTGCGGCACACACTTTCAGAACAACCAGCCGCATTGGTGACGGTGACGCAGTAAACGCCCAAGTCCAATCCTGTCCGTTGCGTCCAAGTAATAGCGCCCGACGAAGGCAGGGTTTGATTGAACCCATCGCTCCATTGCAAATTGAATGGCCCTTGCCCACTCAACAGCAGGGTGAAAATGCCGTTCGAGTTGTAGGGGCATCCCACCGCAGTGCCATGGCCGATGATGGGGTCGCACCGGCGCACGATTCTGCACAGGGCTGCCGTGCCGCACAAGGCATCCGTGACGGTGACACAATATTGTCCCGGCGCGAGGCTGGAAATATCCTGCGTCGCGGCAGCAAACCCATTTGGCCCCTTCCAAGCGTATTCGTAAGGCGGAAAGCCGCCGTTTTCGGTCAAATCAATCGCGCCGTCGTTGACATTGGGGGCGGACTGATGCGTCACGGTGGCGGTGAGGTCTTGCCCGAAAATCGCCGTTGTCCCGGCGAAGAAGGCGAATAGTATGGAGAGGAATGGATGTTTCATATCGTGGTGCGTTTTTTGAAAACAGTCCCCCTTACCGCATATTGTAAGCTATATGGCGCAGTTGAAAAGAGGGGGATACAGTGAAAGAAAAGGGTTGTTCTGGGAAAATTACTCCTTCAGTTTGGTTTCCGATTCCGTGATTAGTCGGTTGTTTGCAGTATCAATTTTGAAACGAATCTCGAATTTTTCTCTTTCTGATCTATCCCCACTAAAAACTTCCTTGTTAGCAATTAACACATCAGGTTTTAGTAAGCGGTAAGAATAAGATGCATATTTTTCACCCGGAATCAAGATGCCGACTGGGGGGATTTCTGGAGGTAGGGGTTGATTATATTGAAACATCCACTTGTCCTTATTTCGATAAAAAATAATGAGCCTTGAATGTAGAGGATCTCTTGTGTAAAAAGTTGCGATGGAATCAGAGCATTCGCACTCAACAGGTGAATCTCCAAGCTGTGAAACGAGAAGGGTGTCAACCTGTTGGTTTTGAGTATGGACAGTGGAAAACATCAAGCCAAATCCATTTCTTATTTGTGCTTGAATGATATCATCTCCTATCCTACAAGAAATAATGCTATCTTTTTGTGCAGAGAGTAGATGTTCAAAGCAAAATATAATAGCGAGAGAAAAAATTAGATTTTTCATGACTTATGGGTCTATTTTTGATTGCAGAGTTGATGTGTTCGTTTCATGGAGCCACATAATTCGCTTTAATACGACAAATGAACCGTCAGAATGGTAATAAATCAAATTTCTACCATTGCCAAATCCAGCCAGACTAACGTTTTCCCAATCATTCTTCGAAGATTGAGCTGAAGTACCGTAAGAAGGGTCGTAATACTTATTGTTGTACTTTACAATACCATGATCTGCGAAAGTGGACATGGGGTTGTCATTTCCTTGAGCAGATGCGCCATTTGATGGGGCATACGTCAAGATGTTTGTATTTGGTGGTGGAAGAGGAACGGGATTTGTCGGGAGATTATAAGGCATCCATTCTCTATCCCATAAGTAAAACTTATTTGAGGAGAAGTTCCAATTATTTACAAAGAACTCTGCTGCAAGATAGGGGTTTCCTTGGAAATCAAAAGAAGGGTCATATTTTACGCTGTTGGCATGTGCCCCAAAGAAATTATTTATGTCTGTCGGCAGACTAAATTCTAATGGACCAACGCCATCGGGCCAAGTGACAACAGATATCTGAGAACCAATTATCCCTTGGGATTTGATGATATCATCAAAAAATCTTGCCCAAGCCCCACACCTTCCGTTTTCATATCGAAGAAGCGACTGAGTAGAGAAGCAATCATCCCCTTGTCCTTGTGGATGCGGCCAAGCCCAATAGCTCATCGCCGTTTTAGTGGGACTGTCTTTGCGAGGAAGCGTCCTGCTGGAAAACGTGTTATTGTAAATTGCATCCACGATGGCATTTTGAGAGGTCATATCTTTCCCATGTTTGCAACCATAATATAAAAGCGAGTGAAAAAAGGTGAGGTTTGTGATGGGAGTTTGGCTGTAAATGACGTACAATGGGTTTTGGCTTTTGCCCACCTCAATCCATGGCCCGTTTTGATTTCTCGAAACGTACCAAGTAATTTCAAATGGTTCGTAGAAGTCGGTCTTTCCGGCGGTGAACGCGGGAAGGCTGGCGCTGTAAAAGGAGTTGCTAACTGGCGCAGGAGGCGGGTCATAGTTGCCCGGCCCATCGCCTTTTACCCAAGTTATACCATCGCAACCAACAAATTTTGCTGTGACTCTGGCTGATGTTCCACTAACGAATGCAACGGGTGTTTGATCATTGGGGGCTTTCCATGCTATCTCAGTTATAGGAGGATTGGGGTGGTAGTCCCGAACCATTGAGATTTTGTGATTGTCAAGCCCGGCAGGGGCAAGGAAATCCACCTCGTCAACTTTTATGTTGTACTGAAAATTTTGCCCTGCCACGGGAGAGTTAGCCAACAGCCACAACACAGTGCAAACAACACCTATCAAAAAATTTTTCCGTTGCATTTGAAGTCAGATTTTGAGTGAACAAATCAGATGAACATCCAGCAAACACCGGCAATCTGAAAAAATATCGCCGCTTGCCGCCACAAAAATCGCCCCCGCAAAAACTTTTTTGTACCGACAGTTGAGCACCATTTTCTACCCCTTTTTTTTAAGAAAAATCCAGAATACAGGTGCTTAAAAAATTGATTTTCAATTAAATGAAACAAATGACAATGGTCGCGCACTTTCAAAGATGTTTATAGGCGGTCGCTCTCGACATTTGTCAATCTGCGCTAAAACTCTCGTTCGGAGTTTTTTTCTCAGCAACCTTTTTTACTTTCGTATTCAACAAAAACGCCCGCCGGGAGCAAGTCGTGGCGGGCGTGGGCAGTAAAAAAAGCGTCAGAGCCTGACATCATCAATAATGATGTACTCTGTCCAATTCTGCTGTTCTTGTGGCGTGAGTTGATGCCATTCGGCTTCGGAAGCGGGCAAGTTCATTTGAATGAGGAGTGCGAAGAGGGTAGCCAACATAACACGGAAGATTTTTACGGTGAATGGATGCCGCAAAAATCATAGTGTTCAGATTGGGAAATTCCGACAGTCAACAATCGAAATAAACGGCCAAAATTGAGCCTGCCTGAATTGTTCTTTTTCTAATCCGCTCTTTTTGAAATACTTGCGACCATATTGTTGCCCAACTTATGGTCGCGCCCAATGATAAACACAACCTTTAATCATCCACCTTCATGATCAAGGAACTCAATGAACTCATCTGGCTCGTTAGCCGTGGCGTTGACCGCGCCGAGGAACATTTGGCTTTCCTCTGCAAGAACAAACCCGAGGTCATAAGCCTGTACCGCGCCGTGCGCAACGGCAATTTCCGCACCGACGAAGAGGCAATAGTAGGCACCGGTATCGGTGGACGAACTTCCTACAAAAAGTATGGGAGAATATTGATAGGACATTTGCGCCAACTGGTGTTTTTCCTATCATCGCCCGGCGATGCCTACACCCAAAGGCGGAACGAAGGCTTCAAGACGATGTCCATCATGCGGCTGCTCGAATTCAACTCTTGCAAACATTCCGCCCGCCAAATAGCCCTCGATTTACTGGACAACGGCCTAAAAAATGACCGCCCTGAATGGGTGGTGGATGCAACCCGCTCACTCATGGGCGCGACCTCCTATGCATACAGCAATTTGAAAGATTTTGAACAATACGCTGCTCTTTTCCAGGAATACAAGACCTACTTGGATCGGGAACAAATGGCAAACTTGTATTTCGATGAAAAGTGTGTGCACTATGTCCACAAAAAAGGTTATCGCCCCGAAGTCGTCGAGCAATTGAAATACCATATAGAGGAACTGCACCCATTGGCATTCAAGATACCGTCTATTATGTTCAACCTGTGCTACAGCCTCATCGCCTTCGACTGCCATTTCTTAGCCGGCCACTACCAGCAAGCCATATCTGTCTTGGAAAAAGCCATCGAGTATTTTCAATCGCGCCGTTACGATACCTCACACCACCAGCACGTTTTGTTTTATCGAAAGGTGCTGTGTTTCAAAGAATTGGGACAATACGAGAAAGGGCATCAGGCCATCCAAGAATGCCTCAGGCTCTCCACCGAAGGCACTGTCAATTGGTATGCTACTCTTGAAATACATTTTTACTTGTGTATGCACACAGAGCGTTATAGCGAGGCACTGGAAGTGTATAAGGCCGCTACTTGCCATAAGCGGTTTGTTGGGTTGAACGAAGCAACACAAGAAGTTTGGAACATTTTTGGCGCATACATTTTCTTGGCATATAAGCTTACGTGCCGCGATCTGCCCGAACTCCATTTCCGAGCCGCAAAGTTTCTCAATCAGGTTCCCATATTCAGCCGCGACAAAAATGGGCTGAATGTGGCCATCCTTATCGCTCATGCAGTTCTGCAGCTGATAGAGGGGAAACAAGACAATATTTGGGAGCGGGTGTGGACCTTGGAAAAGTACCGTGAGCGATATCTAAAAAATGGGGACACGGAGCGTTCGCGGTGCTTCGTCAAAATCCTCGTCGCCATGGCGCGTGCTGATTTCCGACGGGAGCAGTACGAGTCGAAAATTGCTGTTTTGTTAGAACGCCTCCAAGCAATGACCGGGGACACCTCCAAGCAAACCTATGAAATGGAAATCATTCCTTACTTGAAACTATACGAACTCGCCAGGGATTTTTGCTCCCCCCGAAATAGACGAAAACAAGTGGAATAATTGTAGCATACCTATAGAGACCATGCGATCCGCTACTCTTCCTTAAAAGGATGCCTCGGCTGCCACTCTTCCACCGGCTTCAGGTAGTCGAGAATGGTGCCGGTGAATTTGTTGGCGATGCTGTTTTGGTGGCGCAGGT
>CAYZVM010000075.1:0-25013 GCA_964481485.1 uncultured Saprospiraceae bacterium | reverse complement strand
CAAATTCCTGAGCCAGCCCTTCCAGAATAGGAATGTCTTGGCCGTTAACACCCGGTATGGTGGCTATTCGGGGGCCGAGCATGAGCACACATTTCTTTTTTTTCAAACTTTGGCTCAGCTCACCTAAATCAAGCAAATCTTTTAAAGGCGGAATAGCGGACATGGCTTGGTTTTTTGAATTTGAAACAACTGTTGGTAAAACAGGAGATTGTGCTGCAAAAATGAGAAAAATTCATATTAAGTTCAAATTGAACTTTTGTCGGGTGTCAATTCTGAAAAATTTTAATCGAAAATTTACGAAAAGGCTCATAAATACCGATTCCGGCAGGCTGGTGGCGTTACTTGCCATACAACCACGCAAGCGTGTTTTTGTGAAAAATCCTTTCCAGCGTCGCCTGCGGCAAATCCATTTCTTCGATAAAACGGCCAATCTCCAAATCGCCGAGCGGGAAGGGGTAGTCCGTGCCGAGGCAAACCTTTTCATCGCCCACCACCTCCAAAATATAGCGCAACAACTGCGGGTCGTGCGTGGCCGAATCCACCCAGAACCTGCCCAAATAGTCGCGCGGAGGCACGGGATTGTCAACTGCCACCAAATCCGGTCGGCAATTGAAGCCGTGCTGCACCCGCCCCACGGTCGGGATGAACGAGCCGCCCGCATGGGCAAAGCAAAACCGCAACCGGGGCAGCCGCTCCATCACCCCCCCGAAAATGAGCGAACAGACCGCGCGGCTCGTCTCGGCAGGCATGCCTACGAGCCACGGCAGCCAATATTTGCGCATTTCGGCCTCGCCCATCATGTCCCAGGGATGCACGAACACGGCCATATCCAGCCGCTCGCAGGCTTCGAAGATGGGGAAAAACTGCGGCTCGCTCAGGTTCAATTGGTTCACGTTCGAGCCAATTTGCACACCCGGGAACCCGAGGCCTTTGAGCCGCTCTAACTCTTTGATAGCCAAATCCGTGTCTTGCATCGGAATGGTGCCGAGCGCGATATAATGTTCCGCAAAGTCATCCACCACGCCCGCCAGATGGTCGTTGAGAAACATGGAAAGGTCGAGGCAATCGGCGGGTTTTGCCCAATAACTGAACATAACCGGAATGGTACACACCACCTGCACGGGTGTGCGAAAGTGCATATACTCGCCGATGCGGACTTCGGGGTCCCAACAATTGCTGGCAATCTCGCGGAAAAAAACGGAGCCTTTCATCATCCGGGCAAAACCCGCGCGATGGTGGTCGAGGTGGATAAAATCCCCGTAGCCGAACTTGTCCGCGAAATTTGGCAGTCGTTCGGGCAGGAGGTGGGTGTGCATATCTATTTTTTGCATGGTCGGGAAAAAGGTTGCTGGTTAGCTGGTTTCGGGTTGCTGGTTTGTGGTTGGCGCAAAGTTTGGAAAAACTACGTTGTGATGCTTCGGGATTTTTTATCGTTGAAAATGAATATTTTACGACAAGGGCAAACGCGCCGTGGGTGTTGGTGTTTCAATTATCCACTATCTGTCTAATTTTACCCCTTCATTGTTATTTCGTTTTTTCAATAAAAATTGCCCTGTCTTTGGGTACCAACCTCCAATTCCTGCACTGTATGAAGAACTTAGTTCCCGAAGACGACCAACTAAAAATAATGCTGGCTGGCACCGTCGAACAATGCAAAATGGCGCTGCATCACCTGTTTGCCGACCCTGCATTGCGGACACAAGTCATCGCTTATATTCGCAAACATGGCGGCACTCAAGAGGACGGAGAAGACGCTATGCAAGAAGCGGTTGTGATTTTTGACAAAAATTTCCGGGCTGGCCGTTTCAAGGGCGATGGTACGCTACGGGGTTATTTTTTTGGCATTGTAAAATGGTGGTGGTACAGTCGCAACCGCTCCCATAAGCCAATGCTGGATTTCAATCCCGACATTTATGATGCCGAGGTAGAAAGCCACGAAGATTTACTTATCGCCGACGAGCGTATAAATGCCATCCGAGAGGCGCTTCAGGAAATCGGCGAGCGATGCCAGCAAATTCTAACGCTTTGGGGGCAAAACGTTTCAATGGAAAAAATTGCTGAGGCGATTGGTTTGCGCGACCGTATTGCCGCAAAACGGGAGGCCTACCGCTGTCGCGAACGTTTCACCAATATTATCAAATCCAACCCACGGCTCCGAGCCCAAGTGGGCCTTTGAAAATCCATGGATCAAGAACAACTCAAAGATAAAATCGAAGCCTATCTCTCCGGCACTTTGTCGCCTGAAGAACAGACTGCATTCGAGACCGAGATGAGCGCCGACCCGGATCTGCGCGAACGTGTGGATTGGCAACGACTCGAACGCGATGCTATGGAGGTGTTGGCAGAAGATGATTTGCGACGTGACCTCGCCCGTTGGCAAGCCGAACTTCCGAAGGCAGGGAAACTGTTATCCCCATCCTCCCCCATCCGATTGATCTTTTTCGTGGTATTGATGCTCGGCCTGTTCGTGGCAGCGTGGTTGTGGTGGCCGCGCCCTGCCACCCAACCAACGGACATTCCCCCTACCCAACGGGACACACTTGCCCCTCTGCCAGTCCCAACAGATGCTGAAAAAGGGAAGCCTATTGCAAATGAACCTGCGTTAGATAAAAAGTCGCCTCCCAAACACTTGGCATTGGCACTGAAAGAATTAGGCGATGGTTACAAGCCAGACGACCAGACGCTCATCCGAACCGCCCAAGAAAAGGTGCAAAAGGGACGCGCATCATCTTTTCAAAACGGCCTCACTGCTTATTCTGAAGGCGACTATCAAAAAGCCATCGTGTTGTTGAAACAGGTGCCAGAAGACGACAGCACATTCATTCAGGCCAATGAACTGTTGGCACATTCTTTTATGAAGACAGAGCAGTACAGCCGTGCTGTTCCGGTATTTCGACGAGTCGTTGCCACCAAAGCCATTCCCTATTCTGACCGCTCACAATGGTACATTCTGCTGGCATATCTGGCCGACGGACAAGAAGAGTCGCCGGAATTCAAGCAGGGCTTACAACAATTGGTGGATGACAAAGGGCATGATTATCAAAAGAAAGCCAAGAGCCTCCGAGAAAAGTTGTCTTCTGAAAAATAAGTGCTGCTCAATCAATCGCCCTCATATCCCCGATGGCGATGAACCCTGCCCAAAAGAAAGGGTGCGCCTCCAATGAAGTTTGTGCTGAATTTATAATCTCCAATTTGGCTTGGCGGAGTGCCTCATCTTTGCTCTCTTTTGCAAAAAGTTTGTCATGAAAAGCAGCCATTAGTCGCTGTGTTGTCAAGTCATTGACAGGCCACTGTGAGGTGACAATGCTACGAACTCCGGCGTATGCACAAGCACGAGCGAGACTGATGACACCCTCCCCGGCTACTGGGGAGCCAGCATTGGTTTCGCAAGCCGACAGAATCATCAAATCGGCACCGAGGCGCAAGTTGTAAAAATCGCGCACATACAAGTGGTTGCTGTCGGGCATCGCGATGTAGGAGAGTTCGCCCAACTTGTTATTGGCAATCGCATGTGAAGTCCAATGGACGATTTTATATTCCGGCATCATTTTCAGCACAGAGTCTTTAGAAAAAACAGGCCCAATCAACGCGTCACCATCCCAAACATGCTGAGCATGCAGTGCCTCGGTTTTTGAGGCAGGCAGAATGGGCAAAGCCCCGTATTTTTTCTCCTGCCCCACGAGCGGGGCGTATGGAGCCACCGCGAGAAGCGCACGTTTGGGCTTCGCCCGCTCTTCGGTCTCAGTCATCGAGTTCAACAATCCGGCGGAATAGATATAAGAAAAACGGTGCTTTTTCAACAAGTATGCATGGGTATTGAAGCGCTCGGAGCGTTCGGGGCGTGTAGTCAGCAAGACCTCAAATGGGACGGAATTCAACACGCCATCCGGTGCCACCATCACTGCCAAGGTGAGCCATTTTTCCACTGGGGCTATTAATTTAAGGTACAAATCGTGCGCTGCGTCGGCGTATGCCTTCGTCGTTTTTGGGTATAAATTATCTGATTTGATTTTCTGCAAATGAAAATCTGTTAGGCCATATCGCAAATTTTTCACCCAAGCAGCCAGTGGGAAATTGAGCGGCTGCATATAGGTCACGAGGGTATCTTTCCTCACCACGAAAATGAACAAACTGCTGTCGCCGACGAAATATTCGAGCAGGCACTGCCCCGTCAAAAGCCTTTTTTGGGTCTCGAGCAGCCCCGGTGCTGCCAAATCCCGGCGACTGCGGAAACCCGGATATTTTTCCTCCAAAAAAGTCATCAGCGCAATCAATGTCGAGTTCAATTCAAAACGTTGCCCTTCCAAATCTTGCAGGGCGGCCTCCAGTCCTGCAGGCGGCAGGGCACGTGCCTCCAATTTTTGTTTTTCTAAAAAATTCAGTTGCGCTTGCAAAGAAGCCGTTTGAGCTTGCAACGAATCAGGAACACCGCCGAACTGCAAGGCCCCAGAACGGCGAAGGGACTTGTGCAAAAGGGCAGCATGAGCACGATCACTCCAATCGAAGGCTTTGGCTGCGGTGCCGGGCGAACCGATTCTATCCTTCAGCAAAAACTCCAAAATATTTTCCACTGCAGGACGAGCTTGGCTCACAAAATATTTTTCGGAGTCCTCGTTGTAAGTTCCAAGCGTAAGTTTTTCCCAAAGCGAGCCGGCGGCGACAAAATAAGTGTCGGCTCGCTCAGCCCAGATTGTTTCCTTGGTTTGTCTGAATTGCAGGGTAGCCACCCGCCCGATATTGTTCAGCGCATCCACCAGGTCAATCGAAATATCAGCTTGCGACAGGTCAGGATTGTCAGGGTTCATCCCTCCTGCGAGCAACGCCTCCCGACCACGTGTCCAAGCCTCATCCAAGTTATCTTGCGATAAACTCAGCAGAGTACCTCGATTGGCCGACCGAACTCGAAATGGATGCCGGATGCCATAAACTTGTTTTATAGCAACATTGACCAAATTGTAAAGAGAATCGGCCACCTCCCAATTTGACCTTTTTTCCGCAATAGTAGCTAACGATTCAAGAGTGGCTACTCGGTAGGGGTGGTCAGCTGGCAAACTGTTTGAATCCCACACTGCTGCTGCTTTGAGGTGAAGTTGTTCTGCTTGTACCAAGTTGTTGGATTCCAATTCAATGTTGCCCAGTCCGTGATATTGCATCCCGTTTTTGTAAAAATTGAGACCCTCATTGGCAATATGGACACGCAGGGCTTTTTCATAATAGCCTTTTGCAGTGGCGTGGTCGCCCGATTCAAAAGCAATTACCCCAAAGTTTTGCCAAATACCGCCCAAATCAAAAGCCAAAGAGTCATCAGGATAATACTGGCGCATCAAGGCCAAGGTTTTTTCGGTCAAATCAAGTGCTTCGCCATTATGTCCTTGATGGATTTTCAAACCACCGAGATTCAAGTAAGAGGATATCAAGTCGGGGTTGTCCTCAGCAATTTTTTTGCGGATACCCACTACCCTCCAATGGGTTTGTTCGGCACCGCGCAAATCGCCCAACCCCTCTTGACACAAAGCATAATTGTTGAGTAGGCTAGCCTTTGAGGCAGGGTGTAATTTGGGCGAATTGTCGGCTATTTTCAGTGCTGGCAAGAATTGCTCATAAGCCTCCTTATAAGAACCTAAATCGTTGAAATACGCCCCCAATGCACTGTAAGAATTTATCAATGCCGGATGGCTATCGCCGAATTGCTGGCGACGTAACGCCAACCCCTTTTGCAGAGATGGGAGGGCAGCTGGGTAGTCGCCGAGACGCATGAGGCTAAGACCTTTGGCATGGTTGAGGGGTGCCTCGTATTGCAAAAGAGGCGATTTGCTTTGACTGCACAATCCCAAGGCGACATCGGCCAAGCGCCGGGCTTCTCCGTATTCTTGTTGCTGGTAAGCAGTGGTAAGCTCGCCGAGGAGTTGTTCGATATGGAGCGTGTCGGGGGAACCTTGGGCAGACAGTTGTATTGCGAAGAACAGCAAAGCAAAAAACGTGGCGATCGTTTTCATCTGAAAATCAAGAAAGATTACGGTTGAAACAGGCAGTTTGACAATGTGCCGGTAAAAATAAAACCCGCCGTCAGGAGCGCAAAGCCAATGGTGCTTTTTTTATTTCAAGCCACAAAAAACCGCCCTTGCGGCGAGGCGAAGGGCGGTAGTAACGGGGGTTCTCTCAGCCTATCAGGTCATCAATACCGTTGGCTATGCCATCAGCAATCGAGTCCTGCACCTCGTCGGGCAGAATTCCCAATGTGAGAACAGCGATAGCCGAACCAGCTGTGTAACCCACCACTTTTGTCCAAAACCGGTTGGGAGCCAAGTCTGTCAACCCTCCGCAATTTTTACAACTCAAAATGTTTTTTTCGCCTGAAAAGGAAACATTGCTGCTGTCGCAGTGTGAGCATTTGATTTCGCGTGCCATCGTGAGAAAGTTTTAGTGAACGATATGGTGCTTTTCCGAAGAAGGCGTTTTGATATGCCTTCATTTATAGTTTGCAGAAAAGCAAGGTTGGTACTCATTCCTGTTCGCTTTTTTTCCAAAATAACTTACAGCATAAAAAAATCGGGCGACCCACCCTCAAGTGAGCCGCCCGTTTATTTCAAAAAAGCATTTTTCAAAATGCAACTTTACTGCACCTCAAAACCAATCCGGTGCAAACGCCCTTCCGACTGCAACACCAGCCAATAATGTCCGGGAACCGGTGCGGCCAAACGGAGCGGTAAGTTGTTCGCGCCTTGCGACAGATTAGCCTCTTCTGTGAGCAACAATTGGCCCAGTGCATTGAAAATGTGAATGTTGCCTTGCAGCGGACGGGTCAATTCCAATTGCAGCCAGAAATTGCCGTCATTCGGGTTGGGCATCAAGACCGCCGACTCCAACCCATCAATATTTCCGACCCCGCTGGTCACACAGTCTACCACGAGAGTGCTCGATTGCGCCACTGCTGGCTGGGTGCAGGGCGGCAGATTGACGGGAGTGGCCTCGCAATAAACGGCGTCGCCGTTGACTGCATTGAGCAGGGTATAAGATGCGCCGCTCCAAACTGCTGTCCCGTTGAGGTACCACAGGATATTGGACGAAGCACCGCCATTGGCGACGTTGGAAGTGAAGGTCAGGTTCGGGCCGGGGCAGTCGTTCACAGCGATGGTGACAGACAATTGGTTGTTGGCAGAGACTTGCACTGACACAGATTGCGGGGCAGAAACGCAGCCATTCGAGGTGCCGGTGGCGGTGTAAATGTAATTGCCGGGAGCTGGCGGGATGGCCGTGACGGCGCTGCCGGTATTGGAAGACAATCCGGTGCCGCTCCACGAATATGTAGCCGCACCCGAAGCGGAGAGCGACACCGACTGGCCTTCGCAGGCGCTGTTGGTGGACGCGGACACGGTTATGGAAGGTATGGGATAAAAGGTCAGGCTGATAGAGACAGGGTTGGCAGCGCAGTTGTTTGTGCTGCCCGTCACGGTGTATGCATAAGTGCCAGGCACGACCGGTTGCGCCGACACCTGTGCGCCCGTGGTACTGTTCAGCCCGATGCCCGACCATATGTATTGTGTGGCACCGTTGGCTTGCAGCGGCAACGGTGTGCCGAGACAGGTTTCTGTGCCGGACACGGCGGTCACGGAGACCGGTGCCACTACTGTGATGTACCCGATTTTCTCTTCTATGTCCGTTCCGGCAGTATTAGCAGAAGAAAGGGTCACGGTATAAGTGCCTGGCAACGTGTAGGTGAAGCTCGGATTTTGCTGAGTGGAGGTTTGCCCGTTGCCAAAATTCCACGACCAAGAAGTGGGGGCATTGGTGGACAAATCTGAAAAATTCACGGTGAGCGGCGCTTGGCCGCAGGTGGCGGATGCGCCGAAATTGGCGACCGGGGCCTGCGCGGTATTGGTGACGGTGATGTAATTTGTCTTGGTCACCATGCTCGAACCCGCCGAATTGGTGACGGTGAGCGACACGCTGTATGTGCCTGCTTGCATGTATGTATAAGACGGGTTTTGCTGTGTGGAAGTTTGTCCGTTGCCAAAATTCCAATTCCAAGAAGTCGGGGCATTGGAAGACAAATCCTGAAAATTCACAAGAAGAGGAGCCACGCCAGAAGTTGGATTGCCGGAAAAATTGGCAGCCGGGGCGCTCGTGGTGGTGCAAGAATAGTTCGCACTCCAACCCGCACCTCCAACAGAAGCATCGGTAGAGAACAATATAAACATGCTGCCCGAATTGGCGGTCAAAGTTGGTGGCAACGACGTGCCGGCAAAGGTGCCCAAGAAGTCGCCTAAATCACTCGTGCCATCAAACACTGTCACATTGTCGCAGCAAGATTCTGTGTCAAACGAAGTGAAATTCAATGTCACAGAAGTCGCACCGACTGGCGAAATGGTCCAACTGCAAGACAAATCGTCTGTATATTCGGAATTTCCGCTGCCGTCGCTCACCGTGCCGTTGCAGGTTGTCAGCAAAGTATTGCCTTGACAACTCGGGGTGAGACATTCTATGCTCAATTCAAAATTGCCCGATTCGGTGTCGTACCCGGTCACGTAGATATAGTAGGTCTCGCCGGACTGTGCGGTAAATTCGACGGTGGACAAAAGGTCGTTCTGCGTACACCCTGAGTCATCGTCGTTGCCAGCCAGACAATTCAAGTTGGCACAGGAGCCGTAAAAAACCCCAAGTTTGGTGTCGTAGTTGGTGTTTGGGCTGCATGTGGTGATGCGCACAGGTGTTCCTTGACCAATGAAGCGATACCATTTGCCGGGAGCCGTGTTGAGTGTGTAGAAACACTCGGACACATTTTGGGGAGCACCCGAAGTTGAGCCAGTGACGGTGCTGCCGCAAGTTATGTCGGTGGCTTGGTCGCAGCCGTTGGTGCCGCCGCCTGTGTTGCAAAAGTAGTTGGCACTCCAACCTTGGTAGGTAAAGGAAAGGTCCGTTTCAAATTCAATGTACATCGAACCACTCGCAGCAGTCAAAGTCGGGGGCGTGGAAAAGCCGCTGAATTCTCCCAACAATATGCCCAAATTATTGGTCCCATCGTACACCCGAACATAGTCGTAGCCGCCCTCGGTATCAAATTCTGTAAACGTCAGCGTGACAGAGGTAGCACCCGGCGGGCTGATGATCCAATTGCAATTCAAATTGTTGGCATAGTTGCCAGCACCGCTACCGTCGGCGACTGTACCCGTGCAAGTAGTCAAATTCGTGTTGCCGTTGCATCCGCCACCGCCACCTGTATTGCAGGTATAATTGGCACTCCAACCAGTAAATGTAAAGGAAACGTCCGTTTCAAATTCAATATACATCTCGCCACTCGCAGCCGTCAAGGTGGGAGGCAGGCTGCTTCCGCTGAATTGACCCAACAAATCGCCCGAAGCATCTCCGCCGTCGTACACCCGCACGAAGTCGTAGCCGTCCTCCGTGTCGAACGCAGTGAATGTCAGCGTGACAGAAGTAGCACCGGGGGGGCTGATGGCCCAACTGCAATTCAAATCATTGGCATAGTTGTCAGAACCACTGCCGTCGGCGACGGTGCCAGTGCAAGAAGTCAAGTTTGTGTTGCCGCTACAAGCACCGCCGCCTGTATTCCCCGAATCGGCATTGACAATAATAGAAAAAGGTTGCGGAGAGCCGCTGAGTGTGCCCTTGTGCGATATGGTAACGGTATAGGTACCTGCAGTCGGGTTGGCGATATAAACCTGCTCGACGTTGTCGAGGTTATTATCCTGCGTATTGAGCGCAGCAGCGTTGGGCGATGCGGGGTTGAGGGTGTAGGGGAAATACGTTGTCCCGTCTTTAGTTATTCTCAAATCCAAATCATTGACCAATTTGCGCACAGTGGAATTCAATAACACGCCTGTCGCAGTCGCTGCCGGGTCTGTCCAGGCAATTGTGACGCGAATCGGTTGAGTGCCGTCGGAGTTGACATCAAAAGAAAGTGTGTTGCCGTTGGTGAGGACATCTTCGTAAATACCCGCGTCGCCACCGTCGGCAGCTGTGGTAATAAGTTCGGCAGCCTTGCGGGTGTTCAACAGCCCCCAGCCATGCCGGTAATCCGGCCCGGGGTTGGTTCCCGCTTCGTCGGCAGTGTGGATAGCCAGCGCTTTCAAAGTTGCAGCGCGCATAAACAGGCCGAACTCGTTGAAACAATGTTCTTGCAAAAGCAACAAAGAGCCAGCCACATTGGGGGTTGACATGGAGGTGCCGGAAAAGGATGAATAATCGTTCGTGCCGCCACTGGTAGATGAGTTGAGGCCGACGCCATTCCCGACGAGATCGGGTTTGATGCGGCCATCGTCGGTAGGCCCCCAACCACTAAAATTGGATATGTCCACATCGGCTGGCGATTGGTATCCGCTGGGCACATCGAAAACCGCTCCCACTGTCAGGATGTTCTTGGATGTGCCATACGTTGGGATGCAGTCGTACCCATCTGCGCCACCGTCGCGGTCGCGGTTGGCGGTACTCAGCACCCACTGCCCGTTTTGCATCACATAGTGGGAGCCAGTGAATTCATCGTCGCGGTCGTTGCCCGCAGATTTTACAGTCAAAAAATAAGGCGCATTGTACGCAATGACATCCCATTGTCTTGCTTTTGAATCATACAGGCCAAATTTGTAGTCTTCGGTGGTGCTCACGCTCGTGTTTCCGTACCAGTACCATTCATCATCATCGGTATCAAAATACCAACCCGTTATAGTCCCGTAAGAGTGGTTGGACAGGAGCAATCCGTTGGCAGCCTCGTTTGCCATTTCCGAGTTGTCGTTGCCAGAGTCAAATGCGGCGATAAAGGCTTCGTTCGCCATGCCGCGCGCGTTTGCCACTACTCCTTCGCCCACCAAAGTCCCGCTGACATGGGTGGCATGGTCGGATACGGTGTTCGTCTGCCCGGACGCAACGAACACGCGCCCAACGAGTTCCTGATGGCTAATGAGCGGAATGCCGCCCGCTTCCCAAAGCCCAATCCCCATACCCGAGCCACTCAGCGACAGACCCGCCGAGCCGCCCGCCCACACGTCGTCGGTAGAGGTAGTCCTGGCCGCATTCAGATTGTTGGTTTCGGTGTATTCCAATTGGCCGCTATCGTCAAGGCCGCTCAATACGAAGATTTTGCCGTTTTTGTCCATGTACCACACGGGTAGGCTGTCACGGCGGGCGATTTCCAATGCCTGCTGCATTTCGAGCCGGTGTTCTTCGTCGAATTGTTTGGCCAGCTCTTTCAGGCGCTCGGCGTTGGTGTTTTCGCGCACTTGCTGGTAGGCTTGAGCCTTGTCGGCGGTTTGGATGGGGCGCAATTTCTGTGCAAAAGCGGAGCAACTCCATGCGGTGAAAAAGCATAACAACAGCATGGAACGGAGTAGATTGTTTTTCATCGTGGTAAAAAAGTTAAGTGATTGGTTGAAGTAGAAAGTCCAAAAGTATTTTGACAAAATGGTTCTTTCTACCACAGTTCAAAAATTTCATATTGGTACCCATCAGGTAGCGATTTTTTTCAAAAAACAATGGCGTACAGTGTGTTTACTGTACGCCATTGTCATCAAATTGCGGCATCCACAAGGGTGCTTATTCTTTCACCAACTTCCCCGAAGCAGCCCCATACTCCGTCCTTATTTGCCAAAAATACACGCCATTGGGTCGGTTTTTCATAGAAACTGGCACCAACTCGCGGTTTTGTGCCGTCCAGTTTTTGTTGAAAACAAGTTGGCCATCGGTGGAATAAACCTCCAAAGTTGTTTTCCCTGAAATATTTTTGATGTCAAAAATGGCTTCTTCGACCACCGGATTGGGGAAAACGCTGGCGACCAACGAAGGTGCCTCAGGCGCAGAAACGGGGTTGAAAGCCAATGCCGCATTCACAGCGGCGAGCGCATCCACCCGGCCATGGCCGTAGGTGTTGTTGGGCGTTTGGTTGCCGGGGATACCGCAGTCAACAAAATCAAAAAGCGGCACGGCAGTTTCGATGATCAACTGCTCGATGGTCTCTACTTGCCCGGCCAAATCCGGTCGCGCCGACAACATGAGCGCCACCAGCCCCACCACGTGCGGCCCCGCCATGCTGGTGCCGCTCGCGTTTTGATAGCCGCCATTTAGCGTCGCCGAGCGCACATTCTCGCCGGGGGCGACCACGTTTGGTTTTTGGCGGTTGCTGCCGTCCACCTCCACGGGCCCACGGCTGCTAAAAAAAGAAATAGTGTCGTCAAAACGGGTGGAACCAATGCTGAAACTTTCCTCAAAATAGGCGGGTGGGTCGTCGGTAGAAGCACAGCCCTGCCAGCCAAAATTGCCGTTGCTCACCACCACCACCACGCCGGAGGTCTTGAGGTTGACGACGGCAGCGCGCAATATTTCGTTGACAGTCAGGTCAGTGCAACCTTCGATGGTAGCGCAGTACCACGAGTTGTTGATGACGTGCGGTGCTTGGCCGGGGTCGGCATTTTGGCCCGAAATATCGGTGGGCGCAAGAAACCACTGGAAACATTCGAGGTAGGAAGAGGGGCGCCCCCAAGCCTGTTCCATGTTGCGGCAGCCCACCCATTGTGCGCCGGGCGCCACGCCGATTTGGTTGCCGAGGCCGTCGTCGCCGACCATCGTGCCGACGGTGTGCGTGCCGTGAAAATAGTCGTCGCAGGGCGCGGTCGCATCCAAGCCGCAAGGATTGAGGCTGTACGGATTGCCCATAGAATCGAGATTGAGCGGGTGGTATTCGCGGACGGCATCGTGCCAATTGTAGTTGTGGTTGGCCGTGCCAGCGAGGTTGTTCCAGCCGCGATAGTGTGCTTGCAGGGCAGGGTGTGCCCATTCGACGCCGGTGTCGGCACCTCCGACGGTGATGCCTTGGCCGCTAAAGCCGAGCGCCCACACAGCGGGAGCATTTATTTTTTGGATGCCCCATTCGATAGTGCCGCGTTCGGCAGCGGCCGGTGCGGCAGATTCCATCGCGCCGGGAAATTGAATCCACGGGTCTGCGCCAATCCATTTTACTTCCTGCAATTCAGCCAGTTGTTTTATCAAAACTGCGTCTGCCTTTTCCACCGCGATGGCGTTCACGAGATACAGGCTGTTGGCAAAAGCATTTTTTTCTTTCAAAATACGCAGCGCATTGGCTTGCGAGCGGGCGGCGGTCTCGACCAACCGGGCGTAAACAAAGTGCGCCTTTTCGGATTTGGTTTTCAATTGTTTAGCCTCGCCGAGGTCAGCTTGTTCGCGGAAAAGAACAATGACTTCGACTTGTTCGCCTTTGCCCAAAATGGCCAAAATCTCGGGTGAAACTTTTGATTGCCAAGCGGGGGATTGACCGAAGATGGCGGTGCCGACGATATTCATCAGCAACGCGATGAAAAGCAGTTTTTTCATTTATTTGAAAATAAAGTTTTTGAAATAAAGTGTCACGCAAGGTGTCGCCGAAAAGTACGATACCCTCGCAAACTCGTCCGGCCAAAATCAGCAAACGACTATCTTTGCCAGAAAACAGGGGGCGAGAGCGTGAGAAATATGAGAGGTGAGAAACGCGAGAAATTAAAATTTCCCAGACTTCTGGTCTTTCCCTTTCTCGCCTCTCACATCGCTCGCTTTCTCGCCCCTCTCACTCCTCTCACTTCTCGCTTTTATGAAAATAGCAATCGGCTGCGACCACGCAGGTTTCCCATTTAAAGACAGCATCGTGACGATGCTGCAGTCGCAAGGACACATGGTACTCGATTTCGGCACCAATTCGCTCGATTCGGTGGACTACCCGGACTTTGCCCACGCGGTGGCCAATGCTGTCGAATCTGGTCAGGCCGACCGTGGTGTGGTGCTTTGCGGCAGCGGCAACGGCGTGGCTATCACGGCTAACAAGCATCAGGGCATTCGGTGCGCCCTCTGCTGGACGGAGGAAATCGCCGCGCTCGCCCGCCAGCACAACGACGCCAATGTCATTGCGCTGCCGGCTCGGTTTGTGCCCGAGATACTCGCGCAAGCGATGGTGCGCATTTTTCTTTCTACCGAATTTGAGGGCGGACGGCACGAGCGGCGGGTGGGAAAAATTGCCTGCGCGTGATGCCGGGCTTTTTGGACTGGGGCGGATGTCGTTGGTAATCCGCTACAATTTCTCTATCCATTCCACCATCTTTTTCCGTCCCGCTGCATCGGGCAATTTTCCGAAACCTGCGCTCATGTTGTCCACGAGATGCTTGGGGTTGGAGGTGCCGGGTATGACACAGGTGACGGCGGGCTGCGAGAGGATGAATTTCAGGAAAAACTGCGCCCAACTTTTGATGTCGTAATCGGCGGCCCACTCCGGCAGCGTTTTGTCTTTCACGTCCCTGAATAGGGAGCCTTTTTCAAACGGCTCATTGATGATGACCGACACGCCGTTGTCCTGCGCGGCTTTGAGCAGGCTGTTTTCGGCGTTGCGTACCCGGATGGAGTAGTTGACCTGCACAAAATCAATCTTCTCCGTTTTCACGATTTTTTCCAACTGCTCGTGCGCCGGCACCGTATAGTGTGTGATGCCGATATAGCGGATTTTGCCTTCTTCTTTCCATTTTTTGAGTGTTTTCAGGTGGGTTTGCCAGTCCATTAAGTTGTGGATTTGCATCAAATCCATGGTGGCGCGGCGCATCTTGCGGAGCGAGGCTTGCATCTGGGCGATGCCTTCTTTTTCGCCGTTTATCCAGACTTTGGTGGCGTAGAAAAACTTGTCGGAAAGACCCGTGGCAGCCGCCAAATCGCCCACGACTTCTTCGGAATTGCCGTACATGGGCGAGGAATCAATGACTTTTCCGCCGTGCTCGGCCATGTTTTTGAGCACTTCGCGAAGGGGCTGGCGGTCTTCTTCGGATTTGCCCACGTCGAATTGAATCCAAGTGCCCAGCCCGACGACGGGGAGCATTTCGTCGGCAGCGGAGAGGATGCGGCGTTTGAGCATAGTTTTGTTTTGTTTCAGGAAATGAGAAAAGGGAAGCGTGGCAGCCAAGCCGGAATAACCGGCCAATTTCAGGAGTTCGCGCCGGGAGAGGGAGTTTTTCATAGCTTGTGTTTTTTAGGCAAATTTACTGAAAAACCTCGCCGCGTCGCCGGAATCTTTCCCGTGTATATTTGCCCGATTCAATCAAACTTTCCTACAAACGAAAAACTTGAAATTCGCTCTCGATTGTGGAGAAATATGTGCGGGTGAAGCAATAGTCGAATCCATCGCATCTTTGCCACAACCTTTCACCCATCCAAACCCAGTATCTCTAACATGAAGGCCAATCTTCCTATTTTCATCATTCTAACGGTGTTTTTTGCAGCGGGCTGCAGCACCCAAAAACAGGCTTCCAAGATCTTGGGAAAATCGGGCATCCGCTGCGATTTCGACTTGGGCGACTATCGCCTGAAATATCCCAGCGTATTGGTGATGCCCTATGAGAACAAAAAATGGGCTGTTTTTACCGATTCACTTGGTCATCTGGACACCTTCAACATTGCGTTCACGCCGAAAAAACGCAGCAGACAACTGCACCGTGTTTACAACGGTTTCGTGCAAGGCGATACCGTGCGGTATTGTTATATGACCCAGTACTACCATTGTACACTGGAAAGCAAAAACTTGAAATTGCAGTTCAAAATCACCGCCGCTGCCCGACCGCTGTGTCTGGACGAACAGCGCGTTTGCCCGGATGCCGAGTCTAAAACGCCGATTGATATACTTGATGTCACCTACTGTGATGTCGCCAAGCTGGGAGGCAGGCACCATTATTTGATTTTCCACAAAGTGATGGGAAGCACGTCCTCCGCCAACAAGCTTGGGGAGCGGCTGTTGTACCCAGAAATCGAATTTTTCGGGCGAAAATTCCAGTCGGTGGAACAGATTGACAGCAGTAAAAAGAAACCTTACATAGAAGCCAGCGGATCGAAATTGTACTACAACACTGCCGACGGTATCGTCGCTTTTTCGGTCAATAACGGAAAACTTTGGCGGCTGGAGGCGCTGCATTGACTACGATTTCTCGATAAATTCCACCACAAACTTGCACCCCTCCCCTTCCGCACTTTCCACTTGGATATTCCCCCCGTGCTGCCGCACTACGTCGGCGACATAACTGAGCCCGAGGCCGTGGCCTTTCACGTTGTGGACGTTGCCCGCCGGAACGCGGAAAAACTTTTCAAACACCTTCGACTGATATTCGGGCGCGATGCCGATGCCGTTGTCTTGAATGGCCATACAAACTTTGCCATCGGGCAGAGAACTCAACGAGACACGAATCATCGGCGTTTCTTTTCCTCTGTATTTCAACGCATTGTCCACCAAATTGAACACAACGCTGGTCAGGTGCAATCGATCCCCGTTCACAAGTGGCAGGTTTTCTTCCACCTCAAAATGAATTTCGGCGCCTGCACTTTCGGCCTGCAAACGCATCGCGTTCAACACTTGACGGACAAGCGCAGCGAGGTCGAGCGGCTCCATTTGCAGGCGCGGTTGTTTTTCTTCAAACATGGACAGGCGCAGCACTTTGTCCACCAACAAGGTGAGGCGAGCAAGTTCGAGTTTTGAAATATCGAGGTATTCGCGGGCCTGTTTGGGCTTTTTCAGCACATCAAAATCGCTCAATGCTTCGAGTGCCACGCCGACGGTGGTGATGGGCGTTTTCAGTTCGTGGGTGATGTTGCCGATGAAGTCGTTTTTCAGCGCGGTGAGCCTTTGTTGCTGCCGTAAACTTTTGTAAATCAATACAAATGCCGCCGCCGTGATGCCGAACAAGAGCAGCGAGAAAAAAATATGCGGCAGTATTTTTTTTGCTAAAAAACCTTGATAGGCGGGAAACTCGGCGGCATAGAATCGCTGGGTCAACACCCCTGAAAATGCGGGTGCGGTGCGAATAACGGCATCGGAAGGCGGATGCGGCTCCTCTTCGTTGGAGAGTTGAAAACCGAGCGGAATACCCGCCGCTGTCAGTGCTGTTCGGTAAGCCAGCCGGAGCGAATCGGTTGAAATCGTGTCTTTGGCGACCGTGAAAAAAAACCTTTGCTGGGTGCTGGTGGCCGCCCCGGGGATTTTGGCAATCAGGCGGTCAAAACGCGGTTCGCCGGAAATGTTGTCGTCGGTCGTGACCAAAATTTGCACCTGCTCCACTTTGAGCGAGTC
The DNA here is from genome assembly GCA_964481485.1 of uncultured Saprospiraceae bacterium. Classification (GTDB taxonomy): domain Bacteria; phylum Bacteroidota; class Bacteroidia; order Chitinophagales; family Saprospiraceae; genus M3007. The sequence continues at coordinate 7,924 of CAYZVM010000075.1, read as the reverse complement.
GCTATTAATTTCTTCCGACTTGGCTTTCAATGAAATAACCGTCTCTGCGCCCTGTCGGATCTGCCACTGCTTAAATCTTGGCGGGCCGGGGAATGGCGGCTGGGGGAAACTGTCGGGATGGAGGCCGTCCCGCACCATATTGCGCCGCACGAGCGAATCCTGCAACGCCATCACCGTTTTTTGGAAAATATAGTCCGTTTCCTGTCGCAGCGCGTCGCGTTGCTCGCTCCACACTTTTTGCAGCCAAAATATTTGGAACACCGCCAGCAGCGCCAAGCTGCTGAAAATGAGCCAGAGGAATCGGTGTTCTTTTTGGAAAATGCGCATGACCACACAAAAGTAAAGGCTTTCGCTTCGCCCACACACGCCGATTAACCTTAATTAACCTTATAGCAAGGTCGGTTAACCTGTAGGCATTGGGCGGGGCTCTACTTTTGTGGCATCAACTCCGACCCCTCCCCGAAAGGAGGGGCGCGCGGCACACCCTACGTCTCCCCTCCTTTCGGGGGAGGGGTCGGGGGTGGGGTTGACGAGGCTACAATCAAAATTAAATTAACTACACTATGAAAATCAACACCTTATTCCTTTTTGTCACCCTGTTTTTGCCACTTTTCGCTTTTGCCCAAAACAACGAGGGCATCATCCAATTTGAAGAAAAAATCAACGTCCACCGTTCTTTGCCGCCCGACGCGGAGGACATGAAGGCGATGATTCCCGAATTCAGAACCCACCAAAGCGAACTGCTTTTCAACGCAAATGAAAGCCTCTACCGCAACGTGGAGGAGGAAGAAGATGACGACATGGACGCTGGCGGCGGCGGTATTGTGATGAAGATTCAACGCCCCGAGGCGACGTTTTACCGCGACTTTTCTGCAAAACGCAAGGTGGACTTCCGTGAGTTTATGGGCAAAAATTATCTCATCGAAGACACGCTCGCGGGCGGCAATTGGAAAATGACCGGCGAAACCAAACAAGTGCTGGGCTACAATTGCATGAGCGCCACGACTTCCGACACGATGCGCAAACGCGAAATAACTGCTTGGTTTACAGCCGATTTGCCCCTTGCGTCCGGCCCGCAGCATTTCGGCCAATTGCCCGGCATGATTCTCGAAGTGGACATCAACAAGGGCGAGATTGTGTTGGCAGCAAAAAAAGTGGAATTCAAAAAACTGAAAAAAGGCGAACTCGAAGCACCCAAAAAAGGCGAAAAAATCACGGATGCCGAATTCCAAAAACGCTTGGCCGATGTGCTGCGCGAAAATGGCGGCAGGCCGATGCGGATTATTCGCAACTGAGAATAGGTGTGAACACATAGGCACATAGAGCACATAGTTTTATAATAAATTCTATGAAATATCTATTGTTTTCTATGTGCCTATGTGTTTTCTATCAAACCAACCCGACACTTAATTTTTAGAAATCGCTTCCAAAATACCCACCACCTCTTTTCTTTGGGACAACAGCGCGGCAAACGCATCAGGAGCGGCATTTGAAAAACGACCCGCTTTGAAACGCTCCCGCGCGCGGCGGGCAACGCCCAAATAGTATTCGGCAAAATAACCGAGCAAAACGAGCACCACCACCAACAGCAAACCCGTGCCCGGCCAGCCAAGCCATCCCGGCAGAAAACGGTACGCCGCCCACAACGCCAGCGGGAAAGTGATGAACCCGGCCAGCATTTTCACGGTGGAACTGTACCCGACGTAGAGGTTCATTTTTTTGTTCAACAGCCAAGGCAGGTAACAGGGCAACAGCCAAAACAGGTAGCCAACCAGAAAAAACGGCAAGCCCAACATGAGCAAAAAACTATCGACGAATGTGCGAGCCGAGGTATTCGCTGTCCACATCTTTATTCCCAAATCGCTGAGACGGGCGGTTTTTAGGTCGTCGAAATATCGGGCGGTTTTTGACCTGAGTTCTTCATTGCCAAGTTGTGTTTCAGCCAAATATTTCAACTGATGGAAAGTTTTGGAAAGCGCGTTCGGTTGTTCGTTTTCCAATATCTCCTCCAATTGCGTGATAAAAATTTCCCCTTCCTCGTCGCGGGCGTGAATGGTGAGCGCGGTGACCCGGCGCTGGAGTTCGGCGGTAAAATCCGCTACTGCTCTTGATGGGTTTTGCCGGTAAGACTCGGCCCAGTCGCGGGCCCAAACGGCTTCGCCGCAATTGACCACCACATCGCTGCGAAACAGATGGGGCGCGGAATACGACAGGCCGATGGGTATGATTTTCACGCCCAATTTCCAATCATTCCGGCTTTCTGCGCCAAACGCGATACGCGCCGCCCCGGTCTTGAACTCGCGCACCCAGCGGTTCATCCAACTCGTGCCTTCTGCGGCGATGAAAAGCACGCCGTTTTTTTCCAAATGCTGATACGACTGCCGGAAAGCCGCGTCGTTGCTGCGTTCCTCGCCATCGGCCACATCTTCGCGGCGTTTGACAGGGATGGAAAAAAGCCGACGGAACAACCAGTTCGAGACGGGGTGTTTGAACAAGCCATAGTTGGCGAGAAAAAACATTTCTTGGCGAACGGGCAGACCGGGGTTGAACACGTCCATCAAAGTGCTGGGGTGGTTGGGGATGACGATGGCGGGACCGTCGAACCGGTAATTTTCCGTACCCAACACAAGGCGGCGGCGGAAAAACACGCCCGTTCCGAGCCATGCGAGCATTCGGAAGAAGAAGTAAATCAGGCGCAAAAAAGGGTGCAGGCGGATATTGCGATAAGGCATTGCGTTGGGTTTTGGGGCGGCAATATCGCATTTATGTGTGAACCGTTGGCAGCGTTGTCTCAAATCGTTTTGTAATCAGATTTGTAGAGCCGCGAGACCGGTGCAAGTTTTGAACATGACCATCTACACACCCATCTGCACCGCTTATCCAGAAAAACGCACCGTTCACACATTTAACAAAAAAGTATTATCGGGTTTTTGTGGAATGGAGTAGGTTTGGGGCATTGTAATTAAACCGATTTTTTCATCTTCAAAATCTTCCTTTATGCAAAACCGATTTAATTTTGCCGAACACCGAACACCGAACACCGAACATTTAAGCTGGTAGGTGTTGCACTCTTCTTATTTTTCGAGTTCAGCCTTACTCTTGCAGCCCAGCAGACTATTTGCCAAAATGCTCAACCTACCATTTCTGGCACCTGTGCCTCTGATTGTTTCACACAGATTGATATAAATGAAATAGCGAATCTCCCTGAAGTTATCATACAGCTGAATTTTCACTTTGTAAAATCGAATGGAATGAACTTCCAATGTACAGATCCATCAGGTTATGATTACGCGCCAAAATACGTCCAACAGATAATTGATAAGGCGAACTTATTTCTTACCGCACCGGCTGCCAACCAATTCGGTTCATCACCCGCCCCCCCAGATACGCGTATTCGCTATCAATTATTTGGAAATCCCTCAGACCCATGTGACGCTATTTTCTTCTACGACACAGAGCCTACTTCTTTTTCGAATACTAGTGCTTTCCATATCGTGGTTTACGATAATGACGCGATAGGCATTGCAGGGCAACAATCATCGGACAGGATATACCTTTTCAATATCCATAGGGAGGTATTTGAGTATCTTAACGATGATGTAAGTGCGGGTGCTGGCATACTTAATCACGAATTTGGCCATCTATTTGGCCTTTGCCATGCGTTCAGCACATTTAACACCTGCCCAGATATGGATCCCGCAGCTGAATGCGGCGGCCCGTCTTCTACTATGTGTGAGGACGATCCGTGTCCTACAGTATTGCCGAATTCCCCGTACCCGACTACTTGTGGCGGCAATTTATGTCTAAGTTGTTATTGTTCATGGGGAACTGGAAACAACATAATGGGCTATAATGGGTCTATGCGCGGAATCACCATGTCGCAGTGGGCGCAAATTTATAGCCATATTATTACGCAAAAGCCCGAGTATATCTTGTTCAATTCAATTACTTGTGAGGATATTCCAGCTCATCTGCCACTTGAAATCCTTCCCAACACCATCGTAGAATGGAACACATTTAGATTGCTAAATCAAAATGTAGAGGTTCGCCCTGGGGCCACACTCATCATCCGTTGCGAAGTACAAGTAGCGAAAGGCCTGCGTATTATCGTAAATCGAGGGGCGCGTTTATTTGTGCTTGGCGGCACTATCACCAGCCAAACCTCAGATTGCCGATGGGAGGGCATTTTAGTACATGGCAATGCAGGAATGGCACAACCCGACCCTGCCGTCGCGAGAGACGAAACGCAACCCATCCCTGAAGATGGAGCTGGTGTAGTATGGCTCAACGGAGCCATCTTGAAAAATGCCGTAACCGCGATTTCAACAAAAGCAAGTGGTGGTTTGGATGACCATGGCCACTACGGCGGCTTGGTGATGGTGGACAATAGCGACTTCATCAACAACGGCCGTGCAGTAGAATTTATGAAATACGGTAAAACGAACAAAAGCTATTTCACCAACTGTGATATTCTTCGGGAAGGAACGGTATCGTGGGCTGTGGACAGAGGGGTGTCCATCTGGGCATGCCATGGTATAAAGTTTTTTCAAACCCATTTTGACAAAATACTTGATTATGGAATCTACGGCATAAATTACAGTGCGATAGTAGAAGCGTCCTCGTTCAGAGCCTCTACTTATGGATTCCGGTCAGAATCTACCATGCCAAACGTCGCGCTTAGCACCACGCTGATAAAAGGCTGTGACTTCAATAACAATGATCACGATATCTACGCAAATTCCTCCCCCAACATGATCTACGGATTTGAAATCACAGAGAATGATTTCTTTGAAGGTCGGTCATTTATTTCGTACGGAGTTCGAATAATAGGTGAATCCGCTTTCAATATAGGACATGACAATACTTTTGATGACAAATACAGCCCGACCCTGCTGAGTTCCACGGGCAGTCTCTTCAATACGGTTCGGTGCAACACATACAAAAACTCAATCTTGGGGGTCTCTGCGGCCTTTAACAATAGAAATCTCGAAATACTTGGAAATGGCTTCCAAGATATAAGTGTTGAAGTAAGATTAACTGGCAATGCCTCACAAAAGGGTGAAATAGGCCCACAGCAAGGGAATCCCAGCGAAGCAGCAGGCAATTGTTTTGAAAACCCTGTGAACGCCATAGTTGCGCCATCATCTTCTTCGGTTCCGTTTACTTACTACGTTTACAACCTAAACAACAATCCGGTTTTTTGTGAAAAACCGACCGGCAACCTTTCGGATGGAGGGACGAATAATTATAAATTGGATAACTCAGATAGTGAAACAGACGATTGTAGCAGTCCAGAATCCCCTCGCGAGGTAACCGAAAACGACCTTTTCCTCGCCCGCGACACGACCGCCGTAAAAAAGGCCGCTTGGCTCTCCGACTTGCAAAACGCGCAAAAAAAATCAGCGTATCTGGCTGCTGCAAAAGAACAAGACTTCCTGCTGCGCACCCTTGTCAGCGAAGCCTTTGACACGGATGATTTAGATGGGGCGGAAACCCTGCTGCTTGGCGAAAACACCAACACCCACCGCCGCGGGGTAGTGGGACTGCGCACTATGCGCGGCAACATCGCCGGGGCGCAAGCATTATTGGACAGTATGCCAATAGAAAATCAGGACGATTTGTGGTTCAGACAAATCATGGCCGTCAATTTCGCCATAGAGCAGTCCTCTGTGCCGTATGAACTGACCGCAGCGGAGGAAGACTCACTGATGCTCATCGCCAATACACCCCATTCCATCATGCGCGGTTATGCCTGTGCGCTGTTGAGCCTCTGCAAAGGTTATACCTGTGAAGATATGCTCGACAGTTTAGAAATAGAAGAGCGCAACCGACCCATACTATCAGCCGCTGCAAAAGAACAGGTGATGGTGTACCCCAACCCTACCGCTGGCTCTTTCACCGTAGAATGTCCAGCGTTACAAGGTGAAATGTTGACACTTGACCTGCTAACCGTGTCCGGTAGCCGGGTGAAAAGCCTTCGATTTGTCAATACCGGAAAATTTCTGCTCGAATATCCTGAACTTCAGGAGGGCATCTATCTGCTCCGTCTCTACAACAGCAATCAGTTACTGCATACTGCCAAAGTTGTAGTGCTTCATTAATTTTTCTTATTGATTCGGCATGGCATGACCAAGATGGTTATGCTATGCCTTTTCTGCTTTTCCTTCATTCTAACATATTCTCTCCTATGATACGGTTTTGGCTTTTTTTCACATTCTTCTTATTGGCAAATGCGAATTCCTTGTCTGGCCAATATTGGAGCAAACGGTTTGACCTGCAAATGGGGAATGATTTCGGCAGAAAAATAATAGTAATTAACGATGGTTTCATAGTGTTAATAAACGGTTTTTGTGATTACAACACAAAAGATTGTTTTGGGTTGATGAAATTTGACTTTGAAGGGAATCTTGTTTGGAAAACTGTTGTACTAGACACCTTGGAGATTAATCACAGCGAATCCATTGAAGTGATAAATGATACGATTTTTGTAAATGCCGACTACTTAGGTGTTCCAAACAGACATTTCAGCATTTTATCTTTCGATATGCAAGGCAATTACTTAAGCCGCAGGGATTACAACCAGCCCGGGGAGCCTTATTATCATTGGGCGCGTGAGATTGCCGCGTTGGGTGATCGGCGATTTATTACTTTTCAATATCGGGACTCGATTAGCGGACAATACTTGGGTAGGCTCCGAACTTTTGATAACTATTGGAATATTTTGTGGGAGCGAAGCATTCCTAATTTTTACCCCGATGTAGGTTGGTGCGAAATGGAGCCGACACCCGATGGTGGGGCTGCTATGATATATTCATCGTGTGATTTGCCCGATTGCCGCGCCTCTATAGAAAAATATGACGCTTCCGGCGGGTTGGAATGGACAACTACGTTCCCTAAAGACTATCACTCGGCAAAACGGGTTGATTTAGCCTTACATCCTGACGGAGGGTATGTTGGTTTTTGGCGGATTGACACTTTTGGGATTTATATCTATCCAGAGCCGGAACTGGTGTTCAAACTAAATGCTTTGGGCCAGTTCGAATGGCAAAAAGTTCATTTTGACCGTGCGCGAAACTTCTGGCAGATTTTTGCCGCTCAAAATGGCGATCTTATTGCCTGTGGCGTTGCGCGGGATTTTTATCAAGATACTGCGGCATACTATACCGGATTTATCCGTCGGTACAAGCCCAATGGCGAGACACGCTGGGAAAGAAAAATATTTGATTTTACCGAAGGGGCAATTAGGAGCACATTCTTTAATGGGGCTGAAATTCCAAACGGTGATTTAATTTTTAGCGGAGAGATATGGGATACGTTACCGGGAGATCCTCCCGGCAATGTTTGGCTTGTTCGTTTGGACAGCAACGGCTGCCTTGCCCCCGGCTGCGGAGAAGAGCAGCACATCGTGGCGGCGAAAGCGCCGCAACAGCACTTGCAAGCGCGGCCTTTCACGCTTTTTCCCAACCCGTTTTCCGAGCATATCACGCTGGCCTCAGTATTGGGCGCGCACATCCCGCCCGGAGAGTATCGTGCCGCGCTGTACGATATGCAGGGTCGAGAAGTGCGACAGCAGCAGGCATTCAACCCCAACTTGTTGACCGACTTAGATGTGGGGGATGCACCGCCAGGGGCGTACACTGTGGCCGTATATCGCGATGGTGTGTTGGTGCAGACTTTGAAGGCTGTGAGGCAGTAGGCTGCGTATTTATGCCGTTGTTGGCAGACTGTCAACAACGGCATAAATGACCTTTTCAATGACCTTTTCTAATGACTCTTAATGACCCTCAAGACTACCGCACCACTGTCACGCTTCCTTCATACTGCAATTCGACTTGGTCAACAAAACGGACGAGCGCGTACCACGCGAATACGCCCGTCATTTTTTCGCCTTTGTAGCGACCGTCCCAGCCGAGGTTTGGCTCGT
>CAYZVM010000074.1:0-25205 GCA_964481485.1 uncultured Saprospiraceae bacterium | reverse complement strand
GAGGTTGAAAATGCAGCGCTGCCCATAGCCGACACGAAGCCCGTCTTTGAGCCATTGCTCTTTTTCGGGGCAATCGGGCATTTTCGTCACGTCGTTTTCCATCACGGGCAGGAGGAAATGGAGCCTGCTGGATTCGATGATTTGCGGCTCACCGCAATAGGGCGTGCGGTACAGTTGCGCCATGAGGTCAATGTCGTAAATGAATAGTTCCCGGTCGTCGGGCCCGGTACCCACATCTACGAACAGTTTGTTGCGGACTATCCCGTGAAAATAGCCATTGGGGGGCATCGGCACCGTAAAAGCCACTCGGCCTGAGTCGCGCAGCACCGTGACTACCTCGCCTGGGTTGTTGGCAATTTGTGTCTTTTTTACAACGTAATGCTGGTATATAAACTCATCGGCGGTGCGGGAAAGGGGCGACCATGCCGCACGTTCACAACCTCTAAAACCTATCAAGGAGTCTCGTTTGCCCGTAGGGAGCGGAGCCTCTGGCTGGCTTTCGGTCGGGGTATTTTCAGAAACGATGGTCTGCCCTTCGGGCAGGGGCGTGTTTTTGCAAAAAACCAGCGCAAGGGTCAATATGGCAGCGGCGGCGAACAAGAGGAGATTTTTCATAGGAAAAATAGTTTCAGTGTGAAATGGCATAGGTAGCACGGCCTTCGGGCAGCGCTACGATAAATGCGGGCGCAAAAGTCCTGATTTTGTTGAAAAAAATCACTGCTTCGCCGAAAGAGCATTTTCTCCCGCCCAGTTTCTCAAATCTCGTTTTTGAATCGCCGCCGCCATCAGAGCGGGAAACAACCCCGGTGTACAGGCGAAAGCAGGAATATCAAGTGCGGCAAAAACGGCCGCGTTGTCGTGGTCGTAGGCGGGTGCGCCCTCGTCGCTCAACGCAAGCAGCGCGACGACGGTCACGCCGGATTGGCGCAACTGGGCTACTTTTCGGAACATCTCAGCGCGGTTGCCACCTTCAAACAAATCGCTGATAAGCACGAGGATGGTGTCTTGCGGAATGTGTACCAACGTTTGCGCATAGCCGAGGGCTTTGTCAATGTCGGTGCCGCCGCCGAGTTGGGTGCCGAAGAGCAATTCCACCGGGTCGTGCTGGTGTTCGGTCAGATCCGTTACTGCCGTATCGAAGGCCACCACGTTGGTGCGCACTGAGCGGATGGATGCCAGCACCGAGGCGAGGATGCCCGCATACACGACTGAGCCAGCCATAGAGCCGCTTTGGTCGAGCAGCAGGATGACATGGCGAAGGGCGTGTCCTTTGCGCCCAAAACCGACGAGCCGTTCGGGGATAATTGTCTGCAAGTCAGGCTGGTAATGTTTCAGGTTTTGGTAAATGGTGCGCCGCCAGTCAATCTCGTTGGCGCGGGGGCGGCGATTGCGGATGCTGCGGTTGAGGGCACTTTGCACGGCTTCCCGAAGCGGGTTGCGCAGTTTTTTTTCCAAATCTTCCACTACTTTTTTTACCACCATGCGGGCGGTCTCGCGGGTTTTTTCGGGCATGGCCTTATTGAGCGACAGCAATGCGCCCACAAGGTGTACGTCTGGCTCCACGCTCGACAGGAGTTCGGGTTCGAGCAGCAGTTGGGTGAGGCCGAGGCGTTCGAGGGCATCGCGTTGCATCACCTGCACCACTGGCGAGGGAAAGTAGCGGCGGATGTCGCCGAGCCAGCGGTTGATGTTCGGTGAAGAACTGCCGAGGCTTCCTTGTCGCTGGGCGTCGTAAAGGGCTTCGAGTACGGCATCCATGCCCGCGCCTTCAGCGGAGAGGCTTATTTCTTGCTCGGCATCGGCTTTTTTGCCGAGTATGAGCCGCCAACGTTCGAGGTGTGAGGACATGGAATGGTTGATTTTTCACAAAAATAGAGCTTTGTCGCGGGGCTGGTTGCACCTTTATTTGATGCTGGTGCTCCAATATTTTCCAGCAGCCGCCCAACTCGCACCCCGCCGATACCTGCTTTCTGCCCGCGAAAAGGAAGGCTGGGCTTGACGCGAGAAGATGGGGAGCCTCCTTTTTTGACGCTGAATTCTGCCTACCTTCGCCCATATGGAAAACCTCTCTACCGTCACCGTCCTTTTTTCCGTTTGCGGGCTGATTATTCTCTCTTACCTGTTTTCTGTGCTCAACCGGGCGACTCGTATCCCTTCGGTTTTGCTGCTGCTCGGCACGGGCATTTTATTGCGCTATTTGTCTGATACAATGGGGTTTCCGTTTTATATTCCACCAGCGGTGACGGAGATTTTGGGTACGGTTGGCCTGATTATGATTGTGCTGGAGGCGGGGCTTGATTTGGAAGTGACGAAGCAAAAACTACGGCTTATCCGCAATTCATTCTGGTCTGCATTGGTGATTTTTGTGGTGTCGTCGCTGGGAGTGGCGGGTCTCTTGCAGTGGTGGCTGCCCGAAGCGCCGTTTATGAGTTGTCTCGTGTACGCCATTTCGTTGAGTGTGGTGAGCAGCAGCATTGTGCTGCCGAGCGTGCACCATCTGAACGATGAAAAGAAGGAGTTTTTGATTTATGAAGCCTCGTTTTCTGACATTTTGGGCATCATGGTGTTCAATTTTTTCACCGCAGGGCAAATCATCACAATGCAATCGGTCAGCTGGTTTTTCGGCAGCATCCCGGTAGCACTGGTGTTGTCGGTCGTTGTTTGTTTTGGGCTGATGTGGCTGTTGGTGAACAACCGTGTAAATGTCAAATTCTTCCTCGTTTTTGCCGTGCTGATTGTGATTTATGTGGGCGGAAAAAGTATGCACCTACCGTCGCTGCTCACGATTCTGATGTTTGGTCTCGTGGTGAACAATTGGGAATTGATGCGCTGGAAGCCGCTGAAGACCTATTTTTCAGACGACAAGGTGAACGACATGGCGGCTTTTCTGAAATCCATCACGGCAGAGTCGGCGTTCCTTATCCGCACGTTTTTCTTCATCATTTTTGGCTTTAGTATCAAGCTGAGTTTTTTGAAAGACCCCGGCGTGTTGCTGCTCGGCTCCACTATCGTGTTGGCACTGTTGGCGTTGCGCTACATCTACCTGCGCATCGTGCACAAATACGATTTGTTCCCCGAGTTGTTCTACATCCCGCGCGGCCTTATTACCGTGTTGCTGTTCTACAAAATCCCAGAGTGGCAGCGCATTGATGCTTTCGATGAGGGGGTGCTGTTTTTCGTCATTTTGGCCACCACGCTCATTATGATGATTGGTTCGCTGCTCTACCGCGACCAGCCGGTGGAGAATTTGGGCGAGGCAAAAGTCACGGACGAGTAGGCTTTTCGCCCAACAGCAACTGCACCGCCGCCGAAAAACCAACTGGGCCGATACCTTCTATTTTTATCAAACCCAGCGCTTCCACGTCCGCCCAACTCCCGTCGTGTTTTTGTACCAAAAAAGGAAAATCTACGGCGGCCAGCATCGGCGCGTCATTCGGGCTATCGCCGACTGCGGCTGTGCGCGGCGCGACGGGCAAGTTTTCGGCAAAAACTTTAGTCAACCAATATACGGCTTTGCCTTTGTCGGCCTGCGCCGATAGCACGGTGTGGAATCGCCCGCCCCGGCTGAGTGCGAGCCCTTTTTCTGCCAATTTTTTTTTCAAAAAAACGACTTGCTCGGCATTGAGCGGGGTGAGCAGAGTCTCCGTGAATTGGCGGTCGCGCACGCGCTGCAAGGCTTCACCTGCGAGGCCGGTGGCTGCGGAAAGTTCGGCATCGGAGGCATCGGAGAAGCCTTTTATATTTTGAAAATGAGCAAGTTCGGCGCGGATGGCAGCTGCGTCGGCGTGAGCGAGGGAGAAAAGTTCGTAATCGTCCGCGACCTTATAGGGTTTCAAAAAATTTATAGGTTTTGAAACAAAATACCCACTTGGCACGGCCACAGCACTGCCATTTTCTGCGATAAAAGGCTGGCGGAGGCCCAGTTGTTTTTGCAAAAAAATCTGCTCTACGAAAGTTTTGGAAGAACAAAAGACCACTGGCACACTGCGCCCGGCGAGCAGGTGCAATGCTTCGAGCGCACCCGCTGCTGAATAAGTGTGGTGGTCAATCAGGGTGCCGTCGAGGTCGGTGAAAAGCACGAGCGGCTGGGCGGGCGGTATGGGCAATTGCATCATGCGGGTACGAAATTGCCGTGCTGCTCCCAATCCACTGAGCGGCCGGCTGCTTTGAAATTGATGTCAATCAGTGCCGGGTAGCGCCGGGGCAGCACAGGTTCTTCAGTTTTGCCGATGATGCGGGCGCGGCGCAGTTCGCGGAGGATTTCTTTTTTCAATGCTTCCGGGCATATCTGCGAGTGGTAGAGCACTGCCAGCGAGTATTCTATCATTTCTTTGATGTGTTTGTCGCCTTTTGCCGCCTCGTGGAAATGCGGGTTGCGCGATTCCATTTGGAACACTTCTGCACCGGCCTGCATCACTTCGGGGTAGGGGCTGGGCATCACACCGCCAAATTTTTCGAGCAGGCTCACAAAGTGATAGGTCTCGACTGAGAACCCCGCGGAATAATCCAGCAGCAAGGCCAAGTCCATGGAAAGGGCGTGTTCGCCAGCGTTGCCGGTGCGGAGCGATTCAGTCTCATAGCCGGTATAGTGGCTGAGAAATTGGTTGAGGTAGAGGTTGGTGATGCGCGATACACGCCCCCATTTGGCAAAAAACAACTCTGAGCCCACGATTTTTGGTTTGCTGTGCCATTGGATGCGCACCATCGAATACGGCGATTTGCCTTGAGAAAGCCCTGCTGAAAAAAGTCGCGCATATTCAAATACGGCTCCGGGGAAATAGTTGTCGGAATCAATGAATCCAACATACTTTTTGCCAAGCAGGCGTGCCAGTGTGATGCCGGCCAACATTCCTTCGGCTTTGCCGACGTGTACCAATCCTTCTTCGTCGAGCAAGTGTGGGTAGCTGCCATCGCGGAATATTCGGGCGAGTTCTGGAGAGCGTTGGTGCGCAATGACGTAGCGTTTTTTTGCATAGCGGCAGAAGGTGTCCACCATGTTGTGTTCCATGCGAAAACGATCCACTGGCCCGCGCAAACTGTTGGAGACGATGATCGGCAAGCAGTCGTGCGGGATGCCACAGAGTGCGCTTTCCAACAAACGCAGGCGCTCATTTTTGACAGGTATCACGATGGCCATGTCGCGCTCTATTTCGTAGAGCCGCTCGCGGGGGATTTGCTGGATGACGTGGAATGGGCTGGAAAATTCGCCGTCGAATTCGTAGCCGCCATCCAGTTCATACACTTTTTGGATATTGTAAAACATATTCGCACCGAAGCGCTCGGCATTCGCAGGTAGTTCTAAACGCATCTAAATTTTGTTTGTTTGTTAAAAATAATCAATGCAACAGGCAACAGCTAGGTCTTGTGTTTGTTGAAATCTGTTCTTGATAGAGGTTGCTTCAAACCGACCTGGTCGGGTGATTCGCAAAAATTGCCTTTTTTTGCCCCCCCGTTTTATAGACCCAATTGCCGTGCTATTTATGGAGTCATTGATTGTTGTTGTTTTTATTCTCGGCTATGCCGCTATCACGCTCGAACATTCGCTTAAAATAGACAAGGCCGCCACGGCGCTGGTGACCGGAGTGTTGTGCTGGACGTTTTACATTTTGGGTGAGCCCGACAAAGCACTGGTGTCGCACCATCTCACGGAACACATGGGCGAAATTTCTGAAATCCTTTTTTTCCTTTTGGGGGCTATGGTAATCGTCGAGTTGATGGACGCGCACGATAGCTTTGAGGTGGTGACCGAGCGCATCCGCACTACCGACAAGCGGAAGATTTTATGGTTGGTGTGCAGCATCACGTTCTTCATGTCGGCGTTGCTCGACAACCTGACGACCACAATTGTCATGGTGAGCCTGCTCCGCAAATTGATAGCCGACCGCGAAGATAGGATGTTATTTGTTGGGCTGACGGTGGTGACGGCCAATGCCGGTGGCGCATGGTCGCCGATGGGCGATGTGACCACGACTATGCTTTGGATTGGTGGTCAAATAACGGCGCTCAATATCGTGCTCATGTTGTTTCTGCCAAGTTTGGTGTGCATACTCACACCGTTGCTCATTATCTCGCGCGGCACAAAAGGCCAAGTGCAATCGCCGCCGCCCGATACTATCGAAAACGGGATGGACACTACGCCGCGAGAACGCAACACGGTATTTTTGATGGGTTTGGGGGTGTTGCTGTTCGTGCCGTTATTTAAAACGGTCACCCACCTGCCGCCTTTTATGGGGATGTTGTTGGGGCTTGGGGTGATGTGGATAATCACCGAGATGATGCACAATGGCAAAGACGAAGTAGAAAAAGGGACACGCTCGGTCGTTCATGCTTTGCGGAAAATAGACACGCCCAGCATTTTGTTTTTCCTCGGGATCTTGGTGGCGGTGGCCGCGATACAAAGTTTGGGCATGCTCACCACGCTGGCAGCTTGGCTCGACCGCACGGTGGGCAACATTACGATTGTTGTCATCATCATTGGTTTCCTTTCAGCCATCGTGGATAATGTGCCGTTGGTAGCCGCCGCACAGGGGATGTACACGCTGGAGCAATTCCCCACCGACCACTATTTTTGGGAATTTTTGGCGTATTGCGCTGGCACGGGCGGCAGCGCACTCATCATCGGTTCGGCAGCTGGAGTGGCTGCGATGGGCATGGAGCATATAAATTTCTTCTGGTACTTGCGCCGCATCACTTTTTGGGCGGTCATCGGTTACTTGGCTGGGGCAGCGGCGTTTGTGGTGCAATACGCCTTGGTTCATTGAGGCGCAAAACTTCAACACCGGGCTATTTTCTTTTTGTGGCCCAGTCGCCCCGCATCATGTACTTTTTGGATGTAGGCAACAGCCGCCGGGACTTGGCAGGCTGTGCCGCCCATGTCCACATGAACTTCGCCGATTTTTTTTGCCGTCTCGATGGCCTTTTCGGCGAGCGGCACGACGCAAGCCCCGCAGGCGATGACAAAGCCGTTCATCACATAGCGCACCCGGTTGGGCGCAGTGTGGAGGGTCTTGCCCACGCGGTCGAGCAATTGTTCTAACTTCTTCAAATCCAATTCATTGTCAGGTCGGATTGTGACCCAACTGGCCAATGTGGACCAGCCCGCCGAGGCGATGTTTTCTTTGTCGGATTCTATCCATTCCAAGCCCAACTCCCACCCGTAGGGGCTTTCGGAAGCAACCCAAGCGACGGTGTATTCGCTTATCATGTACCACGGGGCCTTTTCTGCCCAATGTTGGAGGTCTTGCTTCGTGATTTTCTTTTCGTCGGCATCAGTCCGGCGAGGTACATCGCATCACCGTTGCCGGTGTCGTAGAGGGCGAGCGAGAGTTCGTGATTCTTTTTCACGCGCTTCACGATTTTTTTCATGTCGCCTACTTTCACGCCAAAAAACGGCTCGCGAGCGCCATGTCGCATGAAAACCTTTTTCGTTTGCTCGCTGCCCATGCTTTGGAGTTCTTGCAAGATTTCGGATGTTGTCGTAGATAAATCAAATTTTTGTTTGGGCAAAAATGCAAATAAAAACACAAAAAGTTTTTAAAAAATCTAATTTTCACATCTTTTCCACTTTTGCTGCCCGCGCCACGCCCGCCACCGTAGTGCCCTGCACCAGCATGGACACGACGACAATGATAAAAGCGATATTGAAAATTTTGCCGGCATCCGGCACTTTTGCGACCATCGGAACAAGGGCGAACACAATGGGCGTGGCACCCCGCAACCCCACCCACGAGTAAAAGATTTTTGTCCGCCAACTGATGTTTTTGAAAAAACTCAGGGATGTGACGACACCGACCGGCCGCGCGATGAAAATCAGTATCACCGACAGCAGCAACCCCTCCCACAAGACGCCGGGCAGTTCGCGCGGATACACCTGCAAGCCCAGCATCAGGAAAAGCGCCGTTTCCATCAGCCACGATATGCTTTCAAAAAAGTGCATATTGATGTCGCGGTTTACCCACGGAGAGTTGCCCAAGATAATCCCTGCCACATACACCGAAAGAAAGGCGCTTCCGCCCAAAATCGAGTTCACGGCGTACAAAATCAGCACCCACGCCAACAGAATAACCGGGAATTGCCCCCCTTTCAACGGAATCCGCCGCACGATAACATGGATAAGCTTGCCCGCCAGCAAACCCGTACTTAAGCCGACCATCATTGTCCACAAAAAATTGCTCGCAAGTGAAAAAAGGTTGGCGCTGGGGGCATTGGGCAACAACAGAGCCGTCAAAGTCAGCGTCAGAAAAAAAGCCATCGGGTCGTTGACCCCCGATTCCAGTTCGAGTACCTCCCGTGTGCCTGGCTTGAGTTTCAGGTTGTTATTTTGCAAAATAGAAAAAACTGCAGCAGCATCCGTTGCAGACACCACCGCGCCCAACAACAGGCTTTGCAACCACTGCCAACCCAACAGCCAATGTGCCAGCAGGCCCGTGGCAAACATCGTGACCACCACGCCCAGTGTCGCCAACGAAGCCCCTTGCCCAACAATCGGGCGAAATTTTTTCCAACTTGACTCAAAACCACCCGCAAAAATGATGACGCACAATGCTATCTCGCTGATGCGCAACGTAAGCAATGGGTAGTTGTAGTCAATATCATAAACCCCGCCATTGCCAAAAGCCACACCGATGGCCAAGGTAGCCAACAACGTGGGCGCACCAAATCGAATAGCAAACCGCCCCGCAATCAAGTTAGCAATAATGAGAATACCCGCAGCAAGCAGGATGTAGGGAAAGGTGGACTGCACGTTTTGGATGGTGTGGAAAATGAAATTTGCGCCAAATATATCAAAAAACTGGAAACATTGTTCCGTGTAGCGCCATCGGAGCGGCCAAAAAGAATTGCCATTTTTGCGGCTTCAAATTTTTCAGCCCGGACAATATGCACTACGAAAATACCCGCGATTTCGCCCGCGCCCAAGATGCCCAAGACCCCCTCCGCCCTTTTCGCGAGCAGTTTATTTTTCCAAAACACGCAGTCAACGAAGCAGTTACGGAGAACGTCCTCTACTTCTGCGGCAACTCGCTCGGCCTCCAGCCCAAAACCGTCCGCCAAGCTCTGCTCGACGAACTCGACCAATGGGCCACACATGGCGTGGAGGGTCACTTTCGCGGCGAACTGCCGTGGATGCACTACCACAAATTTCTGAAGCCCCAATCCGCCTGGATCGTCGGCGCACTGCCCCATGAGGTCGTGGTGATGAACACCCTGACCGTCAACCTTCATCTGGCGATGGTCTCCTTTTACCGCCCCACGCCGCAGCGCCACAAAGTCATCATGGAAGCCGGGGCTTTCCCCAGCGACCAATATGCGGTGGAGAGCCAGGTGCGGTGGCATGGATTTGAGCCGGACGAGGCAATCATCGAAGTCGCGCCCCGCCCCGGCCACGATACCCTGCGCACAGAAGATATTGTACAAATCATTGAACAACACGGCGATAGCACAGCGCTCGTCATGTTCGGCGGTGTCAATTATTACACCGGCCAATTTTATGATTTGGAAAAAATAGCCGCCGCTGCGCATCGCGTCGGCGCCAACGTGGGTTTTGATTTGGCACACGCTGTCGGCAATTTGCCCCTAAAACTCCACGACTGGAACGCCGACTTTGCCGTGTGGTGCAGTTACAAGTACCTGAATTCCAGCCCCGGCGGCCCGGCAGGGTTGTTTGTCCATGAACGGCACGGCGACAACCCTGCCCTGCCGCGATTCGCCGGATGGTGGGGACACGACGAGCGCGAGCGTTTTCAGATGAAAAAAGGCTTCAAACCCATGCACGGCGCCGATGGCTGGCAACTGAGCAACGCGCAGATTTTCAGTTTTGCCGCCCATAAAGCCAGCCTCGACATATTCGATGCGGCGGGCATTGAAAATTTGAGGGAAAAAAGCCTGCGGCTCACGGGCTTCCTCGAATTCGTGCTGAACGAAATAAATCGCGACAAACAATTGTTCCGCATCATCACCCCCACCGCACCCGCCGAACGCGGCTGCCAACTTTCGCTGCTCACCGACGGGCGCGGCAAGGCACTGTTCGACTACCTCGCGGAAAATGGCGCAGTGGCCGATTGGCGTGAACCCAACGTGATTCGGTTCGCGCCCGTGCCGCTCTACAATTCGTTTGAAGATGTGTGGAAATTGGGCGAGTTGATTTCGAGATTTCAGAGATAGCTAATGCAAGTTATAACCCGCCGAATCAGAAGGATTGCAAAACGGATGGAACAGATGAAACGGATTTGAACAGATCGTCTTTCCCTAAATTTCTCAAAAAATCCGTTTAAATCTATAAAATTCGTGTCATCCGTTTTGCAATCCTGTTATAAGCGCGCATAGGGTCACGACTTGGATTCATTGCTTTGTTTGATGCGATAAAAAAACTCACAATGCCCCAAAACCTCCCAGCAATTTTGCCAACTCTTTCGCATCCGCCGCGATAAAATCCGCACCACAATCCAGCAAATGTTCGTGGTGGCCGTCGTGGATGTGCGCTGCGCCGAGAAATCCCACCACCCGCAATCCGGCCTGTTTGGCCGCCGTGACGCCCGTGGGGCTGTCTTCCACCACGATGGCATCGGCAGGTTTGAGTTGCAGTTTTTCCAACGCCAATTCGAACACATCGGGGTGAGGTTTCGGGCGGCCCACATGTTCGGCAGAAAAAATGTGGCCATCGAGGGCGTGGCGTAGGCGCACTTTCCGCAGACAGCGCTCCACGTGGCGGACGCTGCCATTGGACACCATACTTTTTGGTATTTTCAAATTTCGGAAAATAGTCGGCATCCCGGCGATGGCGCGTAATTCGCGGTCGAAAGCAGTCCGGTGTTCGGCCCACACGCGGTCAAAATAATCTTCACCCACCTGAATTCCATACTCCCGGCTGATGATGGCGATGATGTCGCGCTCCAGCAGCCCGGGGAAACGGCGGCTGTATTCTTGCTCGCTCATCTGAAAACCATAGGGTTCGAGCAGGCGCAATGTGGAGCGCACGGCGATGATTTCGGAATCCACCACCGTGCCGTCGTTGTCGAAAAGAACGTGTTTGAGCATGGGGCAAAATTACAAATACGGATAGCGCACGTCCGTTAAAAACAAACCCTGCGGCGGCACGCTCAGGCTTTTTTTCAACGGCTTTTGTTCATCCAATGCCGACTGCACATCCGCGACTTCGATTTTTCCCAAACCCGCATTGACACAAGCACCGACGATGAGCCGCACCATGCCGCGCAAAAAACGGTTGGCCGTGATGTGAAAAATGAGCCGGTGTTCCGCCGGTTTTTGTTCCCAAAAAGCCTGTTTCAGTTCGCAGTCGTAACTGTCCACGCCGCTGTCAGTTTTACAAAAAGGAAAAAACGCCGTGTAACGCGGCAGCAAATCCGCCACATCTTGCATTTTTTTCAAATCAAAAAATCTGTTTTGTGGAAAAAACCAGGCTGTCTCCGTCGCAAACGGGTCTTTCCGAAGGGCGATGTGGTACTCATAGCTGCGCTCGAATGCGTCGTAGCGGGCATGAGCTGTAGGCTGCACTGGCCGGATATCGTGAACGGCGATGTCGTCGGGCAAAAGGCTGTTGAGGCCGTTGAGAAAGGTGGGCGGCAATGCCCCTGCTGCGTCAAAATGCGCCACATAATACTTTGCATGAACACCTGCGTCGGTTCGCCCGCAGCCCGTTATTTCCACCGTTTCTCTCAAAATCGTGCGCAACGCGGTTTCCAAGGTAGCTTGCACAGAAGGCGCATTGGGTTGCACCTGCCAGCCGCTGTACCGTGTGCCGAGATAGGAAAGGGTGAGGAAATAACGCATTTTGGCTGACAGATTAAGAGCCGCAACTTACGACCGCGCCTCGATTAATGGCGCAATGACTTTAATGACGCTCAATGACGATTGACAAACATTTCACAAGCGGCGTCCAGCATTTGGAAAACTTCTTCAAAACCGTCGTCGTCGTAATAAGGGTCGGGGACATTGCGGTCTTGGCCGGGGTGGATTTGGTTCAAAATCAACTCCACTTTGGCGTGGTGTTCTTCAGTTTGGGCGTGGCGGAGCACGTCGCGGAAGTTTTGGGTATCCATCACAAAAATTTTGTCAAACCGCTCAAAATCAGCAGGTTTGAATTGTCTGGCACGTTGCCCCGTGATGTCAATGCCATATTTCCGGGCCGTATTGATAGAGCGTCGGTCGGGCAATTCGCCGACGTGCCACGAACCCGTGCCAGCACTGTCCACCGTCCAGTCGAGTCCATATTTGACGGCTTTATGTTGCATGATGCCTTCGGCCAGCGGGCTTCGGCAGATGTTGCCGAGGCAGACCATTAGTATCTTCATAAGAAGTGAATGGCGAGGAGTGAGATGAGAGGGAAGGGTGAGATGCGGGCGTGCGGGATTTGACAATTTTTCAAATTTATCAAACCTGCGAATGCCGCTCGCATCTCACCCCCTCACTTCTAAAAAATCTTGCTGTACTTGATGAGGAACGCGCCGGTCATCTGGCCGCCGCGACCGAGACGGTCAGCCCCGCTGGTGGTGCCGTCGGGGTTGACGATTACTTCATAAATACCGTCGTCGTTCACGTCTTTTTGCACCCGCACGTCGTGGTCATAGAAGTATTCGCCAAGCAACTCGAGCGACAGCCCTTTGAAGAGCGCGATGCTGATATTGTTGCTGAACAGCACGTCCACGTTTTGCGGTTCTTTCAAGTAGTTGGAAAAGAGCCGCAGGCCGGAAGTGATGGCCAAACGGTCGCCGTAGTACTTGTTGGTATAGGCTGCTTTGAATTCAGAACCGACCCCGAAGAAGGATTTTTTGTACGTCGTGATGCTGCCGTCGGCGGCGCGGGTCACGTCGTTGCCGTGTACGCCAGTGGCCGCAATCGCATCATCGGACACATAAATCAACTGCGTACCCACGGGCGAATAGAAGAACGACAGGTGGTCATTGGGTTTGTAGTCAATACCTGGGGAGAAGGTGATTTGGACGGGCGATAAGAATTTGGCCACCACGCGGTCTTCATCAGAAATAGGTTTCAGATAATTGCTCGAATAGGTTTTCAGCAACAGGGTTTGAGCGAAAAAATCTGCCGCGACAAACCATTTGCCATTACCGATTTTGTGGCCATAGCGAGAGGTCAACCTTGCTACGTCTAAGTTTTTCTGAAAACCATTGACTTGGTTTGTGCTGGTTTTGCCGAGGCGCTGCGTGGAGAGTTGGAGTGAAACAGCGTTGTTCCAGAACCACTTGTCTTCTTTGCGGTTGGCGAACAAGGTGCCGAGGCCGCCGAGGCCGATGCGGTTGCCACCGGAGCCGACTTTTGGATTCAGCAAGCCCATGCCCGCAAAATCGAGGCCGAGGCCGCCGCCTACCGTCCAGCCGAAAGTATCTTTCATTGCCTTGTCGGCTATTTCTTTCAGGCGAGCATCGCTGGCTTCTTGCGCTTGGACGAGCGCTGCAAATGACAAACAAAGGATGGGGAGTAGAAGTGTGTGTAAAGCCTTCATATCAGAAACAGGTTTTGTGAATAAATGATGGGTGGGCGAACGAGTTATGAACCCGGTTCGAGCAAATCGTCTTCCTGACCGTCCGGATAAAACACCTCGACTTTTTCGGTAGCGAGTTTGCTGAGCGGGATAATGACCTCGCTTTTGTCCGTTTGCAGGGTGAGCGAAGTGGAATCAATCTGGATCACTTTACCGCGCATACCGATGACGCGTACATCGTCGCCGACATCAATTTTGTTCCGGCTGTAGCCGCCCGCGAGATAATTGGAGAGCAAATCGCGCGAGGAAATGCCATAGCCAATAGCAAACGCCAACGCCAACGCCCCAATGATGATGGAGACGTTGAGCGCCATGAAGCCGGTGTTGATTTTGGCTTGCGCCAGCGCACTCACGGCGGCGGTGACAAATAGAAAATAAAAAACGGCGGTGGAGATGATTCTCGCTGACGGCAAACCCATGGACTGGCACGCGGTCAGCACAATGCCGCGCACGATGTCGGCCAAAAATAGCCCCAAAAGGAACAAGATAAATGCAGAGAAGAGCGCGGGGATGTAATCAATCAGATCGCGCACCATTTGCGTGATGGCCGGAATGCCGAGGATGTCGGTGGCGAAAATGACGAAACCCAGCATCATGACAAAGTACACCATTTGCGAGAGCACCGACGATATTTCGATGCGCATGCCGCTGCGCTGCACGATGTCAATATCGTTGAGCCGCTCGGCAAGATTGTCCACGCCCAGCCCGGCGAGCACACGGCGCACGATACGGCGAATGGTCTTGGCAATAAGCCAGCCGATGAGCAGCACCAACAGGGCAAATGTCAATTTGGGGATAGCTGCCGAAAAACGCGCCAGCAATTCCGTGAACACCCCATTCTTCAGTTGGTCGAGAAAATCCATGCAGGTAAGGAAGGAAGATTGTAAACAATTGACAGTTAGAGTGTTTCGGAATCAGAAGGCAGCAGTCCTTCTTTGGCAGAGCCTCCACCCGACGAGGGCCTCCCCTCGGGAATGATGGGGGGGGAATAGCGGCCGCTGCGCCGTGCGCGAGGGCCCGATTCGTTGTTGCCCCCGATAAGTTGGGCGACGGTTTGGAGCGCGTTTGGGACGAAGAGCTCCATGACTCGACCGAAGTAAGAAAGCGTTTCGGCGTGGTGCAGGACTTTTTTCTCGATATCATCGGGCACTTTGTCCTCCCAGTCGCCTTGCCATTGTTGGAAATTGTTGGCCATGTGCGGATTAAGTTTTTCGCACCATTGCGGGAGCGGGTTAGAGTGTAAGTATTTGTTACGATAAGCAAAAATCTGTTTTTAGAATCTGCCTGCCCTGCATTCGCGTTTTCGATGCCGACAGGAGATTGAACTCATTCATTTTCAGCGTGGTCAAAAGATTCGCGCATGGCGTTGACCATACTGCTTGTTGCATCTTCTATGGGGTCGCCCGCGTACATATCTTCGTAAATCGCTTGGGCTTTGTGTTTGGCGCGCATGATTTGCATTTTGATGGCGCTTTCTGTTTTGCCCAATATTTCGCCGATGTCTTTTATCTGCAAGTCGTCAATGTACTTCATCATCAGGATGGCTTTGTCGCCCGGCGGTAGTTTGTCGAGCACCTTGCTAAGCCGTTCTTGTTTCATCTCCAACAATACACTGTCGGGTACTTCCGCATCGCTTTCTTTGCTCACCTTGCCCATGTCTTCCGTGAAAATGAGTGGCACTTTCTTCTTTTTCCGAATCAGGTCAATGCAGTAGTTGTAGGTAATCGAATAGACCCAGGTAGAAAAAGAAGATTGTTCGGTGAACTTCGAGAGATTCAGCAGTATTTTGATGAAAATCTCTTGTGTGGCATCGCGGGCAAGCCCCTCGTCGCCCAACATGGAAATACATTTGGCGAATACCTTACCCGCGTAGCGACGATACAGGTGTGTGAAATACGTCGTGTTCTGTCCCTGCAAATACAGAGAAATCAGTTCGCTGTCGGTGTAGTCTTTTGCCTTTTTGGTTGCGACCAATGCCACTTTCGCGTTGTTTTTGAAAGAAAATGAAGCAATTAGAACTCCGCAAAGAGACGAAAAAAGACGCGAATTGACACCGCAACGTCAGGTTTTCTTTAAAACCGTTAATGGGACGTTAAAACTTCGGGTGCGTCACACGGCCGTCAGCACAAACTTTCCCGGTGCCGTTTCTTTGCGGCAAATAAAATCTGACTGTATGAAATTCAGGCTTTTGCCCGCTCTCTGCTTGCTCGTTTCAAATGTCGCGCTGGCGCAAAATACGCTGCCGACCACAAATTTTCCGTTCAATATCACCCTGCTCCAGCCGGACAGCACGACGGTGAACACCGCGGATTTGCTGAAAAAAGGCAAACCCACCGTGCTGGCATTTTGGCTCACCACTTGTATGCCTTGCCAAGCCGAATTTGCCGCATACAGCAAAAATTTTGAGGCGTGGCAGCAGGAAGCCGACTTCCGGCTGCTGGCCATTTCGATTGACTTTCCGGATCGTTTTTCCAAAATTGGGCAATTGGCAAAGGAGAAAAAATGGCCGTTCCCCGTTTATTGGGACAGCCAGCGAGCATTTAAAGCCGTGTTGCCCGGCGGCCTGAACGGCCTGCCACAGGTGTTTTTGTTCGACAAAAACGGACAACTCGTGTGGCAGCACAAAAAGTACAGACCAGGAGATGAGGCAGAGTTGTTTGCGAAGATTAAGGAGGCGCAGTGAATAGGGCCTGCTAAGGAACTGTTTTAAAATTTACAAGGCGAGATTTGCGAAAATGATAGCGACAAAAGCCAATTGGTTAAAGGCGATGGCAGATTGAGTCGTTTTTTCATGGTCTTTGCCCAATTTTTCGGAAGAAGTGGGGGCTAAGAAAAGAACGTTCGACCTGCCATCGGCCTTTTTGGGGGGCGAATCCTTTTTGTCTTTCGGTTTTTTGGAAGATTTCCGCCTGCCACCAGTCGCAATAAGTCACGGCCATTTGGAACTCGCCCTGATATAAATGTTCGGCTCAGATGTGCGAGACGAGTTTGGGACTCCTTCTCTATTTCAGGTTCACTCCTCCCCCAAAAACGGATACCGGTAATCCACCGGCGGCACAAAATTCTCCTTGATGGTGCGGGGCGAGAGCCAGCGGTACATATTGAGCATGGAGCCAGCTTTGTCGTTGGTGCCGGAAGCACGGGCGCCGCCAAAAGGCTGTTGGCCGACGACTGCGCCGGTGGGCTTGTCGTTGATGTAGTAGTTGCCGGCGGCGTTGCGGAGTTTGTCGTTTGCCAAAGCGAGGGCGGCGCGGTCGTTGGCAAAAATGGCCCCTGTGAGCGCGTAAGGCGAGGTCGAGTCAAGCAGTTCGAGCGTTTTTTCGTAATCCTTGTCCGCATAGACATAAATAGTCAGCACGGGGCCGAATATTTCCTCGCACATCGTGACATATTTCGGGTCGGACACTTCCAGCACAGTCGGCTCGATGAAAAAACCTTTCGACTTGTCGTAGTTGCCCCCGGCGACGACGGTGACCTTATCCGATTTTTTCGCGGTTGCGATATAGCCCGAAATTTTGTCAAAAGCCTTTTCGTCAATCACGGCATTGATGAAGTTGGTAAAATCCTCCGTCGTGCCCATTTTCATACTTTTCAAATCGGCGAGCAAAAACTCCTTCACTTTTTTCCAAAGGCTTTTTGGGACGTAAGCCCGCGACGCGGCGGAGCATTTTTGCCCCTGAAACTCGAACGCGCCGCGACCGAGCGCCACCGCCACCGCCTTTGGATCGGCAGAATTATGCACCATCACGAAGTCTTTGCCGCCCGTTTCGCCCACGATGCGCGGGTACGATTTGTAGTTGGCGATATTTTCCCCAATGGTTTTCCAAATTCGTTGAAAAACGCCAGTGCTGCCCGTGAAATGGATGCCAGCGAAATCGGGATGACGGAACACCACATCGCCCACCGTCGGGCCGTCCACATACACGAGGTTGATAACCCCTGCGGGCAAACCGGCTTCTTCGAAAATTTCCATAATGACCGATGCCGAATAAATCTGCGATTCGGCAGGCTTCCAAACGGCGACGTTGCCGAGCATGGCCGGGGCGGAGGGCAGGTTGCCCGCGATGGCCGTGAAGTTGAACGGTGTGAGCGCAAAAATAAAACCTTCGAGCGGTCGCCAGTCGGTGCGGTTCCACACATTGCGGGTGCTGAGCGGCTGCTGTTTGTAGATTTCTTGCATGAAATATACGTTGTAGCGCCAAAAATCCGCGAGTTCGCAGATGCAGTCAATCTCGGCCTGATACACATTTTTGCTCTGGCAGAGCATGGTGGCCGCGCTCATTTTGGCGCGGTAGGGACCGGTGAGCAAGTCGGCCGCACGGAGGAAAATAGCGGCGCGCTCTTGCCAGGGCATGGCTTCCCAAGCTGGTTTGGCTTTTAACGCCGCCTTGATGGCGGCCTGCACATGGTCGGCATTTCCTTTGGAATAATGGCCAAGGATATGGGCGCGTTCGTGCGGCGGGCGCATGGCGATTTTTTCTTCGGAAAAAACACGCTCGCCGCCGATGAACATTGGCACTTCTTTTTGCTTCGACTTTGCTTCGGCGAGGGCTTTTTTCAGGGCGATTTTTTCGGGAGAGCCAGCGGTGTAGTTCCAGATTGGCTCGTTGACGGGATGGGGGACGGTGAAGATGGCGTCTGTCATGTGTGGTGGAGGACGAGGCTTTTCTTGGCTTTCGTTTCGACAGGATTTACAAGATTAGCAGGATAAAGTTTTTTAAAAAACCTGTCAATCTTGTAAATCCTGTCGAAAAAACGAGTGAACCTGCCTCTTGTGTTGTTAAACTTTAGTTAGTGCTTTTGAGCGGCCAAAGGTATGAAAGGAGATTGCACCAAGATTTGACAAACTTTTGAAAAGTTCAAATCTCTGCTGTGTTCTTGGGCAACTGCGGCGAACAGGTTGATAAGGCCAATCAATTGCGGTGTTAAAATTTAAAAACCAGCCTCGTCGCTGTGTTATTTCCATCCAATACCCGCACGACGAATGCGCTCGGCCATGTTTCAGAAACTCGGAAACGCTCGATGAAAGTTTGTGCCGTTTTTTCGCGGAAAACGGAGTGCAACACGCGCCCGTCCAACGCCAAAAATTCGATTTTCAAATCGCCGGTGATTTCATTTTCCCAAAAAACCTGGAGCGGCTGCCCATCGGGCAACGGATTGGGAGAAACACGAAGCCGCTCAGTTGCAGCAGTTTGCACATCAGGTTGCTTTGTTGAAACACTCTTTGAAATGCGCTTGCGCCATAGATTATCCTCCAAGCCGAAGTTGCCGACAAAATTGCCGATAAAAAAAACGGCGCTGTCGTTGGCGGTCAGTCTGTTGATAAAATTTGGCACAACTCCGGTGGGCGGAAACCCGATATCCATCCAAGTTTCGCCCTTGTCGCAGGAAAAATAGAGCGAGCCCGGACCGCCAAATGTTATGTTTCGGGTATTGAGCAGCATGGCGTTGCCATGCACCCGAAATTGAAAACTGGAGCCTCCGTCGTTGGGCACATTTGGCAATTCGGCGAAGGTTTGGCCGCCGTCGGAGGAGCGGAAAATTTTTCGCTTTTCAACCTGCGCCACAAAAATGTCAGTGCCGATTTGAAAAATCCGCGCCACGTTGGTGTGAATCGGGAATCCAAAATCGTGACGCTCATTCCAAGTTGCGCCGCCATCGGAGGAAGCAACCAACCCAGAATCGGTGCGCGTAAGCAGTTCGTCGCCGATGCCGAGCAGCAGCTCGGGTGGCTGATTCGGTGTCAATGTCATTAAACTACCTGTGGTTTCCCATTCGGTGGCGCCAAAATCGTCGGACTTGAAAATCAGGTTTGGCTGGCAACATTGGGTCATCGAAAACAAATCATCACCCAACCGAGTGAGCCAGCGCGGCTGAAAAATGGCATCTGACACGACGGGCTGCCGCCAATCGAATTGGCTCGCCGTGAGGCAGCGCAGCACCCGATCTTCATCCAAACCAACCCAAAAACCACCGACTTCCTGCACCTGCCGGGGCAGTTCGCCCGTCCAAGCCCGTCGCCAAGTATCGCCATTGTCGTCCGAAAAAGCGAGCGTTGCGCCATTTGAGAGGCAGAGAAAATATTTGCCAATTTGCCCTATATCAATGCCCGAAGGGTCGGTTTCATCCTGAAACCCGTGCCAGCCGTACTGCCAGACACCTGCTTTCTCTGATAAAACACCGTTGTCAGTAGCGACAAAGCTTTTTCCTCCTATCAATATCAAATCAAGTGAAGGATGGCCTCCCACCTGCTGCCAAAGCGGTTGCCAACCGGTCAGTCCATTGTTCGAGCGGAACCAGTCGCCTCCGTAATTTCTGCCCAAAAAAGGGTTTGCCCGATTTGATATCCACTCCAATTGTACCGGTGTGTCGAGTATTTGGAATGTCGAGCCGAGGTCGGTGCTGCGCGCCAGCGCCCGTGTGCCATTTGATTTTTCAAAATAAAAAAGCAAGGTGTCGCCTAAAGCGGCCATGCCCTTCGCCGCGACGCAAGGAAGCGGCACATTGTTCCAGTTATTACCCCCATCGCTCGAATGGACATACCACGAGTCCGTTTCGAGCCAAATTTTTTGCCCCCGGACGACACAGTTTTTGAGATTGGATACGGGCTGGTAAAAAATCTGTTCCCAGGTTTTGTCTATTTTTTGGCGATAAAGAACGTCGCGGGCATAAGAATAAATCACGTCGCCATCAAAACTTAACAGCGGGTTGTGGGAAATATCTTGGGGCATTTGACCCTCCGGTGTCCAGTTTGCCCCATCGTCAACACTTCGAAAGAGTTGGTTTTGGTAGTCAATCCTAAAATAATCGCCTGTTTGTGGATGAATAAAAAAGCCTCTTCCGTCCCAGCGGCGTTCGAAGGTCGCGCCGTCGTCTTCAGAACTGAAAATACCCGCGCCCCAATTCGCCACTGCAAATATTCGGTTGCCGTCGGCTTCGATTTTCGTGAAGCCGTGATAGGCGGGCACTGGAAGTTTATCCCAAGAACCCGACTGGGCAAATATTTTTTGAGAAAAAACGAGGACAAAGCCAACGAATAAAGAAACGGGTAAATTCTTCATTTTTTCTGTTGAATTGGCGTAAAAGTTAGATTGTTGCGTAGCGTTCCGATTGCACCAAGATGCGACAATCCTTTAAAAAGTTGTCAAATCTCTCCTCAAATTTTTTTGCGACCCAACCTATTTTGCAAACACTGCGTGTACCTCCTAAAATCTGCTTTTTTTATGAAACACACAACCTACCTTTTCCTCACCGCCTTCATGGCCCTGCTGTCTTTTCAATCAAATGCGCAGCAATTCTTCTTCTCTTCTGAAAGACCCAGTTCGTGCAATGCTGCCGATGGCATTGTCACCATCGTGCCGACACGGGGCGTGCCACCGTTCACCTATTTGTGGAGCAACGGCGCGACCGACTTGAGCATCAAAAATGTGCCGAAAGGCGTGTACACCGCCACGCTCACCGACGCGACCGGGGCGACGGTCGTTCATTCGCACATCCTGAACAGCGAAGAACTGGACTTGTACCTCGCCGACGTGAAACCCGCCACTTTTTGCAATGCTACATCTGGTGCATTGACGATAAATCCTGTCGGCGGGCTTGCACCGTACACATATATGTGGAGCAATGGTCAAAATACCGCAACGGCATCAGGTTTGACAGCCGGCACCTACTCTGTCACGGTGGAAGACGCCAATGGCTGCATTGCTTTGGGTGAATACGAGGTGGTGTACCACCAAAACTATTATCCTGATGCTTTCATCACAACTGTGAACGAGCCGGATTGCATCAACATGACCACCGGCGAACTGAAGGCCTATATGAATTGGAGCGGCTTCGGCCCTTACACTTACGCATGGAGCAATGGGGCGACGACGGAGACCATCTCCAATCTTGCTCCCGGTGTTTATTCTGTCACGGTCACGGACGCGCTCGGCTGCCCGCGCACCACGACGGCGACGTTGCATAACGCGCTGACGATGACGGGCAGTGTCGCTTGCGCAGGAAACGGTACAGGCACGGCCAGTGCAACATTGGTAAACGCCACTGGGTCAGTAAATTACAACTGGAGCAACGGGCAAACGGGGCAAAACTTGAGCAATTTGCTTGGCGGAACTTACACCGTCACAGCCTCTGACGCGCTTGGTTGCAGCGCTGTCAATCAAGTGCAAGTCACTGTACCGCAATTGAATGTTTACGACAACTCGTCAAAATGTTATGCTGGAAACAACGGCATGGCTTCCTGTTATGTTTTCAACGACCTTGCTGTCAGTTATTTGTGGGACAACGGCAGCACGGGGTCGTCCGCCAACTCGCTCAGCCCGGGTGTACACAGCGTGACAGTGACGACCGCGTTGGGCTGCACATTGACAAAAGATGTCACGATTGCCGCGCCCATAGCGCCGCCCATCGAAATCGCCTATACCGTTGACCCTGCCGATTGCACCAACGGGGCAAGTGGCGCATTGAATATCAGCATCACGGGCGGCATTCCGCCGTACAATTTTTACTCTTATGGCCCTGACGGCTTCACCGCCAACAACATAGCTGCTATGCAAAATCTGGCAGGTGGGCAATATTATCTTTCTGCTTCCACACCTTTCCCCAACTACTGCCACACGAGCACAAATGTCACTTTGCCGGATATCGGCGGCTTCGACCCCGAATTGGTGGTGGACGAAGTTGACTGCCTGACGGGCTACGGCGCGGCTGCCGTCGTCGGCGTGACCATGCCCAATGTGCAATACGACTGGAGCATGGGGGCTACCACGCCCGATGTGCACAACCTCACTTTTGGCAACTATGCCGTCACCGTCACGGGAGCGGGTTCTTGCATCAAATATTTCAACTTCAGCCTGTACAGCAACGACACGCTTCAATTCAACGACCCTTGCGGGGCGTTGGCCACAGGCACTCTGTTCAACGATGTGGGCGTGGCAGGTTGCAATGGCACGGCAGGCATTCCGTTCCAACTTATCCGCACGACTCCCTCGGGTGCTTTGAATTTTACGGATGCAAATGGTGTGTTTGAGGCATTGCTTCCTGACGGCACTTTCGACCTCCAGCCAGCCAGTTACGACCCTGCCGACATCGCTTGCCCGCCGGGTGGTTTTCATACCGTCAATGCCGTCATTGGAAACACCGTCTCTGGCCTCGATTTCCATTTTTTCAATCCAAATCCCACCGACCACCGCGTGAAGCACAGGGCTTTGCGCACCGCGCAGCCGGGCTTCCCGTACTCCTTGCGTTTTGATGTCTGCAATGATGGCAGCAACATGAACAACGGCTCGGTCACGGTGGAATACGGCAATTTCTTTGGCAGCATGGCGGCTGCGTCATTCACACAGCACGCAGGCACTTTCACCTTTAATGCTGAAACGGCAGGTGTTCCGAACAACGAAGCAATTTTCACTTTCCCAGGCATCGCGCCCGGTGGTTGCGAGTTGTTTCAAGTAGATTTTGAAACACCGACTACCACGCCAGCAAACACAGAATTTATCACCCGCGCCACTGTGACACCTCCGAACGGCGACCCGACACCCGACAACAATGTTTCTACTTTGTTCAACACAGTGGTCGGCTCGTTCGACCCCAACAGTGTGTTCGCCTATCCTGCCCGCAACGGCAATCCCCGCGACGGCGGCGATATTTTGAAGAACGTTGACCGCACGATTACCTATCAAATTTTCTTTCAAAATACTGGCACCGCACCCGCCAATCTCGTCATCGTGCGCGATACTTTGGACACCAAACTCAATCTCGCCTCTATCAAAAACATCACGACCTCGCACGACGTGAACGTGACGCTGGAAGGTGACAACGATGTGCTGGTGTTCAAATTCCCGAACATCAACCTGCCCGATTCTACGAGCGATTTTGCCAACAGCATCGGCTCGATTCAGTACGAGATTGACCTTGCGCCAAACCTGCCTATCGGTTCGGAGGTGAACAAACAAGCTGCGATTTACTTCGATTTCAACAGCCCGGTCATCACGAACAACAACCGGCTGAAAGTATCGGAAACGAGTTCGAGCATTTCGCCCGCGAAAGGAGAAAACAAACTCGCCCTTTTCCCGAATCCCGCCAGCGACTATGTTGGTTTTTACAGCGAAAAAGGTGGCGAACTGAGCATTTTCAATGCATTGGGAGGGGTTGTTTCAACGCAGCAGATTCGGCCGGGTTTGCAGCGAGTTGAGACAGTTGACTTGCCCAATGGCCTTTATTTTTTCAGATTAGAAGCGAATGGCTTGGTGCAGAGTGGGAAAGTGGTGGTGAGCCGTTAAAGAAATTGGTGGCACGACTCGAAGTCGTGCCACCAATCGAATTTTCAACCCGTCTTATGGCTTTGAGCCGTAGGACGGGTTTCGTTTTTATTCCTCTAACTTGATTTTTATCTCCTTCGGCAAAAACGGCGTGGCATCCGCGCCGCCCACGATGATTTCGCGCACGATGGTGCTGCTGATGTGCGAAAACTCGGGCTGGGAAATAAGGAATACCGTCTCGATGCCGTCGCCGATAATATGGTTGAGTTGGGAAATCGTTTTTTCGTAGTCGAAATCGGAAGCATTGCGGAGGCCGCGCAGGAGGTAGCGCGCACCGATACGCTTGCAGTAGTCGGCGGTGAGGTTTTCAAAAAAATCCACCTCGACGGCAGGATATTCAGCAAACACCTGACGCAGCCATTCGAGGCGCTGGTCGAGCGGGAAAAGGTATTTTTTCAGGGAATTGACACCGACTGCAACGACGATTTTGTCGAACAATGGCAAGGCTCGTTTCACTAAATCAACATGGCCAACGGTGATAGGATCGAACGAGCCGGGAAAAACGGCGATTTTCATGCTGTCTGTTTGTTGTGGGGCGAAGTTGGGGATTTTCGCAAACCACGCCAAGCAATGCGGTGATTTGTGGGGACTTCATTTTTTATTGGATAGGGGTGTATGAAGTGTCGCGAACACATCCAATATTTGCCGCAGCATTCCCCCTCGATGCACCATTCGGAGAGGGAAAGGGAGGTGCCTGAAAATCCCTGTAAAAAAAGAGTAGGGCGCGGAAGCCCAAGGGCGATACGGGTGGGCATTATGTCAACCAAACCTAAAATTGTAGGATGAAACAAATCTTTTTTACACTCTTGCTCATTTTTGGATTTGCCCAAACTATGCCTATACAGGCAACTACGGGTGCTGAAAATGCAAAACAAGTCGTCGTCGCCAAAATGCTGACGCAACAAAACGCACTGCTTCCCGGTGGTTTGTTGAACATGACACCCGACGAGTTTTTGAAGATCACGCCGAAAAAAGTGAAAGCAGCCACTGGCGAAAAGATGTCGCTCAAACAGGTGGTTGCGCTGAAAGCCGCTCAAAAAGCGATGAAAAAAGAATTGCGCCGTGCAGACGGCACAGCAGGTACCCCTAAAAGCCAGTTGGTCGCCTTATTGCTCGCTCTATTTCTCGGCTTTCTCGGAATCCATCGTTTTTACTTGGGCTATATCGGCATCGGCATCATCCAACTGCTGACTTTGGGAGGCTGCGGCATTTGGGCGTTGATTGACCTGATTCTCATCATAACTGGAGGCCTCAAACCTGCTGACGGCAGCGAGTACGATCCAGAATTGTAAGAAAATACGTTTCCTGCCGTGCCACATGGTCGGGAGGCGAGGGAGCTGCCTGAAAATCCCTACAAAAAAAGAGTAAGG
>CAYZVM010000073.1:21211-25901 GCA_964481485.1 uncultured Saprospiraceae bacterium | reverse complement strand
TTCCCATCTCACAAAAATAATACAAACTAATTTCAAAGAACTACTTATGTGTTTAGTGTTTGAGAAAATTTCAGATGCCGCAAAAGACACGCGGTGTTAGCCGCAGGGTTGGGGAGAAAACATTTTTAGGAAAATATTAACGGCCGCCCTGCCAATTTGTCCGCAAAAACCTGTGGCACAATTCTCGCCCAATGGATTTCCTTTTCGGAGACATCCTATACCCCGGCATTTTTTCTTCAAAACCCACATTTTGTCATGCTCAATTTTCTTGCAACCGAAGGCGCAGCAGCGAACAGCGACGAGCGTCAAAGCCGGGTCAGCGGACAGGACGATTACCTCCTTGATGCTTATTCCCAAACAGTTACGGGTGTCGCGCGCCGCGTGAGCAACGCCGTCGTCCACCTGAAAGTCCAAAAACCGACGCCTCAAAATCGCCGCCAGCAGAACCCCCGCCAGCCGCAGGAGCCGTTTGGCACTGGCAGCGGCTTCGTCATCAGCACCGACGGGTTTGTGGTGACAAACAGTCACGTCGTCAATGGTGCCACCCAAATAGAAGCCAGCCTGCCCGATGGCCGCTCCTTCCACGCCCGCGTGGTGGGCGACGACCCGGCCACCGACGTGGCGGTGGTGAAAATAGACGGCGACAACCTCGCCACGCTCGCATTTGGCGAAAGTGATCGCCTTCAAGTCGGCCAAATTGCTATCGCCATCGGCAACCCTTACGGTTTTCAATATTCCGTGACGGCGGGCGTCGTCAGTGCTTTGGGGCGTACGCTCCGCAGTCAAAACGGCCGGCTCATAGACGACGTGATTCAGACCGACGCGGCACTGAACCCCGGCAATTCCGGCGGCCCGCTCATTGACAGTTTCGGAAATGCAATCGGGGTGAACACAGCGGTCATTCTTCCGGCACAAGGGCTATGTTTTGCCGTCGCTTCCAATTTGGCAAAATTTGTCGTCGGCAAATTGATACTCGAAGGGCGAGTGCGCCGGGGCTATCTTGGCATTGCGGCGCAGGCTGTGCCACTTCCCGCCAAATGGCTCAACGCATTGGAAGTCAGCACAAAAGGCGGCATCCAAATCCAAAACGTGGAAGCCGACGGCCCAGCGGGAAATTCGGATTTGCGGGCAGGCGACATCATCGTGCAGTTCGAAGGCAAGCCGATTGACTCGATTGATTTGCTGCACAAAGTGCTCGACGAGACGACAATTGGCCGCAAAATCAACCTCTGGGTGCTGCGCGACGGGAGTTTGAAAAGTGTGAGCGTGGTGCCGGGCGAATTGCGCTAACACCACTCAACTCCCGAATTCGACCACCCAACGAATTATCTCCGCCATTTGCGAGGGAAAACTTGCCGCCCCGCAACGGGGCGGTATTTTTGTGCAAAATATTCAGGCAAAACACTCAATCATGCACACAATCCTTGGCATCAATGGCGCCACAGGCCCCGGGCTGGCGGCAGCGCTTCGCAAAAAAAATATCAAAGTCCGGGGGGTAAGCCGCCGGCCTTTTCCCGGCGTTTGGGAACACCGGCAGGCCGATGTGACCAATCTCGCAGAAGTGCTCGACGTCGTAAGCGGCTCGGAAGTCGTTTACCTGCTCGTAGGTTTGGAATACAACATCAATGTGTGGCGCCGCGACTGGCCGGTTATCATGGAAAACTGCATCGAAGCCTGCCGCGCCAACAACGCCAAATTTGTGTTTTTGGACAACGTGTATTCTTACGGACTTGTGAAAGGCGCCATGACGGAAGAAACGCCTTATCGTCCCGTCAGCGAAAAGGGGAAAGTCAGAAAACAAATCGCCGAACGATTGCTCGACGCTTTTAAAAATCATGGCCTGCGCGGCTGTATTGCCCGTGCCGCAGATTTTTACGGCCCCGATTGCAACACGAGCGTTTTGAATGCTACCGTTTTCGAGCGTTTGTCGGCAGGAAAATCCGCTTTCGTGATGGGACGTGCCGACAAAATTCATACTTACACATACGTCCGGGACATTGGCCCGGCACTGGCCATGCTTGGCACCGACGACCGTGCGAACGGGCAAGTCTGGCACCTGCCAAGTTCCGCCGAACAATGGACCGGAAAAGATTGGGTGAACGCCGCGGCGAAAGCGTTTGGTGTAGCGCCCAAATTTCAAACAACACCCACTTTTGTGTTGCGCCTGATGGGCCTCGGCAGCCGCCTGTTCCGCGAAATGGTAGAGATGAACTACCAGTTCACGCACGACTTTATTTTTTCTTCCGAAAAATTTGAACGCACTTTCGGCATGAAACCCACGCCCAACCAGAAGGGGCTGGAAGAAACAGTGGCATTTTACAGAAAAAAATAACGATTTATCAAAAAGATCATGGAAACCGCCCACCAACTCAACTACCTCGACAGCACAAAAAAACTCTTCCAATATTACCGCGAACTCGGCGACAAAGCACTCGCCCAAATCGGCGACGAGCACATTCACTGGCAACCTTCGCCCGAAAGCAACAGCGTGGCTGTCATCGTGAAGCATTTGAGCGGCAATATGTTGAGCCGCTTCACCGACTTCCTCACGACCGACGGCGAAAAACCCTGGCGCGACCGGGAAGCGGAATTTGAAAACGACTATGCCAACAAAGAAGAACTGCTCGCGGCTTGGAATGCGGGTTGGGCGTGTTTTTCCAACGCCGTAAATCCGCTGACAGAGAACGATTTAAGCAAAATCGTTTTTATCCGGAATCAAGGTCACACCGTGCTGGAAGCACTGTCGCGCCAACTCGCCCACTATCCCTACCACATCGGCCAATTGGTTTATGTGTGCCGTATGCTGGCGGGCGAAAACTGGCAGTCGCTCTCGATTCCGAAAGGTGGTTCGCAGGAATTCAATGCCGAAAAATTCGCGCAGGAGCAGCATCGGGCATTTTTTACGGAGAAGTCGTAAATGTTTTTGTTCGAGGAAAACTGCAAACTGTCCACTGCAAACGGCCTACCGCTCACGGATTTCCACCCAAACTTTCACTTCTTGTAGCGGCCTTCGCGCTGCGTCGCGCGGCAGCGCGGCGACTTTGTGCGCGACATCCAAACCTTCCGTTATCTCCCCAAAAACCGTGTATTGCGCGTGCAGTTGTGGCAGACCACCGTGTTTTTTGTAGAGGTTGCGTTCTTTTTGGGAAAAACGGATGGAGGTTTTTTGCTCAACCTCGCTGAGCGAGGCATCTGTTTGCGGGCGACCCAGCACTATGAAAAAATCCGTGCCATCCGAAAGTGGGAGCGAATCAACTTTTGCGGCAGCCAAAGCACCGGTGAGCAGCGGGGCTTCGATTTCCGGCTCCAAGGCGGAATCATGCGCTATTTCGTCTGGCTCCGGCCCGAATTGAATGGCGAAGTCGCGTTCGATGCGATAAAAAAACAGCGTATCGTTGGGGTTGTTTTCAGCCAAAAAAATAAAATTGTCGCGGTGTCGCGGGGCAGTATCGAACAGCCGCACCCGTATGTCGCCCATGCTGGTATGGATGACAGCTTGCGCGTTTTTGGTTTGGCCACACGAGCCGCAAAAAAGCAAAAGGCAAACCTGCAAAAAACAAGGAATCGGCAATCGGCACATCAGTCGGTCTTTCGCGTTAACAACTTTCTGTCATCCGTCCAGATGAAAGTGTCTGGCACAAAAACCTTGGCCTCCGGGATTTCGGTGATTTCGCCGTCGGGCGTCTTCACCCGCTTCTTTTTGCGGTCGGGCATTTTGGTATAAATCCGCACTGCTGGCATAGCGACGGTGTCCATCGCCACATCATAGCGGCCTTCTTTGATGAGATAATCGAGTATTTCGGCAGAGCCGTGCGACAGTTGCACGTTGGTCTCGATGAGGATGGTACTGCCGGCCCACGAGTAAATCTCGTAGATGTCGGCTATTTCCAAATTGACAGTTTTGACGGAATCTACATCAAAAACCTGATAAATCGTGCGTTGCATTTGGGCATGCGCAGAGGCTGCGAGAACAAGTGAACAAAAAAGTGCGAGCAGTCGGGGGAACATAAATATGAGAGGGTGAGAACGGTGAGAGGCGTAAGAAAAATAAAAAATTGCCCTGCAAAGTTCGGTCAGTTCGGCGGATTTCAAAAGGGCAAAAAAATGCCCGCACACGCAAACGCGGTACAGGCAATCAAACTGTTTGTCGGCGGCACGCCAATGGACATGCCTTCTAACATGGGTGGGTTGGAAAACTACATCTTATCTTTTTACGGCAAATGCGTCGGCGTTGGGCATTTCGATTTTCAGGTCGCGCGGCACAAAAACCACGTAAGTAATTGTCTCCCGAATCTCCTCTCCCTTCACCCGGATTTGCTTTTGCATATTGGGCGCAGTGATGGTCAGCACATCGCCGTCGGACTTCGACACGAGATTGTAGCGACCGACGTTGGCGAGTTCGCCGAGCATGGCACCACTGCCGGAAGGCATACTGACGGTAAAGCTGATACGGATGGTGGGCGTGTCCCATATTTTCAAATCAATGGCACCGGGCAAGTCAAGCGTAATCGTTCCTTTGCCGTCGGTGTTGAATGATTTGGAGTACGTTTTTTCCGCCGATTGAGCAAGCGCGGAGAAGGGGAGCGTGAGGAGGATAATGGCGAGATAAGCGATTCGTGTTGTCATGGTGGACCTCCTTTTTATTAATTTGTTGGTTCAAAGTAAGATTTTTATTTTGGAACAAACAAGC
>CAYZVM010000073.1:0-21111 GCA_964481485.1 uncultured Saprospiraceae bacterium | reverse complement strand
CTGGTCTGGGTACAAACAAAGTCATCTGCTTATGTGTCAATGGAATATTGGGAAACCAGCAAACCAGAGAAAATATACAGCACGACAGAAATGCCGACTTGGAAAGAAAACGGCTACACGGCTAAATGTATCGCCGACCAAGTGCAGCCCGGCACGGAATACACCTACCGGATAAACATCAATCGCAAAACCGTCAAACTCCCCTACCCCACCACTTTCAAAACCCAACCCATCTGGCGCTGGCGCACTGACCCGCCGCCTTTTTCGGTGGCCGCCGGCAGTTGTACTTATATCAATGAGGAGCCGTTTGACCGCCCGGGCAAACCTTATGGCTCTAATTATCAGATATTTAACAGCATCCACCAGCAAAAACCCGATGTGATGCTCTGGCTGGGCGACAATGTCTATTACCGCGAGCCGGACTGGAACACGCGCACCGGCATGGTGCACCGCAACACCCATGCCCGCGCCATACCAGAAATGCAACCGCTGCTAGCCTCAACAGCACACTACGCCATCTGGGACGACCACGACTTCGGCCCCAACGACTCGGACGGCACATGGGTGCATAAAGACATGGCATGGGAGACATTCCGCGATTTTTGGGGTAACCCAACTTTTGGCGTGAACGGCCAAAAAGGCTGCACTACCAAGTTTGACTTCATAGATATGGATTTTTTCCTGCTCGATAACCGCTATTTCCGCACGCCCAATCGCTGCAAAACTTGCCCCGACCGCTCGGCTCTTGGCAAGGAACAACTCAACTGGTTTCTCCAAGCACTGGCAGCAAGTACCGCCCCATTTAAGATAGTGGCTATTGGCGGCCAAGTAGTTACGACCAACGACCGCCACGAAACTTACATACACCTGTTCCCCGCCGAGCGCGACACGATTTTGAATTTTATTGAACGAGAAAATATAAAAGGTGTGGTTTTCCTCACCGGCGACCGGCATTTTACCGAACTGAGCGCTATAAAAAACAAAGCCGGCAATTGGGTCTATGACCTGACCACCTCACCCCTCACGTCTGGCGTGTATGCCGATGCGGGGAGCAAAGAATCCAACAGCCACCGGGTGGAAGGCACATTTGTCGGGCAACATAACTTTTCCATGCTCCGGTTCAGCGGCCCGCGCACCAGCCGCCAATTGGAAATCAAAAATTACGACATCGCCGGAAAGGAACTTTGGACAAAAACAATCACGGCGGAGGGGATACGATAGACGGTGGACAGTGGCGAACGAACAACCCGCCTTCGCCAAGGCTATGGCGAGTAAACGAACAACTAAGAACCCGCCTTCGCCAAGGATATGGCGGGTAAACGAACAACTAAAATGGCTTCTCCTTTCAACCCCGTAGGCGTCATTGGCGCGGGTAGTTTTGGCACTTCGATTGCCAACTTGCTAGCTTACAATGCCGACGTCCTGCTGTTCAGTCGCAAACAGGAAACGGTGGATACCATCAATCAGACCCGCACCCACCTCGGTGTGGAGATGGCTCCGCGGGTGACCGCCACCAACGATATAGAGGAGGTGGCGCGGCGCTGCACACTCATCATGCCTATCATTCCGTCCACCAGTTTTAGGCCCATGCTGCGGGCATTGGCCCAATACCTGCGCCCGCACCATATCATCATACATGGCACCAAAGGTTTTGATTTGAAAGATTTGGAAGAAGACGATTTGGAAAAGCCCGGCCTCGTACTCACCCGCTCCAATGTGCGCACCATGAGCGAGGTCGTGCGCGAAGAAAGCAGTGTGGTGCGTGTCGGTTGCCTTTCTGGGCCAAACCTCGCCACCGAAATCATGGAAGGACAACCCACCGCCACACTCGTTGGCAGCCGGTTCCGGGAGGTCATTCAGGCGGGACAAACGGCGCTCAACAGCCAGCGATTCCACGTTTTTGGCTCTTACGACATCCTCGGCGCGGAGTTGGCCGGGGCATTGAAAAATATCGTCGCGCTCGGCTCCGGCATCCTCGGCGGGTTGGGGCTGGGGCGCAATATCCAGGGCTTGCTCATCGCCCGGGGGCTGGCGGAAATGGTGTATTTTGGAAAATCGCTCGGCGCGTCGAGCCAAGCTTTTATCGGCGTGGCGGGCATAGGCGACCTTGTGGCCACGGCGACAAGCAGCAACAGCCGCAACTACACGTTCGGCACACGCCTCGCCAAAGGCGAGACCACCGCACAAATCCGCGACACCATGCCCGAACTCGCCGAAGGTGTACGCACCCTGCGCATCGCCCACCAACTCGCCCGCCAATACAAACTCCACGTCCCTATCACGGATATGCTCTATTCCGTCGTGTTTGAGGGTTTTCCGATTGAAAAAGCGCTGGAGTACTTGATGTCATACCCGTATGACGTGGATGTGGATTTTTTGTGAAAACCATCATTCCCCAAACTTCCCACCCACCGGCGGGCGGTATCGCTGAAAAGGGATTTTCATCAAATTCCCAATTTTCGAATGTTCCTCCGCGTCCGGGTGCGTGTCAATACCGAACACGATTTTTTCATTGTCCATTTTAGAAAACGTGCCGAACAGGCGGTCCCAAATCGAGAAAATGTTGCCGTAGTTCGTGTCCGTGTATGGCAACGTGTAGTGGTGGTGTACCCGGTGCATCCGGGGCGTGACGATGACCCAACTGAGCGCGTCGTCGAGCCACTTTGGGAACTGGATATTGGCGTGGTTGAACTGCGACAAAGCCGCCGAAAGAGATTGATACAGAAAGACTAAACCAATCGGAGCACCACAAACGATGACTCCGGCGGCGGTGAACACAAACCGAAAAACACTCTCTCCGGGATGGTGGCGATTGGCAGTGGTGGTGTCCACATTCGTGTCGGTGTGATGCACCAAATGGAAGCGCCACATCCATTTAACCCGGTGTTCCGCCCAATGCACGAAGTACGCCCCGATGAGGTCGAGCAGCAACAGGCCGATGAGGAAAAATAGCGCGAGCGGCATTTCGGGCAGCCATTGCAGTATGCCGAATTGGTTGGCTACCACCCAATCGCTGGACAGCAGCAGCAGAAACGCGAGCAGAAAATTGACCAGCACGGTAGTGAGCGTGAAAAACAGATTGACTCCCGTATGCGCGGGCTTGTTGTATTTCCAGCGAAACAACGGGATGCCGCTTTCCAGCAAAAGAAAAAACGCGAGGCCGCCCACGAGGATGGCGGCGCGGTGCGCGGAGGGCATTTCAGCAAAATATTCGGCGATGGACTCCATGTTGAAAGGAATTTTTGCGGGACGAAATTAGAAAGTGCCGTGCAGACAAAAACAGTTTTTTCATAAATGCCTCTGCAACGGAAAGGTTTGTCAACAAATCGCTAACGTTTTCTTCGCCCCGGGAGGAGGCTCTATTTTTGCCGACCATTTGGCCCCTGCCTGATTCAACAAAAATTGACACGAAAGATGAATTATTTGAGACTAATCACGTTGGCCGCGCTGCTCTGCGCGTCGTTTGCAGCATCCGCACAAACAATGGACAGCACCCTTATCGAAGTCCAAATCGAGGGTGTCCCCGCCGGGAAAACCCGCCTGATTGGGGTATACGGCGACCGCAACTACATCGCCGATTCGGCGGTGGTGGATGCCACCGGGCGGTTCGAGATTCGCCGCAAAAACCCCCTGCTCTCGGGATTTTACACCTTTTTGCTGCCGGGCAGCAAAAATTTTTCCATCCTGATTGACCAAGACCAGCGTTTCAAAATAAGCGCAAAAGCATCTGACATCGGCGGCACGATGCAGGTAGATGGCTCTGTGAACACCGAGTTGTTTTACAAAAATTATCTTTTTCAGGCCAAGCAAGACCCCGAACTGAACCAGTTGTTTGAGCAGATGAAAGGGAAACCAGAATCTTCGCCGGAATACCAAAAAGCAAAGGAGCGCCAGACGCAGATTCTGGAGGAGCGGAAAGCACACCTCGAAGAAATTTACACAAAATACCCCGATGCGTTTTTTACCAAATTCAAAAAGGCGGGCCAAAACCCCGACCTGACTTACCCGCGGAAAGCCAACGGCGACCTCGACACGCTGGCGCAACTGATGCACTATCGCGGCCATTTCTGGGACAACGTGGATTTCGCGGACGAGCGCCTTCTGCGCACCCCCGTGGTGAGCAACAAACTCCGCCGCTACATCAAGGATATGACGCCCCAAAACCGCGACTCCATCATCCCGGTGGCCGACGCGCTCATCCGCCGGGTGCTGCCGCACAAGCCTTATTTTCAGTTTTTCTCCAACTGGATTGCCATGCAGTACGAAAACACAAAGACGACCGTGATGGATGGCGAGGCGGTGTACGTCCACATTGTCAAAACCTTTTTCACGCCCGAATTGGCTTTCTGGGACAAACCTGAAAGCCTGGAAAAACTGCAAAAGCACGTTTGGGAAATGGAGGCCAGCCTCATGTGGAAAAAAGGCCCCGACGTGCGCGCAAAAGATGTGCTCACCGGCCAAGAAAAAGGTCTTTATGAATTAACCTCGCCGCTGGTGGTCGTGTTCATGTTCAGCCCCGACTGCGAACATTGCCAAAAAGATGCGCCGAAAATCCAGACCATCGCCCGCAACTGGAAGGCAAAAGGTGTGGAGTTTTTTGGCATCGGCGTCAACACCACGGCAGAAGAATTGAAACCTTTTGTCCAAAAACACGGCTTCCAATTCCCCGTGGTCCACGACCCGACCAACCGCGCCATCTACGCCAAATATTTCGTGGACATCACGCCGGAACTTTACATCCTGAACAAAGACCGCATCATCGTGGCCAAAAATCTGAAGGCCGAGCAGTTGGAGGAGGTGTTTCAGCGGGAACTGAAGAAGGTGAAATGAGTGTGTGAGTGTGTGAGTGTGTGAGTGTGTGAGTGTGTGAGTGTGTGAGTGCGTGAGTTTTTGAGTGTGTGAGATGAATATTTAGCAGAATGCTCTAAAAACTCACGCACTCAAAAACTCAATCCTACTCATTCAGCCCCCAATCGTACTCTTTGAACGCGACCACTGCTGTGCCTCTCAATTGGGTGGCTGCGTACTTGTTCAGGTACTTCTTCAAATCGCCAAAATCGGCGGCGTACCACTCGAATATTTTGCTGACCGAGGCTTTGGCGGCGGTGATGGTGTTGAAATTTGGGTCGTTGATAAAAGCGCGGGTGCGGGCTTCGAGCGTGGAATCGAGGTTTTCGGCGGTGTAGGCGCGGTTCCAGAGTGGCGGGCAACTTTTGGCCGCACAATTGACAGCAAAATGGATGCGCGGGTCTTTGAACTGCGGGCGGATGATGTCGTTTTCGATTTGATTCAGGCTGTATTTTTTGTCGCCGAGTTTGATGCGCCGCACGTCCCAAGTTTTGCCGCCGTCGAAGTTCATGATGCTTTTCGTGGGGTAGTTGTCCACGATAAGTTTGAGCGTGAACGCGTTGTAGGCATTTATCCAATAAGCCAATTTTTCTTCCCGGCTCCACACTTCCTGCACAGGGTTTTCGGTCAAAATTTGGCAATAAGCATAAAGGGCTTCTTTGTTGGCTTTCAATTCTTTATAGTCAACCTTGCCGTTTTCCGACACATACTTTTGCAACAAAGAATCCAGCCCGGCGTGGGAAGGCGCGGTTTGCGAAAATAGGTTTAGGCTAACGAAAAGCAGGCCGATTGTTGGTAAAAAAGTGTTTTTGAACATGGTTTTTGTTTTTCAAATTCGATGTTGAAACGATGTACGCACAAACGGCGCGGGGCGGCTTTTCGTTTGGACGGTTTTGCTGGAATAACGGAAGTGTTTTGGCGCGGACGTTTTTTGGTACTTTTGCCTCGAAAAACGCTCACCCCTCTCACTCTCTCACTTCTAAAAAAGTGTCCGTAAAAGTCTCCCACCTGCTCAAAATATACGATACCCAACGCGCCGTGGACGATGTCACGTTCGAGGCGCACAAAGGTGAAGTGCTCGGCTTCCTCGGCCCCAACGGCGCGGGCAAGACGACCACCATGAAAATCATTACCGGCTACCTGCCCCAGAGCGGCGGCACCGCCGAAGTTTGTGGCTTCGACGTGGCCGAGCAGCCCATGGAGGCTCGCGCCCGCGTCGGCTATCTGCCGGAGCACAACCCCCTCTACCGCGATATGTACGTCCGCGAATACTTGGCCTTCACCGCCGGGCTGCACCGCGTGGCCAACCCGCGCAAACGGGTGGACGAAATGGTGGAGCGCACCGGTCTCACGAGCCACCGCCACAAACAAATCGGCGAACTCTCCAAAGGCTACCGCCAGCGCGTGGGTTTGGCGCAGGCCATGCTCCACGACCCGCAGGTGCTGATTTTGGATGAGCCGACGAGCGGCCTTGACCCCAACCAAATTGTGGAGATTCGACAGTTAATCAAGGATTTAGGAAAGGAAAAAACAGTCATCCTCAGCACACACATCCTCGGCGAAGTGGAGGCGGTATGCGACCGCGCCATCATTATCAACAAAGGAAAATTGGTGGCCGACGCGCCGATTCAGGAGTTGAAGCAACAATTCACGGGGCAGAGCGTCGTCAAGGTCGAATTTGCGGAGGCTGCCGATAAAAACGGGTTGGCAAAAATC
This sequence comes from uncultured Saprospiraceae bacterium, assembly GCA_964481485.1. GTDB lineage: Bacteria > Bacteroidota > Bacteroidia > Chitinophagales > Saprospiraceae > M3007. The sequence goes on along the minus strand of CAYZVM010000073.1, from coordinate 14,547 downwards.
AAAAACGTGCAGTCTGTGAAATCCGTCGGTAAAAATCAGTGGCAACTCGCTGCCCCTGCCGACAAGGACATCCGGGCGGAAATATTCGCTTTTGCGGTGGCGAACAAATTGACTTTGTTGGAATTGAAAAAAGAAGACTACTCGGTGGAGGAGGTGTTCCAGCAATTGACGAAATGAGGCCACAATCGCGTAACTTTGCAAAAAAATACCAGAAACTATGGCTCAATCGCTGCTTGACCGCATCACCATCAACCCGAATGTTTGTTTCGGCAAACCCACCATTCGGAACATGCGCTACCCGGTAGAAATCATGCTCGATCTCTTGTCCGCAGGTATGACCATTGAGGAGATTTTGGAAGATTATCCCGATTTGGAAAGAGAAGATTTGCTGGCCTGCCTTGACTTTGCCTCGCAGTTGGTGCGGGTGAAAAGCATTCACAAAGTGCTTGCGGCATGAAGTTTATTATTGACACCATTTACGCAGTCATTTTTTAACAAAATTTTGATCAGATAGAACTCTTGTTGCACCAACATTCGGTCGTCGAAATGAGCAACAAAAAGATTCTCGTGCATTTTTGACCCACCCATGCTCTCCATATTTTTCAAAGAAATCAACACCTTTTTCTCTTCCATCATCGGCTATATCGTCATCGGGGTATTCCTCGTGCTGATGGGGCTGATTATGTGGGTGTTCCCGGAATTCAGCGTGCTGGACAACAGTTACGCAAACCTCGACACCCTTTTCGGCATCGCGCCGATGGTGTTCATGTTCCTCATCCCGGCGGTCACGATGCGGACTTTTGCAGAGGAAAAACAAACCGGCACGATTGAGCTGTTGGTCACGCGCCCCATCACCGATTGGCAAATCGTGGGCGGCAAATTCCTCGCTTGCTTTGCGCTCGTGGCATTTGCACTCGTGCCGTCGGTGTTGTACTATTTTTCGGTGTATCAACTCGGCGCACCTCCGGGCAACCTGGATTCCGGCGGCATACTCGGCTCCTACATCGGGTTGCTGTTTTTGGCGGCGGCGTTCGTGGCCATCGGCGTTTTCGCCAGTTCATTGACCAACAACCAAATAGTCGCTTTTGTGCTCGCCACCTTCCTGTGTTTTTTCGTCTATCTCGCTTTTGACTATCTCAGCCGTCTGCCCGTTTTTTTTGGAAAAACAGACGACATTGTGCAATCCATCGGCATCGAATATCACTACAATTCAGTGAGCCGCGGTGTGCTCGACACCCGCGATGTAGTTTATTTCATGTCTGTGATTGCGCTATTTTTGGCCGCCACGGTGCTTTCGTTGGGGCGGCGGAGATGGTGAACTGCTGGTGATTCGGTGATTTGTTGAGTTGGTTATTTGACGCTCATAACCGAATCAACAGATAACCAAATAACCAGTCCCCAATCACTCATTTTCCCCCTTTGCTTGTTTTTGCTACGTCCGTTTCTTCCGACAGCATCAGCTCCACGCGGCGATTCCATTTGCGGTTTTCGGGTAAGTCTGCGCCCTTTTGCCCGTCGTTGTCCTCTTCCGCGTTGGCTGCTTGGGGGGCGGATTCTCCGAATACTTTTATGAACATCCGGTCGGCGCGGATGCCCTTGTTTATCAGGTAATCGCGGGCGGCGCGGGCGCGTTCGGTGGCGAGTTGGACGTTGGCCCGCGCATCGCCGATAGCGTCGGTGTGGCCGCCGAGGTTCAAAATAAGGCTGGCATTTCCTTTCATTTTTTGACACACGGCATCCAATTCCACTTTTGATTCTTCCGACAAATTGGAACGGCCAAAATCGAAAAAGACAGTGTGTAGCGCAGTGCCCTGCTTGGGTTCTGGCTTGCGAAAATAGCCGGGGCGGTCGTAGGGGCAATCCATATTGGCAAGCACCCGCTGCTCTTCCAAATCAATGATAGTCGTGAACGGGAATCCGCTCTCCACCATCTCTTGCCGCACCATTTCCGCGTCGTCGCGGGTTCTGTAAGAACCCACGAAATAGCGGTACATGCCCATCATATCGTGGCTGACGATGAAATTCTGAATGCCTTTTTCGTGAAAAAAAGTATCGGGCATGGGTGTCTCGAAAGAAGCGATTTGCACCCGAAAATCTTGAGCGGACAGGTTGGAAAAACCCAAAAACAACAGTCCGAAAATAGAGCATGTAAGGATTCGAATCATAGCGGGGGGAATCAACTTTTCGTGAAAACTACAGCAAAAGTAGTAAGCATCTGTCACATAATTGCCCCGCGACGAATTAAACACTTCGTTAAGATTTTCTGCGGCCAAGCCCGATGAGGGTTCAAAAACCTTGCGAATCCGGAAAATCAAAACCACCATTTTTCGAGCTGAAAATTTCTTTTGAGAAAATCTCCGAACGCCTACCTTCGCCCCTGTCCTTTCCGAATTTCGCCACCCTATTTTTTTATTTTTCCCGAAAAAAATTTCGGCATTCCAGCCAAAAGCCTCTTTTTGAGCCGGATTGCTGCGCTAAACTTTTTCAAATAAAATGACAAAAACTCGCACCCTCTTCCTCCTCATCCTGCTCGCCCTCGCCGCGCTCTGGTACTTTGCCGGTCGCCGCGACCAAGCCTACACCCAAGCCGCTGAACGACCCAACGATCCCTGGGTGTTCCGCTCCGTCATGGACAGGCAGCCTCGCATGATAACTTTTGCGCTGAACGACAACCTTTGGGTGTCATATTCCACCGACTCCTGCGCACTCTACAAGGCTTGGGCCGGCAACGTGGATTTTACCGGTGCGGTCTATGATACACGCCACGGGCCTCAGCCCATGAGCGTCGGCCCATCGTGGTTCGAGAACAAACACGGCCAACCCTGGGTCGTCACCGTCGGTGGCAAAACCGAAACCCCACGCACCGACTACAAAGGCCATCGCTACACCAAAAAGGGACAAGCCGAAATCATGTACGACCTCGTGCTCGCCGACGGCCAGCGCATCCGGATCAACGAACGCCCCGAATACATGGAGCACGACCGCCAACGCGGGTTCGAGCGCACATTCACCATCGAGAATGCCCCGGCGGGCGCGACCGTCAGCCTTCGAGCCAACGTGGGCAGCATCGCCGACCAAGCCAATATCGAGACCGACGGCGTTTGGAAAACCATCGAAACAAAGCCCGCCGAAAGCAGCACCGACAACATCTCGGCCATCACGCTCGACGGCGAACTGACGCTGAACACCGGCAAGCCAACGCGATTTGCCACCATGTTCGTCAGCACCCCGCTGGTGCCAAATCCATTTGATGCCGAACGGCTTGCGGAGGCAGCAGGCGAACTTACTGTCAGCCCCGGCGAACGGCTTATGGCAAAAAGCGATTGCCGCACCTGCCACAATGAAGCCGTGCAAACCGTCGGCCCCGGTTATGTGCAAATCGCCGAGCGATACAAAAACACGCCCGAAAACGTGGAAACGCTCGCGCAAAAAGTCATCAAAGGCGGCGCGGGCGAATGGGGCGTGGCGGCTATGAGCGCCCACCCCGACCTCCAGCCCGACGACGCAAAAGCAATGGTCAGTTATATCCTTTCGCTCGATGAAGGAGAAGATGACGGCGAAGGCGCTGGCAGCAAAACCACCGACCTTTCCCAGATTCCCGAAAGCAGGTGGCTCAAATCCGACGACGGGCTTAGCAACCGCGATATGTCACCGGGCTTGCTGGTCAAAATGTTCAAACTCAATAGCACACCCCAGACCCTGAACACCATCAACTTCAACGCCCAACCGACGGAAACCGCCATTGCTGGTGTCATAGATGCCGGCCCCATAGAGTTCAGCCCGTACAAATTAGATTTTGCATTGTCTGCCTCCGGCTATTTGTATTTGGAAAAAGACGACAATATCTTGCTCCAACTTACCTCCGACGATGGCAGCCGCTTGTATCTCGATGGCCGGATGTTGATTGACAACGACGGCCCGCACGGCATGAACGCCATGGAAGCAGAAGTCGCCCTACGCGCCGGGTACCACACCCTACAGATTGACTACTTTCAAGGCGGTGGAGGCCGCGGCCTCCAGTTGAAATGGGCGAGTTCCAGCGATCCCAAGTTCAAAATCATCCCCGAAAACAACCTCGCGCACAGACGCTCAGAGAGTGAGGTGGATTTCCGCAAAATGACCGGCGCGGTCACGGGCATCCCTGGCGACGGTTTTCCATTGCAAGATGTGCACCCTTCCTACGACCTCTCGCAAGCCCGCCCCGACGAATTCTTGCCAAAAGTCGCGGGCATGGACTTCCTGCCCGACGGCCGGCTGCTCGTCTCCACTTGGGATGCCTTGGGTGCCGTGTATATCCTCGAAAACGTGCAATCCGGTGACCCAAAAAAGATAAAAGTGAAAATGATTGCCAAAGGATTGGCCGAGCCATTGGGTTTGAAAGTTGTGAACGGCGAAATCTTTGTCCTTCAAAAACAGGAACTTACGAAGTTGATTGACAAAAATGGCGACGACGTCATAGACGAATATCAATGTTTTGCCAAAGGCTGGAAAGCCTCCGCCAACTTCCACGAATTTGCGTTCGGCCTCGCCCACAAAGGTGATTATCTGTATGCTGCGCTCGCCACCGCTATCCTGCCCGGCGGTGCCAGCGCCCGCCCGCAAATTGAGGACAGGGGCAAAGTCGTGCAAATCAGTCTCAAAGACGGTAGCATCGAATTCATCGCGCGTGGCCTGCGCACCCCCGACGGCATCGGCATCGGCCCTGACGGCGAAATCTTCGTGACCGACAATCAGGGCGACTGGCTCCCCTCTTCCAAACTCGTCCATGTGAAACCCGGCGCATTTTACAATTCCTATACGGTGGACAGCGCAGCAGTGGCACATTTGCCGGTGCAGCAACCCGTCGTGTGGCTGCCGCAGGACGACATCGGCAACTCCCCCACCCAGCCCGCCGTGCTCAACGACGGGCCTTACCAAAACCAAATCATATTCGGCGACGTGTGCTACGGCGGCTTGCAGCGTGTTTTTATGGAAAAAATAAATGGCGACTATCAGGGCACGGTGTTCAAATTCACACAAGGCCTGGAGGGCAGCACCCACCGCCTCGCATGGGGCCCCGACGGCGCGTTGTACGTCGGCATGATTGGCAACCCCGGCAACTGGAGCCAGCCCGACAAATTTTGGTACGGCCTCCAGCGCATGAAATACAACAGCAATTCGACCTTCGAAATGCTCGCCGTGCGAGCAAAAACCAACGGCGTGGAAATCGAATTCACCGAGCCGCTGCGCGAAGGCGACGGCTGGGACGTGTCGCACTATCTCGTGAAACAATGGTGGTACAAACCCACCATCGAATACGGCGGCCCAAAAATGGACGAGGAGGATTTGGCTGTGCAATCTGCCTCCGTTTCTGCCGACCGCAAAAAGGTGTTTTTGGAAATTCCGGGCATCAAACCGAAACACGTCGTGTACATCCGGCTGCGCAACCTGCCCATCAGCGACCTCCGTCACGAACTCTGGACCACCGAGACTTGGTACACCATGAACGCCATTCCCGCCGACAATTTTGGCACAGTGGCATCGCGCCCGGCGATTGCGCAAAGAGCCGACAACACATTGACAGACAAAGAAAAAGCCGAAGGTTGGCAACTGCTTTTTAACGGGCAAAACCTCGACGGCTGGCACAATTACGGCAAAACAAACATCGGAAAATCGTGGATAGTGGCCGACAACGCCATCCACCTCGATGCCAAGCCAAACCCCGACGGCGGCTGGCAGGCGGCAGAAGGCGGCGACATTTTGACTGCCGACGAATTTGAGGATTTTGAATTGGAAATTGAATGGAAAATCGCGCCTTGCGGCAATTCTGGCATCATTTACCACGTCGTGGAAGACCCAGCCAAGTACCAATATGTGTGGCACACCGGCCCCGAAATGCAGGTGCTCGACAACACTTGCCACCCCGATGCCCGCATTCCGAAGCACCGCGCCGCCGATTTGTACGATTTGATTTCGTGCAAATACGAAACCGTGAAACCCGCCGGCCAGTGGAACCACGCCCGTCTCGTGAGCCACAACGGCAAGGTGGAACATTGGCTCAACTACCGGAAAGTCGTGGAAGTGCAAATGTTCCAAAACGGCAAGCCCACCAAGGAATGGCTCGAACTCATCAAAGGCAGCAAATTCCCCGGCATTCCCGCCCAGGATTTTGGGCTTTTTGCAAAAGGCAAAATCGCGTTGCAAGACCACGGCGACCCGGTGTGGTACAAGAACATCAAAATCAGGAAGTTGAAACCGCAGTCTTAAATGACTGCAATCCAAAATATTATGGCAGATTTCCAAATCAAAGAAGCACCCAAAACCTACGACGTCATCATCGTCGGCTCCGGCGCGGGCGGCGGCATGGCCGCGCACGAACTCACCAAGGCCGGAGCGAAAGTCTGTCTGCTCGAAGCCGGGCAGCATTACGACCCCGCCGACGCGAAATACATTACCCAACTGAAATGGCCGTGGCAAAGCCCGCGCCGGGGAGCCAGCACGCGCTTCCGCCCGTTCGGCGATTTCGATGCGGCGTATGGCGGCTGGGACATTGAGGGAGAACCGTACACGACCGTACCCGGCACGAAGTTTCTCTGGTTCCGCTCGCGGATGTTGGGCGGGCGCACCAATCACTGGGGGCGCATTTCGCTGCGTTTTGGCCCCGACGATTTTAAAAGAAAAAGCATTGACGGTTTGGGCGAGGATTGGCCGATTGGCTATGAGGACGTAGCGCCGTTTTACGACAAAGTAGATCAATTGATTGGCGTTTTTGGCTCGAAAGAAGGTTTGCCCAACGACCCGGACAGCATTTTCCTGCCGCCGCCCAAGCCGCGCCTCCACGAGATGATGTTGAAAAAATCAAACAAAAATCTCGGCATCCCGACCATTCCATCCCGGCTGTCCATTTTGACAGCACCCGTCAATGACGAGCGCGGTGTGTGTTTTTATTGCAACCAATGCAGCCGCGCTTGCGTCGCCTATGCCGATTTTTCTTCCTCTTCCTGCCTCTGCAAACCGGCGGACAGAACTGGCAATCTCGACACGATTTACTTCGCGATGGCGCGCGAAGTGCTGACGGATGCGCAAACGGGGCTTTGCACGGGTGTTTCCTACATTGATACGAAAACGATGGAGGAAAAAACCGTGCGCGGCAAAGTCGTGGTGCTCGCCGCCAGCGCTTGCGAGTCAGCACGTTTGCTGTTGAATTCCAAATCGGCGCGTTTCCCGGAAGGTTTGGCCAATTCGAGCGGTGTCATCGGAAAATACCTGCACGACAGCACCGGCTCGTCGCGCGGGGCCATTGTGCCAAAACTTTTTGACCGCAAACGCTACAACGAAGACGGTGTGGGCGGGGCACACATTTACAGCCCGTGGTGGCTCGACAACAAGAAATTGGATTTCCCGCGCGGCTATCACATCGAATATTGGGGCGGCATGGGGATGCCTGCTTACGGTTTTGGCTGGGGCATCGAAAATGTGAACGGGATGTTTCCCGATCCCGGAGGCAACAAACGCGAGGCTGGTGGCTATGGCGCGTCGTTGAAGGATGATTATCGCCGATTCTACGGCGCGTACATCGGCATGGCCGGGCGCGGAGAGGCTGTGCCGCGCGAGGACAACTACTGCGAAATTGACCCGGAAAAAGTGGACAAATTTGGTATTCCGGTGCTGCGTTTTCACTACAAATGGTCGGACTACGAGCGGCTTCAGGCAAAACACATGCACGAGACGTTCGAGCAAATCATCGCCGAAATGGGCGGCATCCCGCTTTCCGACCGACCCGGCCCGGAACGCGATTACGGCCTGAACGCACCCGGCGAAATCATCCACGAAGTCGGCACGGTGCGCATGGGCAACGACCCTAAAAAGTCGGCACTCAACAAATGGCAGCAAGCCCACGACGTGAAAAACCTGTTTGTGGTGGACGGTGCGCCGTTCCCCTCGCAGGGCGACAAGAACTGCACTTGGACGATTCTCGCCCTTTCGATGCGGGCTTCACAGTATATCGTTGCTGAAAGAAAAGCCGGGAATTTGTAATTGATTTTTAACACATTGAGCGTGTCATGTCGAGTGTAGTCGAGACACCTGAGGCCGAAAAACGGGAGGCGCATCAAACATCAGATGTCTCGACTACGCTTGACATGACACCACCAAATTGGTCTTTCACAGACATCTTATCTGCAGTGGTTTCCAATTTCGATGTGTCCTTTATGCTTATGTGTTTCAAAATACCTACTCATGCAAAACTGGCAAATAAAAGCCTCGCTCTTCCTCAATTACTTCGTGTTCGCCATTCTGCTCAACAGCGTCGGCACGGTCATCCTGCAAGTGCAAAACAACTACGGCGTGACAGAAAGCGCGGCCTCGGTGCTGGAGGCGTTCAAAGATTTGAGCATCGCCGCTGTATCGTTTTTGCTGTCGTCGTACATCACGCGGATTGGCTACAAAAACGCTATGCTCATCGCATTGGGGCTGGTGACGGCGGCGTGTTTTGCCATGCCTTCGTTGAATGGTTTTTGGGCGACCAAACTGCTGTTTGCAGCCATCGGATCCAGTTTTGCATTGATAAAAATGTCAGTTTACAGCACCATCGGCCTCGTCACGCGCGACGAAAAGGAGCACATCAGCCTGATGAATTTCATTGAATCGTTTTTCATGGTGGGTATCCTGATGGGCTATTTCTTTTTCAGTTCGTTTGTGGACGATACCAACCCACAATCCATCGAATGGCTCAGGGTTTACTACTTGTTGGGCGGCATTTCGTTGGCAGCGTTGCTGCTGCTGCTCACCGCCAAACTCGACGAATCGGCGGCGAAAAGCCAAGAAACCGCCTCGCTCGTGCAGGATTTTGGCAAAATGTTCCAACTAATGATAGTGCCGCTCGTGCTGGTGTTCGTGTTGTGCGCCTTTTTTTATGTGCTGGTGGAACAAAGCATCATGAGTTGGCTGCCGACCTACAACAGCAAGGTGCTGAACCTGCCCACTGCGCTCAGCATCGAAATGGCGAGCATTTTGGCGGGCGCGACGGCGTTGGGGCGTTTTCTCGCGGGCGTAGTGATGAAAAAACTCAACTGGTACGTCGTGCTCATGGGCTGTCTTGTGTTGGCCGCCGTGCTGGTGCTGACGGCCATTCCACTGGCAAAAGGAGTAGACGGCCGCGTCGTGACCGGCTGGGGCGATGCGCCGTTGGCGGCGTTCGTGTTTCCGCTCATTGGTTTGTTCCTCGCGCCCATTTATCCGGCTATCAATTCTTTGATTCTAAGCAGTTTGCCAAAAAACAAACACGGCCTGATGTCGGGCCTGATTATCATTTTTTCGGCATTGGGCGGCACGACGGGTTCGATTATCACGGGCAATATTTTCCAACAGTTCGACGGCCAAACGGCGTTTTACTTCTCGCTCGTGCCAATTGGGATTTTGATGGTGGGGCTGTTTTTCTTTAAAAAATTGCAGACAAAAACGGCAGTTTGAAAAAGTTGATGAGGGTTGATAATCATGTTTATTGATGCCGTTGTTGGCGTCCCGCCAACAACACCTCGTGTGATGCCAAGATATTGTTCTGTTCAATTTCCTTAGCATTTAGCTCCGCCGCTTGTTGTTGGCGGGACGCCAACAACGGCAAATTGCAAGCAAAAGTGGCGGTTTGATGAAGGTTGATAAAAGTTGATAAGGGTTGATAATCATGTTTATCTGAAAAAAATGGGTATGAAATTTTGTTCCATTTTGCTCCTTTGGGCGATTTGCCAAAATGCCCCAGCACAGGGCTATGATGCTCTTTTTCAATACTTTGAAGTAGATTCTACGGATATGCCGGGGTATTCGAGCATCAAAGTGCAGACCACCCAATCCAACAGCATGCGGCGCGGCGCCACGGGGAAAGTTACCGTCGTCGAATCTTTCTACGACCCATCGGGCAAACTCGTGGAAGAGGAGCAAATAGGCGGCATCGAAGCCCCCACGATTCGGGCTTCATTTGGCTACGACAGCATCTTTGGGCGGATAAACTACATCGTGCGGACGGGCGGGAAGGTAAAGCAAGAGGCTTTCGCCCAATACGACGGGCAAGGGCGGCTCTCGGAGATTGTTTACTGCGAGGAAGACAAACCGTGTCAGGTTCGGCATTATGACTACGACGAGGACAACACCGAGCGGCTGTACATCGCGAGGCAAACCGTTGAATTACAGTTCGGCAAAGGAGAAAAAACCAAAACTATTTTTGGCATTTCAGCCGCGAACAAGGAAAAAGACGAACTGGTGCGGGAACGTTTTTACAGTCCCGAAGGCAAATTGGAAGAGGTGCGTGTTTACTCCAACGGCAAATTGACAAAAGGATGGACGTTCGATTACGGCGTTTCGGGGCGGTTGTCCCATGTGTGGGCATTCAACAGCAACAACAAAAAATTGGCGAGCACCTCTGAATATGACGAAGCAGGCCGCTTGAAATCGGAAGTGCATTTTGTTTGGGTGGACGATGGCAAAATCACACCTTTTGAAGGAAGGGGAAGGATCAAAAACTTTGAATACGATGCCCAAAACCGGCTTGTCAGAATCGAAGAAAACAACTCCGGGTTCAGTAAAATCCAAGAATTCACCTACTACGAAAACTAAGGTTTCAAAAAAAATGCAGCATTTCCACATCGAATCCCTCTCCCCGCTCTACGAAGCCGTGCAAACGAGCGGCATTTTTCCCGACTCCAAATTTTTCCCGGACTGTGCGCCAAAATCCGACCCGGCGGCTATTTTGGAAAAATATGCACAAGCCAAAAATCAGCCGGATTTCGATTTGAAAAAGTTTGTGGAAACGCACTTTGAAACGCCCGAAACACCCGAAACGGACTACCACTCTGCCGAAAAACCCATATTCCAACACCTTGAAAATCTGTGGGATGTGCTGCTGCGCCAGCCCAAGCAAGATTCATCACCCATCTCCCATCTCTCATCGCTCATCGCTCTCCCCCACCCTTACATCGTGCCGGGCGGTCGTTTTCGGGAAATCTACTATTGGGACAGTTATTTCACCATGCTCGGCTTGCAGGTGTCGGGCCGCACGGACATCATTCAGCACATGGTGGACAATTTCGCCCACCTGATTGACACGGTGGGTTTTGTCCCGAACGGCAACCGAACCTATTACCTCAGCCGCTCCCAACCGCCGTTTTTTGCGCTCATGGTCAATGTGTTGGCAGAAATAAAAGGCGAAGCGGTTTTGCTGAAATACCGCCATCAACTCGAAAAAGAATACGCTTTTTGGATGGCCGGGGAAAATGAATTGTCGGCGGAAAACCCGGCACACCGCCGCGTCGTGCGTTTGGCCGACGGCAGTATCTTAAATCGCTATTGGGACGACAACCCGACCCCGCGCCCGGAGGCATACATCGAGGACGTTCACATTGCCGAAAAATCGGGCCGCGACCCGGCCACCATGTACCGCCATATCCGCGCCGCCGCCGAGTCGGGTTGGGATTTCAGCAGCCGATGGTTCGCAGACGGGCAAAATATGGAGAGTATCCAAACGGCTGATTTAGTGCCGGTTGACTTGAATTGTTTGTTGTATTTTTTGGAAAAAACGCTCGTGCACACCTATCGCCAATTGCCCGACCACACGCCAGTGGAGGTGATGAAAGACCGCGCCCAATTGCGCAAGGAGGCTATTCAGGCGCATTGTTGGGGCGACGCGGCGGGGTTTTATTTCGATTACAATTTTTCAGAAAAAATACCTTCGGAGCAGTGGACGCTCGCGGCGGTTTTTCCCTTATTTTTTCAAATTGCCGAAAAAGAACAGGCCGAAAAAGTGGCGCAACACATTGAAAACAAACTCCTTCAACCTGGTGGGGTTGCGACAACGCTCACCCGCTCCGGCCAACAATGGGACGCGCCAAACGGCTGGGCGCCGCTGCAATGGATGACTTTTCAGGGTTTGAAAAACTACGGTTTTACTACTTTGGCCGATGAAATCCGCCGCCGATGGCTGGCCTTGAACGAAAAAACTTACGCCGCCACCGGCAAGATGATGGAGAAGTACAACGTGATGGACACGGACGCAAAAGCGGGCGGCGGCGAATACCCGAACCAAGACGGCTTCGGCTGGACGAACGGGGTTTACCTGAAAATGAAATCGTTATGAAAGTCATTCTCGAGACACCCAGACTTTTGCTGCGCGAGGTGGACGAATGTGATGTGGAAGGTTTTTTTGAAATGGACAGCGACCCCGAGGTGGTGCGCTACGTCGGAGTGCCACCGACCGAAAATCGCGAAAAAAGCCTCGAAATCATCCGGTTTGTTCAAAGTCAATATGTTGCGTTCGGAATTGGCCGGTGGTCGGTCGTGGTAAAATCCACGGGCGAGTTTGCCGGGTGGTGTGGTTTGAAACGGATGGCCGGCCAAACGGTGAATGGCTGCACCGATTTTGTGGACATCGGCTATCGTTTTTCGCGGCGGTATTGGGGCATGGGCTATGCCACCGAATCGGCGCAGGCCGCATTAGATTACGGGTTTTCGGTGCTGGGTTTTGACGAAATCTGTTCTTTTGCCGACCTTCGCAACGAGGCATCGCAGCGGGTGTTGACCAAAATCGGCCTGCAACGGGGAAATGAATTTGAATTGGACGGAAACGCCCATATTTGGTTCGAGAAACACCATCGCATATAAACCCAAAACCACACAACTTACTAACAATCAACCCCGAAGCATCGGGACAATCATCCATCGAGCATATGAAACGTCGTGATTTGTTAAAAGGCGCTGGCCTCACCACCCTCGGTCTCGCCGGCCTCAGCCCTCAAGTAAAAGCCGCCGAATGGCTTGACCCGCTGGTGCCGCCCGTCGGCGTGGAAGGCGAAAAAGGCGACAAGGATTTTGAGCAATTTGGCCGCACCGACTACGAAAAGGAGCGCGATGCCAAACTGTTCAAAGAGGTCTTTTTCAACAAACAAGAATTGAAAACCATCGGCGTTTTGGCCGACATCATCATCCCGAAAGATGCCCGCTCTGGCTCAGCGACGGAGGCTGGCGTGGTGGATTTCATAGAATTCATGGCGAAAGACAAACCCGAACTGCAAACACCCCTGCGCGGTGGGCTTGTCTGGCTCGACACGCAGGCCAACAAGCGTTTTGAGAAAAAATTCACCGATTGCTCCCGCACCCAACAGATTGAAATCGTGGAAGATATCGCCTATCCGCAGCGCAAAAAACCGGGCATGAGCCAAGGTGTGGCCTTCTTTTCCCTGATGCGCAACCTCACCGCCACCGCCTTCTGGACGAGCCAAATTGGCCTCAACGACCTCGGCTACATGGGCAACACACCCAACCAATGGACGGGTGTGCCGGAGGAGGTGATCAAGCAGTACGGATTGGAGGCGGAGTAGCCCCATTTTACATCGCCCCCTTCAAAATCTTGTTCCAATAAAGCCACGGCAAAATGTACCGCTTCAACACCCACATCGTCCAGCGTTCTTTCGACTGGTCGAACGGGAAAGTTTCCATCGGATTGTTGTCGTAGTCGAACTCGGCGAGCATCAGTTTCCCGTATCCCGTGATGATGGGGCAGGAACTGTAGCCGTTGTATTTGGCTGTCGGCGTTTGGCCTTCCATCGCGGCCAATAAATTCTCTACCAGCACGGGGGCTTGTTTTCGCACCGCCGCGCCGGTTTTGGAGTTGGGCATCCCGGAGGCATCGCCCAGCGAAAAAACGTTCGGGTACTTGTTGTGCCGCAAGGTAAATTTGTCCACATCCACCCAACCTTTCTCATTGGCGAGGGGGCTGTCGCGTACAAAATCCGGCGCACTCTGCGGCGGCGTAATGTGCAGCATATCAAAGTGTTTGGTCACTTCCGAAGTCGAACCGTCAGGCGCAGTCACTTTAAACGTTGCCTCATGCGCGGGGCCATTCACCCGAATCAGGTCGTGTTTAAAATGGGTATCAATGCCGTAGCGCTCCACTACTTTTTGGAGCGTCTTGGCGTATTTTGCAATACCAAAAATCACCGTGCCGCCGCTGCAAAATTCCACCTTCACTTTGTCGCTGCGGCCAGCGCGACGGAGATAGTCGCCAGCCAAATACATGATTTTTTGCGGCGCGCCGCCACATTTCACCGCACCACTCGCTGCCGTGAAAATGGCTGTGCCTTTCTTCAAATTTTTCAAACACTCGAAGGTGTAGGGCGCGTATAAGTAAGAATACACGCTACAAACCCCGTTTTTTCCCAGCGTTTCGGGCAAACCCTCTATTTGGTTCCAGTTCAGTTGAATGCCGGGAGACACAATCAGATAGTCATAACTGATTGTTTTGCCGTCGCGGGTGGTCACAGTGTTTGCCTCCGGCTGAAAAGTAGCGACGGCGTCTTTGAGCCACTCGGCACCTTTGGGGATGTAATCCGCTTCTGCTCGAATCGTGTCGGCGACATCGTAAACGCCGCCGCCCACCATCGTCCATGCAGGTTGGTAATAGTGTTTTTCCGAAGGTTCGATGATGCCGATTTGGAGTGCTGGATTTTTGTGCAACAACTGCGCGGCCACGGAAAGCCCGGCATTGCCGCCACCGACGATGAGGATTTGATATTTCATGGAATG
>CAYZVM010000072.1:0-25945 GCA_964481485.1 uncultured Saprospiraceae bacterium | reverse complement strand
ACGGCTTTTGCAAAGTCGTACCAACTCGTCACGCCCTCGTTGGAATAGTGCCAAACGCCGCCCAAAATTTCGCGCGGAACTTCTTTGCGCCCCACTTTTTGAATGACCTGCAAAATCGCCGCTGCCAAATCGGGGGCATACGTCGGCGTGCCAATTTGGTCAAAAACGACATTCAAACTGGGACGCTCCGCGCCGAGGCGAAGCATGGTTTTCACGAAATTGTTGCCAAACGGAGAGTACACCCACGAGGTGCGGACAACCATCGCAAGCGGGTTGGCCTTCATGGCTGCGCGATCGCCGGCGAGTTTGGTGCGGGCATACATGCTTTTGGGGCTGACGGGGTCGCTCTCCCGAAACGGCGTATTTTGCCGGTTGTGATAGACGTAATCTGTGGAAAAATGAACGAGCGGGATGCCCTGCGCGGCGCAGGCTTCAGCGAGGTTTTTTGCACCTGTCGCGTTGATTTTTCGCGCCAATTCGGGTTCACCCTCAGCTTTGTCCACAGCGGTGTAGGCCGCGCAGTTGACGCACCAGTTGATTTTGTTTTGCCGAAAAAAAGAAAAAACGGCCTTGCGGTTGGTGATGTCCAATTCCGGGAAGTCGTTGAAAATGAAATGCCACTGCGGGTATTGCGCGGTCAGTTGTTGGAAACATTGGCCGACTTGTCCGTTCGCGCCAGTGATGAGAATGGTCGTTGTCATTAGTCCTGAAAGACTTTCCAAGTTTTGGAAACTTGGAAAGTCTGCGCAAAAGTAGAAATCTGTGCCGGTTGACGGCGAATTGTACTTTTGCCCCAAAATGTGGCTAATGAAAATCCTCTCGCTTCTCCTCCCCCTGCTGGCAGCTTTCCCGCTTTTTGCCCAATCGCCCGAACGAAATCTGCACATCCAAAAAGCCTCCGCGCCGATAAAACTCGACGGCACACTGGACGAACCCGCTTGGCAAACAGCCGCCATTATCACTGATTTTCAGCGCCAATTCCCGGTGGACACCGGCCTGGCGACAGCCCGCACAGAAGTGCGCGTGACCTTCGACGACCGCCACCTTTACGTCGGCGCGGTGTGCTGGCAGCCCCGCGAAGACTACACCGCGCAGAGCCTCAAACGCGATTTTGCGGCCGGCACCAGCGATGTGCTGAACATCCTTTTCAACCCCTCGAAGGACGGCCTCAACGGGTTTTTGTTTGGCGTAAGCCCGCTCAACGTGCAGCGCGAGGCACTGATTGACAACGGCGCCACGCAGTCGTTCGAGTGGGACAATCGCTGGGAATCCGAGGTGCAAAACCACGCCGACCGCTGGGTGATAGAGGTGGCGATTCCGTTCAAAACGCTGCGCTATTCGGTGTTGCCGGGCGAGAATTCATGGAAAATGAATTTCGTGCGCACCCGCATAAAGAATTGGGAGGTAAGCACTTGGCACCCGGTGCCGCAACAGTTTCCGCCCAACAACCTCGCTTTTACCGGCACCATCATCTGGGATGCGCCGCCGCCTAAACCAGGCGCGAACGTCGCACTGATTCCTTATGTGATTGGCGGCTATTCTTTGGATTACAAGCGCGACCCGAACTCGCTGGAAGTGACCGAAAAGCCCGACAAATGGACGAGCAACATCGGCGGCGACGCAAAAATCGGCATCACGCCTTCGCTCAATCTGGACTTAACCATAAACCCCGATTTCAGTCAAGTAGAGGTGGATAGGCAAGTGGCAAATTTGAGCCGGTTCGAGTTGTTTTTTCCTGAACGGCGGCAGTTTTTTCTCGAAAACCGCGACTTGTTCGCCATGTTCGGCTTCCCAGACACACGCCCGTTTTTCTCGCGACGTATCGGGTTGGCGCGCAACCCGGTGACGCGGCTCAACGAGACTGTGCCTATTCTGGCCGGTGCGCGACTGAGCGGCAAAATGACCGACAACCTGCGTGTGGGCCTGCTCAATATGCAAACGGAACGGGTGGATTGGGATACAGCGCACACGCTCCCGGCGGCCAATTTTACGGTGGCGACGGTGCAGCGAAAGGTGTTTGGGCGCAGCGCGTTGAGCGCCGTTTTTGTAAACAAACAGAATTTTTTAGAAAAACTAAATGATTCGCAGCGCGGCAATTTTCAACCGTGGAATCGTGTGGCCGGGCTGGAATACAACCTGTTTTCGAGAGACAACCGCTGGGAGGGCGAGTGGTATTATCACCGCTCGTTTTCGCCCGACAAAGAGCAGCGCGGCCAAACGCTGGCGCAGTTTCTTGGCTACAACGCCCGCTACTTCGGCGCTTTTTTGGGCTATCAATTGGTGGACAGCAACTACACCGCCGAGTCGGGTTTTGTGCCGCGCATCGGTTTTCAAAATTTTTACCCCGGCATCCGACGGACGTTTTACCCCAACAACAAAATCATCAATTCGTGGACGGTCGGTTTTGAAGGCTCGCTGGCCTACGCACTTGATTTTCAGGCCACCGACCGCGATGTGTCGGTGTATATCGCCGCTGAAACGAAAGCCCAAGCCTACATCAACTTCGTGATTTGGAACGCCTATACCTACCTGTTTGAGCCGTTCGACCCGACGAATTTGGACAACACGCCGCTGCCCGACAGTCAAGGGTACACCTATTCGGGTGCGCGTTTTCGGTTCACCAGCAGCTCGGCCTACGACTTTCGGGGGAGCGTGGATTTGAACATGGGCGAGTTTTACAATGGGGTATTTCTGCGAGCCGAAGGGGAACTGTCGTATCGCTGGCAGCCGGTGGGCATCTTCGCGTTGGGCTACAGTTACAACCGGATTCAGCTGCCGGAGCCGCACGCTTCGGCGGATTTTTGGCTGCTGGGGCCGAGGGTGGAGTTGTCGTTTACGCGCAAGTTGTTTGCCAGCGCCTTTTTCCAGTGGAACACGCAGGCCAACAATTTCAACATAAACGCCCGGCTGCAATGGCGTTTTGCGCCGGTGTCGGATGTGTTTTTGGTTTATACGGACAATTCTTTTGCGGAAACAATTCCGAATTCGCGGGTCAAGTTTTTTTCTCCGAAAAACAAGGCTGTGGTGCTGAAAGTGGTGTATTGGTTGAATGTGTGAGGTGAAAACCCCGTTCTTTGTCTTACCCCTCTCACTTTCTCACTTCTCTCACACTATGCCCGGCAATACATTTGGTACCCTTTTTCGCGTCACCACCTTCGGCGAATCGCACGGCGCAGCCATCGGCTGCATCGTGGACGGCTGCCCGGCGGGGCTGGATTTTGACCTCGAATTCATCCAGCGCGACCTCGACCGCCGCCGCCCCGGCCAAAGCGCCATCGTGACCCAGCGCAAGGAGAGCGACACGGTGCAGGTACTGAGCGGCGTGTTCGAGGGCAAAACAACCGGCACGCCCATCGCCTTCCTCATCCCCAACCAAGATCAACGCAGCCGAGACTACGACCACCTCGCCACGGCTTTCCGGCCCAGCCACGCCGACTTTACTTGGCAAGCCAAATTCGGCCACCGCGACTTCCGGGGCGGAGGCCGCAGCAGTGCCCGCGAAACGGCGGCTCGTGTGGCGGCAGGTGCTTTGGCAAAACTGTTTCTGTACACACAAGGCATTGAAATTCAAAGTTATGTCAGCCAAGTCGGGCATTTGGATTTGAAAAAAAACTACACGGATCTTGACCTCGCGCTCACCGAAACCAACGACATCCGATGCCCCGACCCGGACATGGCGGAGAAGATGATTCGCCTCATCAAAAAGGTGCGGAAGGCGGGCGACACCATCGGCGGCGTGGTGACGGGCGTGGTGCGCGGCTGCCCGCCCGGCCTCGGCGAACCAGTGTTCGACAAACTCCACGCCGACCTCGGCAAAGCTATGTTGAGCATCAACGCGGCCAAAGGATTCGAGTACGGCTCCGGTTTCGAGGGGGTGAAAATGCTCGGCTCGCAGCACAACGACCTGTTTAGAAGCGCGGAACGAGGAGTGAGGAGTGAGCCCCCCCCCCCCTCACCTCTCACTTCGACTAATCATTCCGGCGGCATCCAAGGCGGCATTTCCAACGGCATGGACATCTATTTCCGCGTGGCGTTCAAGCCGGTGGCGACCATCATGCGCGACCAAGAATCCGTGAATGAAAAAGGCGAATCGGTGGTGGTGAAAGGCAAAGGCCGCCACGACCCCTGCGTCGTTCCTCGTGCCGTTCCCATCGTGGAGGCGATGGCGGCACTCGTGTTGACCGACCATTTGTTGCGGGCGCGGACGAACCGGGCGGCAGAGTAGTTTGGACAGCGCTGACTGAAATCCAAAACGAACATCTATTTTTGCCCCGTCCTGATCGCAACGGTCATTTTCCTAACCTTGTTTTTAAACACATCTTCTTACCTCGGCTTTCTTGCTGACAGCCCGTGTTGTCTGTGGCCAAAACCCCGTTTCTCTTGGTGCATTTGAAAACCCCATCGTGGTGACTGACTGCGATTCGGCGAAATATTTTGCAGGAGAAGTCATTGCGGCAATAGATTTGAACAAAGTTATTCACACAATGACGCAAAGGGCTGTTTTTCATAAAATTATCTCCTCCGCGTCTGTGCGATGAAGTTATAATCTTGCCCCGCACTTAATTTGAAAATTGAGATGGTGGAGATGGGTGCTACTTCAAAATCACATTCCCAATCGCGCATTCCAAACACCGTTTCGCGTCGCAATACCGCGTTTTCAGGTGAATGAGCGCCTGTGTCTGGTAAGCGTTTTTGGCCGAAACCTCCAAATCTGCCCAGCCGTCCACGATGGCGTTGGCTTCGGGCGGCAGTTCTTCGAGCAGGCGCAGGGCGCGTTTTTGAAAATCCTCTTGCTCCCGCGTTTTGCCATAATGAAAAAGAAAGGGCGCTATGGTGTTGATAATCAGGAGATGCACGAAGTCTCGGCCAAGATGTTTGGCGCGTTTCACCGAGGGTTTATCGAACTGAAAATGGGTGAGCCAGTAGTCGCCGGGCTGCACATCGAAGAGGTTTTCGAGTTCGCGCAGGTTTTTCGCTTCTAATATTTTGGAGAACAAATGCGCCGACTGATGCACGAGCGCGGCGAATTGCGCCAGCCGCACGGTGGGAAAATTGGCCGGCCTGAGCCGCAAAAACTTCCACTGCGAAGCCGCCAACGGCGCGAGGTTGTACTTGTGTCTCAAGAACTTGTATTCCTGCGCCAACGCCTTCGGCCACTCGTCGTTGAAGGTTTCTTCCAAAAAACCAGCCTGCCCGAAGAGGAGTGCCTCTACCTGTTTTGCGTCGTTTTTGTGCTTTGCCAGCGTCAGCAGCGGCAGCGACCGCGCCAGCGCCTCGAAAGGTTCGGCGTTGACTTTCAGGCCGAAATTGCGCGCCAGCAGTCGGTAGAACGCTTCTTCCCAATGATTTTCCGTCGCTGCGAGCATCTCGGCGACGGCGGCGGTTTTTTGTTCCAGCCGCTCCACCAGCAGCCGGTCGAGCCAGTTGAGCCGCACGATGCCGGGGATGTTTTTGAAAAAATGCTGACAGGGAATCCACGCGCGCTCGTGTTCGAGTCGCTGGTAATTTTCCAGAATCTTGGCGGGGATACGGCCTTTCAACTCCAGACAAGGAATCCGCTCGCCCGATGCGCGCGTGATGGGCTGGTCGTCGTCGAACACGACGTGCAGCACCACGTTGTCGTAAGCCGCGTCGTCGCTGTGGCGGTGGGCGAGCCACTCGGAGGCGCGGAGATGGAGCTCCACGTTGCCCGCCCAAACAGTGTCGCCGATGCGCAGGCGGGCGTTGAAAAAGTCCGGCCCGGCGTGGTCGTTCCATTCGCCGGGGTGCAGGATTTCAAGCGATTGGCCGTCGGTGGTGTGGAGGTTTTGCGCGTCGAAGCGCCGCCAGCGCCAGAGAAAGTGGAGGAAGGATTCGCGCATGGGGGGAAGCGGGTTAGAAGGTTTCTGGTTTCGGGGCTTGAAGATTGGTTCTGAGGTTTTATTTTTTCATTTTTGCTTCCAGACTTTTCAGATTGTTTTTGGCTCTTTCATAATTTGAGTCAATACTAAGGGCTTTTTGATAGTCTTTTTTGGCTTCTTCAAACAGGCCCAAGTTTTCTTTTGTCACTCCTCTGTTGTTGAATACGAGGGCATAATCCGGTTTGAGACGTAGGGCTTGGTCGTAGTCTTTGATGGCTTCAGCGTGTTGGCCTAAATTGTCTTTTGCCATTCCTCTGTTGTTAAACGGGTCAACATCATCCGGCTTTATACGTATGGCTTGGTCGTAGTCTTTAATGGCTCCAGCGTATAAGCCTAAATTGTATTTTGCATTTCCTCTGTTGCTGAAGGCGATAGGGATGTCTGGATTGATGTGGATGGCCTGGTTACAGTCTTTGATAGCTTCAATGTCATCACCCAAAAGAGATTTATTTGCCCCTCGCCTTGCGTAGGCTTCGGCATGATAAGGGTCAAGTTCGATGACCTTTGAGTAGTACTCTATTTTTTCGAGGGCATCAGTTGCTTTCAGCCCTAAGTCAAAAAATCGCTCTGCTTCTTCCTTTCTTTTTTTTGCCTCAACCTCTTCTTTTTTGCGCCTGGCGTCGGTCTCTTTATGTTCTTTTTCCTTACGTTTTTTCTCCACCACCTGCTCCGTCACTTCATGTACCGCATCGAGTATCTGCTCCCAAGCTTCCCCTTGAAAAACCCAAGTCTCCACAGGCTTGCCATCTTTCGGAAGCACTTGCAGGGTTGGGATAACCGGGTCGTGTTTCCAGCCGCAATGTTTTAAAATAATGGGGATAATGAACGTTTCGCCTTTGTTGTAGCGCTCCACGGCTTTTTTGAACTCCACTTCGTGGATAAATTCGGAATCAAAAAAATCGGTGCTTACCAAGGGCAGAATGATGTGCGCCGTGCGCAGGTTTCCCAAAATAGCTTCCTCCCAGCGCTCGCCGGGTTTGATGAGGCCGTCGTGGAAAATCTCAATTTTCCCTGACCGATGCAGCGGCTTAAAGGCCTTGAGTAGGCTGGTTTTGAAAGATTCGTCCTCTCTGGCGTAAATGATGAAGATTCTCAGCGGCACGCTCATACATTAGTTTTTTGAATTTACTTAAATCCAACGCCAGTAACAAACCTAAAAGGAATGACGACCCGTTTCGCATTTTCTCTCTCCGTTTGATTTTTATGAATCTCACCCGCTGCTTCGAACAAGAATGTCCCAACTTTGCCTAAAAAGGTCTCTTTTTCTGAAGCTTTTTTGAAGGCCTGAGTGGGTCGAAGTTTAGTAAAAGTTATAGTGATGTTCCGAGGCTCACTCCAATCTATGTGGTTGCCTTCGCGTCCATCAAAACTATTTCGGTTTTGCTGATGAATGCGAAAATTGCGTCCCGCATAACCTGAAGTGGAAGTGGTATCACAAAGAGTTTCTAGTCGGTCAATGATTTCTTCTTTTGTCATTGGTCAAATTTGTTTTTAAGAAATTAAGCGATAAAGAAGCAGCAAAAATAATCCGGAGTTTTAATGTTGAAAAATCTTGATGATTTTTTTGTAAGATTCGTCCTCTCTGGCGTAAATGATAAAGATTTTAAGCGCTGCGCTCATGTTTCGTTCGGCTGGTTGCGAGCCAGCAAAAGTAAAAAGAAAATCCGCAGCCGAGGCGCAGCCTTTCTTTTTGTGGCGCCCGGTTTTTTGGGCAGGAATTGCCGCCAACCCGCACCGGCACTTTTGGGCAATTTTGAGCAGGCGCTGATTATCTTTGCACACACAAACTTTGGCTCATGTTCCTTTCACGCTGACACAGTTTTTTTCTTTCGACAGGATTGACAAGATTTACAGGGTTTTTTGAAAACAGCCAATCGAATCCTGTAAATCTTGTCAATCCTGTCGAAACACATTTTTGTCAAAACATAATCTTGTCAGCCAATTGGGAACATGAGCCCAAACCTTTCACCTTCAAAACGAAATAACTATGATACGCTCCATCCTCAAAATAGGCGCCCTTTTGGTGGCGGGCATCTTGATTTACAATTACTTCTTTGGCACCGACGCAGAAAAGGATACCTCGCGCAAGATTTTTGGCGAAATGAAGGATGTGGTGGTGTCGGTGGGCCAATTGGTGAAGTCGGAAAAGGAAAAATTTGACGCGGGCAAATACGACACCGCGCTCGCCAAACTCGGCGGCGCGTACAAAGCCGTGCGCGAACGCGCCCAACATCTGGACGCCAAATTCATCCAGCGCCTCGACGAGTTGGAGCAGCGCAAAGCAAATCTTCAAACCCAACTCGACAGCATCGAACAGGGCGACCAGGCAATCGCCGATGCCCCGGTTCCCAAAAAAGGCCTGAAAGCCAAGGCCGAACAAGAAAAAGCCGCAAAATCTGCCGACCAAACACGCCGAAAAGAGGTGCTCCAACGCGAACTGGACCAACTGCTCAAAGATTCGGAGGTGCTGCTGAAACAAGCGCAGGAGCAGGAGTAAGAGTTGAATTGGTGTGCGACCAATTCAACTACCGCAACGGATTCGACCCTGATTTTCTTGGTAAGGATTTTGCTGACAGCTTGCCTTCACCTTCCGGTGAGCGCGTTGCTTGTTCTTTGTTTGCAGAATCTGTCTGAAAAATGTCATTTTTGCAGCCCCAAACAAGTGCCACGCTTTATTCTCACATCATTTGCCCCCGAATGCTGTTTTGTTAATCCTTTAAAAGGGCTGTTTTGACATGACTGAAATTTTGCAGCAAATCCTCGGCGCTGATTGGGACAACGCGCTGATTATCATACTCAACCTCATCATTATTGAAAGCCTCCTGTCCGTTGACAATGCCGCAGTACTCGCTACGATGGTCATGGACTTGCCGCAGCACCAACGCGCCCGCGCACTGCGCTACGGCATCTTGGGAGCATACGTTTTCCGCGGTCTCTGTCTCATTTTCGCGGCATGGCTTATCCAAATCTGGTGGCTCAAACCCCTCGGCGGTTTTTACCTGTTGTACCTCGCGTATGGCTATTTCAAAGGTAAATCCACGCCCCAAAAAGAGGACGACCTGCTCGTGAAAGAGGAGAAATGGTTTTACAAAATATCCTACGGCCTCATCGGCTCTTTCTGGGCAACCGTGGTGGCGGTAGAAATCATGGACTTGGCTTTTTCGCTCGACAATGTGTTCGCCGCGGTGGCTTTCACCGACAATATCTGGCTGATTTGCATCGGCGTATTCATCGGCATTCTCGCCATGCGCTTTGTGGCACAGTGGTTTGTGAAACTGCTGGAGCGTTTTCCCTTTCTCGAAACGAGCGCCTTTTTGGTCATCGGCATCCTCGGTTTCAAACTCTTTTTGGCGCTTCCAAGCCATTTTTACAAACACACTGCTTGGGCGCAAAACATTGAAAGCGAAGCCACTGACCTCGTTTTTTCCATCATCACGGCGGGCTTTTTCTTTGTGCCAATCCTGACCTCGCGTTTTTTCGGGTGGCCCAAACCCGCAAAACAGGTGGCCGATGTGCAACTGAACGGAACCCCGCATACGCCCGCCCAAAACGGGCAGCCGAGTATAAATAATGAAGTCGCCGAAAGAAAAGAGGTGCTTGCCGAACGGCAACCTCATCACTTAAATGTCAATTGGCAATCAGGGCCTTCGCCCCGCACACCTCTGCGGACGACCCTGAATTTTCAAAATAGACAGCTCTCATCCCCGCTTCCCCTCCCTCTTCCTTACGAGCAAAAACCGAAATTTCGAGAAGGATAAAAATGGTTCATTTCACCCGCCAAACGCTCCCCAACGGCCTCCGCATCATTGTACACGAGGATACTTCCACGCCGCTCGTGGCCGTCAACGTCACTTATTACGTCGGCTCCCGCGATGAGCAGCCCGACAAAACCGGCTTCGCACACCTTTTCGAGCATCTCATGTTTGCGGGCAGCCGCCATGCACCCGATTTTGACGACCCGCTCCAGCGCGCCGGTGGCGAAAACAACGCCTACACCACCAACGATTACACAACTTTTTACGAAATATTGCCCGCCGAAAACCTCGAAACGGCTCTCTGGCTCGAAAGTGACCGAATGCTCGCGCTGAACATTTCTCAAAAAACTTTCTCCGTTCAACAAAAAGTCGTGGTCGAGGAATTCAAAGAAACTTGCCTCAACGAACCCTACGGCGACTCTTGGCACCACCTTTCCGAACTGATGTACCACGCGCACCCGTACCGGTGGCCGGTCATTGGCCTTTCGCCGGAACACGTGGAAAACGCCACGCTCGACGACGTAAAAGCATTTTACAAAAACTGGTACACTCCCAATAACGCCGTGCTGTCTGTGGCCGGCAACATCCGCTCCGACGAGGCTTTCCGGCTGGCCGAAAAATGGTTTGCGGCCATCCCGCCCGGCCCAGCTGCCCACCGCCAATTGCCCGCCGAGCCGCCGCAATCTGCCCCGGTGCGCCGCGAAATCCGCTCCGCCAATGCACCCGTGCCAGCCGTATATCTCGCTTTTCGCACCCCGGCGCGGCTGCACCCAGATTTCTATTCCGTTGATTTACTGTCCGATGTGTTGGCGCAAGGGCCATCGTCGCGTCTTTACCGCCGTTTGCTGAAAGAGCGGCAGGTGTTTTCCCAAATTGATGCCTATATCACCGCCAATGTTGACCCAGGTCTGCTCGTCATAGAAGGTCGCCCGTCCGAAGGCGTTTCGCCCGACGAGGCATTGGCCGCGATTTGGGAAGAATTGGATTTGCTGAAAAATGAGCCGATTGATACCCGCGAACTGCAAAAAATCCAGCACCGTTTTGAAAGCACCGTCGTTTTTTCGGAAACGAGCGTGCTGAACAAAGCCCAAAACTTAGCTTTCTACGAACTGCTCGACCGCGCCGAACTCATGAACGAAGAGGTGGAAACCTACCTCGCCGTCACACCCGCCGATATGCACCGGGTGGCCAATGACCTCTTTCAGGCAAACAATTCGGCTGTGCTGATTTACGTTCCTGCGTAAATCCTCCTAATCCTCCGATTCATGCACCAATTCTCTTTCCGCCTCCTTGCGGCCTCCCTCGTTATTTTCTTTTTTACAAACACTATTTTTTCGCAAGAACAACTCGGTATGCGGCTTGAGCGTCATGCTGGGATTTACAGTGCTGCGCTCAACCCCGCGAATACGGCTTTCAACCCCAACAACTGGGAGGTCAGTCTCTTTTCGGCAGATATTTTTTTGGAAAACAATTATGCTTTTTTGCAAAAAACCAGCCTCCAAAACGCGCTCCGCAATTCGGACAACATCGTGGCGGTGAGCGATACTTCGGGAGAAAACCCGCCCGTCCGCGATGCCATTTTCCTCGACTATTTTGATGCAAAAAGAAAAATGTGTGCCGTGGTGCAATCGCGCGTCACAGGCCCATCGTTCAGCTTCCGTTTTGGGGAAAACAACGTGATTGGCCTCGTCACGGCTTTCCGAACGGGCATTTCGGCGTACCGCATCCCCGAAGTACTCGCCTACCGAACCATCAGCGATATTCCTGTCGGTCAAACAGTTAACATACCGCCGACTGGCCTGCAAGGCATGGCGTGGGGCGAGATTGGGCTGCATTACAGCCGCCGGAATACCGACCGCGATATTTACACGGCTTGGGGCGTTACCCCCCGGTTGCTGCTCGGCATGGAGGGATTTTACACCCGCGCCCAATCGAATTTTGACTACACCCAACAGCAGGGCGACACGGTGGCGTTCGGCAGTGCCCGCTGGGACTACGCGCTCACCACGGGCAATTTCACGGACAATCCCGATTCCGTCCGTGCCCGGGTGCAGGGCAAGGGCTTGGGCCTTGATGTCGGTTTCGTGTGGGCGGCACCCGACGAAGAAGGCAACACAGATACCGATTATGCTTGGCGGCTCGGCGTATCGCTGCTCGACGTGGGTTTTATGCGTTTTGGCAACACGGCAGAAAAGCACCACATCGAATTCGACACGACGGTGACGGTGAGCGAAGCGGATTTCCCGCCTGCCGACAACCCGCACGAATTGATTGAAGATGCCAGCCAAGCTTTTCTCGGCGACCCGGCTGCATCGTTGCAGTCGCGCTCGTTTTCTATGGGTTTGCCGACGGCGTTGTCCGTACAATTGGATGTCAAAATTGCGCCGCGCTTTTATGCGAGCGGGTTACTGGTGCAGCGGGTCAAGTTGTTGAAATACGGTCTGCAAAGACCAAGCACGCTCGCCGTTGTGCCGCGTTTTGAGCATCGTTGGTTTTCATTTTCGCTGCCCGTGGTTTTGAACGATTGGCAGTCATTGCGGATGGGCGTGGCGGCGCGGCTGGGTTTTCTCTATTTGGGGACGGACAACCTCAATAGTTTTTTTACGAAAGAAAAACTGACGGGCGCGGATTTTTATGTCGGCCTGAAAATCAATGCTTTTTCGTTCGGCAGCCGGGAAGGCAGCGGGCTGAGAAAAAGCAGCGGCAGCCGGGGCCGCCAAAAGCGGGGGAAAATCAAGTGCTACGACTTTTAGCCGTAACGCCGACAGCCTATCGGCGACATCGTTCGTTAGTGTGCCGACAATCTGTCGGCGTTACGGCTCTTCCACGAGGGAAATCGCCTGCGTGGGGCAGCGCGGCACGGCTTCTTCTACTTTTGGCAACAATTCTTCATCCACAACTTCTTGAAGAATATAGAGAAAACCGTCGTCGCGCACCTCGAATACTTCGGGCGCGATGTCCATGCAGATGCCGTTGGATTCACAGAGGTCGAAGTCAACTACGATACGGTAAGCCATGATGTTGAGTTTTATAGTGCAATGATAGCGATTTCAACTGAAATGCGGTTGCGCCTTAAAATTCTGTTAAAAGGAGAAATGCAACCAAACGGGAAAGGAATACGGTGCGTCATCCGGGCAAGTTGAACCAACCGCTTTCTTCGTATGAAACACACCTTTTCCCTTTTTTCGCTCTGCCTCCTTTTTCTCTTTCCCGTTCACAGTCAATCCGTTGCGGCACTCCAAGACCTCGAAGGTGTTTGGTACCAAGCGGGCAGGACGGCGGTTTGCTACTCGATTTGGTACTATACAAATGACCAAACGCTGAACAACCGCACTTTTTCCATCCTCTGTGGCGACACTATTGAACTCAGCACCGCCACTGTAACGCCGCTCGATGGCAACGCGATGATGACCTTGTACGCAGATTCCATCGGCAAGCCGCAACTTTTCAAACTCGCACAACACGACGACGATGCCGTAGTGTGGGAAAATGTCGGCACGGCGGAACACCCAAGGCAAATCGAATGGTTTTTTTCCGGCAACAACTACTGCACATTCCGAGCGGATGGCGTGGAAACGGACTTTCGGCACAAACGGTCGCAACCTTTGAAATTGCGGTTTCAAATGTTGGCGGGCATCAATCAGAGCCATTTCCCTATTGAGCATTACGGCCACAAATTGGGCTTCTCCGGGGATGATGAATTTCAACAACTATCGGGTCAGGATTTGGCATTGGCTGTAGGCCTTGTGTTCCCCGAAACGCCCCTTACCCTCCACCTTGAATTGGGCATCACGCGCCGGCGGGTTGGTGTACTCTCGACGGCAGTATATGAGTCCGTAATTTACCGACGGGACGGGGTGTATGAATACTTGAACACCTATTTGGCGCTCATGCCGGAACTTTCTTTTGGCAGAAAACGCAGCCTCTCCTTGTCTGGCGGGTTCTATTTTGGCCTCGCCCAAATCCGCGATTTTCGCGGCACAAATTCCGCGACTGGCACTGGCGCACCCGACCCAGCACAAACGAATATCCGCTTGGATGTCAGCAAAGAACATGGTCTTTTGGCTGGCGTGTCGTATTGTCTGCCCATTTTGCCACAACTCCGGCCCACGGTTTTTGTGCGCTACACACGCGGACTAATTGATTCAAAAGTTCGCGCGACGTCCATTGGTATGGCGTTTCAGATTGGCAAAAGATGAATGTCTTGCCAATTGGTTTGGAATAAAAAAAGCGAGGGCGCCGCACGCAGCACCCTCGCTTTTTTTACTCCAAAAACATTCTTTGACCTCCGAAGAATTGTCATAGCATCACATATTGCTGATAATCTCCGACCCGAACTCCGAACACTTCAACTTCGTCGCTCCTTTCATCAGTCGCTCAAAGTCGTAGGTCACGCGCTTTTTGCGGATGCTGCGCTCGATGCCTCTGACAATCAGTTTGGCGGCTTTGTCCCAGCCGAGGTACTCGAACATCATCACGCCGGAAAGGATGACCGACGAGGGGTTCACCATGTCTTTGCCCGCGTATTTGGGCGCGGTGCCGTGCGTGGCCTCGAAAATGGCGTGGCCGGTGAGGTAGTTGATGTTGGCGCCCGGCGCGATGCCGATGCCGCCGACCTGCGCGGCCAACGCGTCGGAGAGGTAGTCGCCGTTGAGGTTGAGGGTAGCCACCACGTCGTATTCCGCCGGGCGGAGCAGGATTTGCTGGAGGAAGGCATCGGCGATGCTGTCTTTCACGAGCATTTTGCCAGATACGAGCGCGTCGGCTTGGGCTTTGTTGGCGGCTTCTTCCCCTTTTGCTTCTTTGATGCGGTCGTACTGCGCCCAAGTAAACACGCGGTCGCCGTATTCGCGCTCGGCAAGTTCGTAGCCCCAATCTTTGAATTTGCCCTCCGTGAATTTCATGATATTGCCTTTGTGCACGAGCGTCAGGGATTTGCGCTTGTACTTGAAAGCATATTCGAGCGCGGCGCGCACGAGGCGCTCGGTACCTTCTTTCGACACGGGCTTGATGCCGATGGAGGATGTTTTTGGGAAACGTATCTTCTTGACGCCCATTTCGTTTTGCAGGAAAGCCAGCACTTTGTCAGCTTCTGGTGTGCCGGTGAGGTATTCGATGCCTGCGTAGATGTCCTCCGTGTTTTCGCGGAAAATCACCATGTCCACAAGGCCGGGTTCTTTCACCGGAGAAGGCACACCTTTGAACCAACGCACGGGGCGCACACAGGCGTAGAGGTCGAGTTGTTGGCGCAGGGCCACGTTCAGAGAGCGGATACCGCCGCCGACGGGCGTGGTGAGCGGGCCTTTTATGGCGACTTTGTATTCGTCAATGACCTTGAGGGTGTCGTCGGGAAGCCAGCTGCCCGTTTTGTTGAAGGCTTTTTCGCCAGCGAGCACTTCTTTCCAGATGATTTTCTTTTTGCCGTCGTAGGCTTTTTCCACGGCTGCGTCGAGCACGCGCACCGATGCAGCCCAAATGTCGGCTCCTGTGCCATCACCTTCTATGAATGGAATGATGGGGTCGTTAGGTACTTTCAGTTTGCCTTTTTTGATAGTGATAGTAGAACCTTGCATTTTTTGATGTTGAGGAAGGTTGATGAATAAGTTGGAGAGCGTTGAAGGGGGATGGTGAGGGGCAAAATTTTGAAGCGGCAAAAGTAGGAAGGTGGGAACCAAATTTTTAGAGGTTTTTGACCTTAAATTGCTCCAAAAATGACAAAACCTTTTCCGTCGCCCCTTGGCTCTCTTCCAAATACCCCCGCACCGCCCGCGCCGCTTTTTCGTAAAAATCGGGGTTTTGCAGTTTTTTCAGCACCGCCGCCAATTCCTCCGCGTTGTGTACCGGAAACGCCCCGCCCCGCGCCACGAACTGCCGGGCTTCCTCGAATTTTTCATATTTCGGCCCAAAAATGACGGGCAGCCCGAATGCCGCCGGCTCCAAAGTGTTGTGAATTCCTTTCCCAAAACCGCCGCCGATGTAGGCGATTTTGCCGTAGCGGTAGAGCGAGTTGAGCAGACCCACATTGTCAATCAGGAGTACGCGAGCGTCGGGTACGTTGTCAGACGATGCTTCGGAGTACAACGTAGGGCGGACTTTCCAGCCCGCCAGCATCGTACTGACGGACTGGAAAGTCCGCCCTACGAGGGCAGGCTCGTGCGGCGCAATGATGAGTTTGAAATTTTGAAATTCAGATTTTTGAAAAACAGGAAGAAATACGGCTTCGTCGGCTTCCCATGAACTCCCGGCGATGAACACGTTTTTCAACCCCACCACCGACCCCTCCCCCAATGGGAGGGGAGCCCGTCGCGTACCGCGACGGAATGGCGCGGACTCCCCTCCCATTGGGGGAGGGGTCGGTGGTGGGGTTGACACGAACGCCCTGACGATTTCATTCTCCTTTGCCCCTTCCGCAATCTTCAACACTCGATCCACCCGCGTGTCGCCCGCAACGGTTAGCCCCCCCCAGCCCCCCCGATAGGGGGGAGATATGATGGATTCAAGCAATTTTGCCGAATCCTGATTTTGCACAAAAATGTGCGTGAAGCACCCCAGCATCCCTCGCCAAAATCCGCCATACCACCTGAAAAAAGGTTGTTTTTCCCGAAACAACGCCGACACCAGCAACGTCGGGATGCCGCGTTTTTTTAGTTCAAAAAGGTAATTTGCCCAAAACTCGTACTTGACAAAAATGGCTACGTCGGGTTTTATTATTTCCAAAAAATCGCGGGCATTGCGGCGCGTGTCGGCGGGCAAATAGCAGACAACATCGGCGTGTGGGTAGTTTTTCCGAATCTCATAACCCGACGGAGAAAAAAAGGTCAGCACGACGCGCCAACCGGGGAGCTGTTCGCGGAAAGCCTCGATGACCGGGCGGCCCTGCTCAAATTCGCCGAGCGAGGCGGCGTGAAGCCAGAGGGTTCGTTGTTTGTTGTTTGTTGCTCGTTGTTCGTTTGTCGCGGTGCGGTATTCTTCCCGCCAATTGCGTCGCCCCTCCACCCACAATCGGGCTTTTGGATGAAAAAATGCGGCCAGCCGGAAGCCCACGACGAGCAACCACATCAGCACTTCGTACAACGGCAGTAGCACCTTTTCCACGTCAGCAAATTAGCATATTCAATAGAAAATCTTTTCCGGCTCGCCGATGTAAAACGGCAGCGTCCAAGCCAGCCTGACGCCGAAACGAAGGTCGAGGCGACTGCCGTCGAGTTTGCGCATATCGTTGAAATCCCAGTCGCGCAGCGATTTGGTGAACCCCTGATTGAACTCAAAACCAGCAATCCAGTTGGAGCGGCGGTTGCCGGCGAGTTGTTGCCAGCCGATGAACTGGTTGAGCGCAAAACCGCCCGTGAGCCGGTCGTAACCTTTGGCGTATTCGCCGGTGATTTGGGTCACGCTGCCGTTGTCGTCCTGTACCCGGATATGGTGGCGCAACACGCCCGCGCCGAGCGTGAGGCGAATGCCGGCCCGTTTTTCCTTGAAAGTGAACAACTTGCCCACCATGCCGCCGAGGTAAAACCCGCGCTCGCGCAATACAACGGAGGCCACCGTGAGGTCGCTGCCGATGATGTCGCCCTCCGGTGTTCGGAGGATTTCCAAGGGGTCTTCTTTCACGTTCGTGCCGAAGATATAATGTCCTTCTACACCGAATAAAAAGTTGTTGGTGGTCAAATATTCGACCGCGCCGCCGACATTCAGGTCTCTGCCAAAACGGTCGGCCATGTCGCCCGCAGGCAAGTGTATGCCAAAGGTTATGTGCGTCAAAATCGCTTTACCTTTGTTGCGGTCTTCGTCAACCTCGGGGTGTTCGCGGAATTTTTGCGCCGCCACACTCAGTGCGCACGACACGGCTATTATCAGGGAAATTTTTTTTTTCATAAAAACTGTAGAAAACGAAAAGTGATGGGTCAACAAACAGCAAACAGCGGCAAACGAACAACCAACAACCATCAACCATCAACCGCCATTCGGGGCAAAAGTAGCGTATTCCACCCCATATCCGCGTCCGCGCTGGCCGAAATGCAGGCCGCAGTGAGCGAACGCTACCTCCACACGGACGAAAGCACCCGCCGCGAATGCGGACACGACGAAACCGAAGACCTCCTTTACCTCCCCGAGGCGGTGGCCGAACCCGGCTCCACCGCCGAAGTCAGCGCTTTGATGAAAATCTGCTACCGGGAACGCATACCCGTCACGATTCGCGGCGGCGGCTCCGGGCTTGCTGGCGGCGCGCTGCCGATACACGGCGGGCTGGTGATTTCGATGAAACGGTTCGACCAAATTCTGAACATAGACGAGCGCAACTTCCAAGTCACGGTGGAGCCGGGCATTATCACCGAGCATTTGCAAAACACGCTGAAAGAGAAGGGATTGTTCTATCCGCCCGACCCGTCGAGCCGGGGCTGGAGTTTTATCGGCGGCAACGTGAGCACCAACGCGGGCGGCCCCCGAGCCGTGAAATACGGC
Source organism: uncultured Saprospiraceae bacterium (assembly GCA_964481485.1). Taxonomy (GTDB): domain Bacteria; phylum Bacteroidota; class Bacteroidia; order Chitinophagales; family Saprospiraceae; genus M3007. Next base: position 7,827 of record CAYZVM010000072.1, on the reverse strand, counting down.
GTGGTGAAAGACTGGGTTCTCAACCTCGAAGTCGTGCTGCCCAATGGCGACATCATCTGGACCGGCTCTAATACCTTGAAAAACAGCACGGGCTACAACCTCACCCAACTCGTAGTGGGCAGCGAAGGCACGCTCGGCGTAGTAACCAAAATCGTGTTGAAACTCCAACCCCACCCGACGCAAACTTTGCTGATGCTCGTGCCGTTCCGCTCGGCGGAAAGCGCGTGCGCGGCGGTGGCAGCGATTTTCCAATCAGGCGTGACACCTTCCGCGCTGGAATTCATGGAGCGCAACGCCATTGATTGGGCGGTGCGCTATGTCGGCGAAACGCCCGTGCCGATTCAGGAAGAAGACGGGGCGCACCTGCTCATCGAGGTGGACGGTTTTCACCTGGACAGTTTGCTGGCCGATTGCGAGACGATGACGCGGGTGTTGGAAAATTACGACTGCGGCGAAATCTTTTTTGCCGACGACGACGCCACCAAAACCGCGCTGTGGAAACTGCGCCGCAACGTAGCCCACGCCGTCAAGAAAAATTCGATTTACAAAGAAGAGGACACCGTGGTGCCGCGCGCGGAATTGCCGTTTTTGCTAAAAAAAGTAAAAGATGTGGGGGCAAAATATGGCTTCGAGTCGGTCTGCTACGGCCATGCGGGCGACGGCAATTTGCACGTCAACATTTTGAAAGGGAATCTCGACGACCGCAGCTGGAACACGGAAGTCCCCAAAGGCATCCGCGAGATTTTTCATTTCGTAAAAAGCAAAGGCGGCACCATTTCGGGCGAACACGGCATCGGATTAGTGCAGCGCCAATACTTGGACATTGTTTTTTCCAAAACGGAATTGCGCCTGATGCGGCAAATCAAACGGGTGTTCGACCCGCGCGGCATTTTGAACCCGGGAAAAGTAGTGGCGTGATGCTTTTTGGAGAATGAAGAATCCGTCCGCGCTGCGTATCGAGTGGACGGATTCTTCTCTGTACAGCAATGGATACCTATCAACTTCGCGTCAATTCAAAGCTAGGGGTGGCTCCTAAAATTTGCTGAACAAAAACAATCAGCTGATGGGCGATGAGGCTTGCCAACGCGGCAGTGGCGAGAAAGTAAACAAGGGGCGACAGGTCGTGAACAAACTTTTTCATGGTCAAGGCTGCTGTTTAAAGTTTGAAAATAGTTTCCGAAAACACACGGTTGAAATCTGTCTCCGGCTTTCATAGCCTATTCTGTCGTTGTCGCCCCAAAATTAAATCGGCCTTTTCGATTTTTTCCTATTGTTCGTAATTATTTTTTTGGGTTTCGCAGCGGTTTGTTCTAAAAAACATCAATTCGGCTCAATTATCGCAAAGCCCGCGTCATCTCCCGTTTTCCGGGCGGGCCTTGCAGCCGCTCCACCGTGAAACCCACTTTTTTCAGCGTCCGTTTGAAATGACCTTGTGCGCAATAAGTGACGAGCACACCGTCGGGTTTCAGGGATTTGAACATTCGAACGAAAACCTCTTCCGTCCAAAGTTCCGGCTGCGCTTGCGGCGCAAACGCATCGAAATAGATGAGGTCGAATGCATCCGGTTGCTCAAATTCTTCGATGCGTGTTTGCCTTTTTTCAAAAATAAAATCCTCTGAAAACGAGTGCACCGCGTCCCAGTCGCATCGATGCAGGGCGAGAAAATCCTGCTCGCGCTCTGGGCATAACAAAGCGGCGGGGTAATCGAGCGCGGCGGCCTCTTCTGTCGAAATCGGGGCGATTTCCAACCCCAAATAATTGATTTTCAGATTACGGCGCTCGGCTTCGAGCCAGGTCATAAAAGCGTTTAGCCCCGTGCCGAAGCCTGTTTCCAAAATCGAAATTTCCCGCTGCACCACCGCTTTGTACCGCAGCCCGGCAGCAATGAAAACGTGCGCCGACTCCGTCACCGCGCCGAATTTGGAGTGGTAGGTGACGCCGTATTTTTCGGAAAAAACCGATTGAGAGCCGTCGTTGGTGAGGATGAGCGTCATTGTTAAAAAGCCATTGCAGCCATCAAGGTCTTTGAAACAACGAATTGCCGGAATGACCTTAATGACTGCAATGAAAATGGAAGTTTATAGAGGCGCAAGATGCTACTTCCCTCCTGAACTGCCGCCAAAACGATAGCCGAGGGAAAGGCGGCCAAAAATATCAATATTCAGCAAAGGGATGTCGCTGGTGTCTGCTTCGGTGCCATCTTCATATTCGAACGTGCGCACGAAGTTTCTGCCGATGCCCAAACCCAATTCAAAAACGACATTTTTCCGGGAAACCCATTTGTAGCCAGTATAAAAGCCGACGGCAAATTTGGTGTTTTTCACATCATCATCCCTCCCCGAATTGGAATCTTCGGTCACAGAGGAAGTACCTGTAGAAAACCGCGCATATCCGCCAACATTCCATTTGTCTATGCCGTCTTCCGGCTTGAAATAATACTTCCCGATGGCTCGAAAGCCGACGGCGTTGTTTCGGTACTCGATATCATCAAAATTGTAATTCTGGAAATCGTACCCGAGCGCACCCTCGATACCGAAGTCTTCCGACAAACCAAATTCGGCACTCAGGTCAATACTTCTGAAGAGAATCCCAATTGGGTTGATTTGGACGTCCACTTGAGCGTGGCTTGTAAATGTGGCGGCCAACATGAGGCCAAAGAGCAAAAGACATTTTTTCATAGTCAGGTAAAATTGGTTATTAAAACGGATTGTTTCGCGATGTTGGGCTTATCAGGGAGCTTCCATTTTCTTCGCTTTTTCCAATACGGCGGTTTCCAACGATTTCTTGAACGCTATGACGCGCTCCAATAAATTTTGGTCGCAGGTTGCCAACATTTGTGCGGCCAAAATCCCTGCATTGCGGGCGGCGTTCAAAGCCACCGTCGCCACCGGCACGCCCTCGGGCATTTGCAGGATGGAAAGGATGCTATCCCAGCCGTCAATCGAATTGGAGGATTTTACCGGTACACCGATGACCGGCAGCGGCGATATGGCGGCCACCATGCCAGGCAAATGCGCCGCGCCGCCCGCTCCGGCGATGATGACCCGGATGCCGTGCTCGTGAGCGGTTTTGGCAAACTGGAACATCCGCTCCGGGGTGCGGTGCGCCGATACGATGGTCATCTCGAACGGCACTTGAAGTTCGGTCAGGATGTCCGCCGCCTTTTGCATGACCGGCAGGTCGGAATCGGAACCCATGATGATGGAAACCATTTTTAGTTGTTGGTTATTGGTTATTGGTTGTTAGTTGTTTTACCATTCCCGCAGGGAATCTACCCAACATTCCCTTTTCAGCCCATCCATTAAATCTCCGCTGTTTTCACTTTCAATTTTTCCTTTACAAATTTCGCTTTTTCAATCGCCTCTTCTGCCGTTTTACCCGTAATCGTTGCGTGGCCCATTTTCCTGAACGGCGACGTCAACGCTTTGCCGTAAAGGTGCACATGAACGCCGCCGAGTGCCAGACAATCCTCTACGCCTTCATAAAAAACGGGGCCTTTGTGGCCGGGTTCGCCGAGCAGATTGAGCATCACGGCGGGCGCGAGCTGTTCCGTCGCGCCGAGCGGCAAGTTACAGATTGCCCGCAAATGTTGCTGAAATTGGCTCGTGGCGGCGCTATCTATCGTGTGGTGGCCGCTGTTGTGCGGGCGCGGAGCGACTTCATTCACCAACAGTTGGCCATCTTTTGTCAAAAACATTTCGACTGCCAATAGCCCACAAATATCGAATGTGCGGATGACTTTTTCCGCCAATGCCTCGGCTTCGGCCAAGACGAGCGGCGAGACGCGGGCGGGGCAAAGCAGAAACTCCACCAAGTTGGCTTCGGGGTGAAAATCCATTTCGACAGGCGGGAACACGGCGACTTCGTCGGCAGCATTTCGGGCGGCGACGACGGCGAGTTCCGTTTGAATCGGGGCGAGTGCCTCGGCGAGACAAGCACCGGGCAACAGTTTTTGCTCCAAATCTTCTGCCGTTCGGAGGATGGCCACGCCCCGGCCGTCGTAGCCTGCGGTGCGTGTTTTTTGTACGAGCGGGAGTTGCCATTTGCCCGATTCGACGGCTTTTTTCAGTTTTTTTTCATTTTCAAAAATCTCGAATCGCGCGGTCGGGATGCCGTGTTCGCGGTAAAATTCTTTTTGCAAACCCTTGTCTTTGATGATGTCGAGGGCGCGGGGAGAAGGATGAACAACTTTCCCCAAACGTTCCAACTCGCGCAGAGCATCGGTGTTGACGTGTTCAATTTCAATCGTCAGGATGTCTTTGTCGAGGCCAAAAGCCAGCACGTCGTCGTAGTTGTTGAAATCGCCCGCCGTGAACCCGGTGCAAATTTGCCCCGCCGGGTAATCGGGCGATGCGTCGAGGATGTAAGTTTTGAAATCCCAATTAGCCGCAGCGAGGCAGAGCATTTTGCCCAATTGCCCGCCGCCGAGGATGCCGATTTTTTGCGTGGTAGAAAACATGGGGCAAAGGTGGGGGGAAATTTTTTTGCGCAATGCCCAAGCTTTCCAAAATTTGGCAACTTCCGGAAAGTTGTTTGTTCATTCGTTTTTCGCCGATGTATTCCTGCTTTTAAACTGTTAAAACCTGTCGCCCGGCGACTACGGTGCAACGTTTTGTTTTTTCATCCGTCCTTCGAGCAATCAAGCCGGACGAGGCAACAACGCCGGCTATGAAAACAAAAACACAATCTCTGCTCGTATGCTTGATTTCCACCCGTCCTTTGCCTTAGGGCAAAAGTTTGCGCTGCTTTCGTGCAAACATTCTTTACAATGAAAAAACATTCGGCCAACAACATTCAGCCCCGACACGGGTTTGAACTTACCCCGAATTGAGAAAAACTTCACAGAAAGTTTGATTTGGTTATCGGCCCCGGCGAAAGCGTCGGGGCTTTTTTTTATGTTTACCCGTCCTATGGCTTCAAGCCGTAGGACGGGTACTGTACACTAATAAACCACCAATTTCTTCACTGCGAACAGTCGCCCCGGGGCGTCCATGTCCACAATTTGAACAGCATAAATACCCGTCGGGAGGTCGTTCAGACGCACAAAGCCCTGATGTTGAATGTTGTTGGTCTGCACGACTACTTTTCCCGAAAAATCTGTCAGCGTCACGGCGACTTGCTGGACGGACTCGGGCAATTGGACGGTGAACGAACCGGATGAGGTTGGGTTGGGGAATACCGACCAGTTTTCTGCCTGATTTTCCACATCGTTTGCGCTGACGGTTGCGCACATAAGGGATTCGAGCATCGTGGTCGCATTTACCCAAAAAGTATCCCGGTGCGGTTGGTACGCGGCTTGGTCGTAAATATTGGTGTGGCCACCACCGGGTACGACGTGCAGATTGTGCAACAACCCCGCGGCTTCCGCATTTGCGTGAATCATACTACTGCCCTCCAAATAAGCAATGTCGGCTGCCAAGCCGGACGTGTACGGCACCGTTGCATCGGCAGTGCCGTGTATGCTCACGAGCGGGACGCCGAGGCTGTCCACCCAATTGCTGCGGTATATGCCGCCCGACATATTCACCACGGCTTTCATCGAGGAAGAATAGGTTTGGTTGGAGGCCGAGCCGGAGTTGCCGTTCAGGCCGCCGTTGGCATCGAGAATAGTTTGCAAAAAGGTAGGCAATTCGTCGTTTTCATCCAAATATGCAGCGTGGAGAGCCGCTACCGCACCCGCCGAGTACCCGCCGACGAAGATATTGTCGGCATCGGCGCGAAAGAGATTGGTCGTGGCTGCATCCTCGCGAAAATACCGCACCGCACATTTCATGTCGCCGATGGCCCGCACCGCCGTGCCAAAAATATCAACCGAATCGGGGAAGCCCAGCGACAAAAGCGGCCACAGCCGGTACTGAATAGAAGCAGCCACATATCCTTTTTTTGCGAGGAGTTCGCAGTAGCTTGCCATGCCGGATTTGTCGCCGAAAATGAAACTGCCGCCGTGCGCGAGCACCACCACGGGGCGGGCGGCGACGGGGTCGCCTTGTGGCTCATAGATGTCCATCGAAAGTGTCATGGTCGCGTTGGCCTGATTGACCACGGTGGCATACTGGACGGTGGTTTTTTTCACGGTGGCGAACACGTCTTCTTTGTAGCGAGTGCCGTCGCAGCCGGGATTTTGGGCGGTTGTTTGAAAGCCGAGGGCAGAAAAGAGAATAAGTAAAGTTGTTTGTTTCATGTAAGTATAAGTTTTAGCAAATGTAAACAGGCTGGTGGGAAAACGCCGGCCATTGTTGGACGCTTCCTGTTTTTGACAAAAAAAGGGCGGCCTCCCATCGGGAAGCCGCCCATAAAATAATTTTATCGTGAGCGCAAACAGGAGACGATAGCGCAATTGTCGGCCACGCGATTCCTATTCATTGCTCATTACATTCCTGCTTTCTTTTTCCACTCGGCGATGGATTTTTCATTCATGCGCACATAGTCGTTGTTGTTGTCGGCTTTTGCCAAGGCCATGCTTTTTTCAGCGGTGGCAATGGCGTCTTTGTGCATACCCAAATCGGCTTGGATTTGGGATTTCATGCGCAGAATCCAGAATTTGTCGCCACCTTTTTCGAGGGATTTGTCCACCCATGCGAGCGCCTGTTTGAGGTCTTTTTTCTCTTCGTAGTAGTAGCGGCTTGCGGCGTAGTAGGCGTTGGCCGAGGGGCCATCCATGGTGGCTTTGATATCGGCCATCACTTTAGTGTCGGTGTCAACGGTGATGGGCACGGCCACTTTTGTGTACTCCCATGAGATTTCAAGGTCAGCGCCGTTGTTGCGCAAGTTGTTGAAATTCATGGAGAAAGTTTCTACCATGTCGCGCAGGGATTGAGCTGGCACGTTGAAACGGGCGGCCACGTCTTCTTCCTTGAAGTTTTTGCCGGGGCTGGGGCTGATAGAAAGATTTTTGTAAAAAACAATGTTCCATTCTTTCTCACCGGGGGTGGTGAAGAGCACATAAGTGCCTTTTGGCAATTTGGTGCCGCCGACGCTGGCGTCGTCGCTAAAGGTGATTTGGGTGGTAGCGTTCGCACCGGTGCGCCACAGTTCGCCGAAAGGGACGAGTTCGCCGAACACCTTGCGGCCTTTGGCGCTGGGGCGGGAGTATTCCACGTCCACTTTGATGAGGCCGACATCTTGTGTGATTTTACAGCTCGGGCTGGGTGCCGGGGTTTTGATTTGGGCAGACATGGGCGCAAGCGCGGCCAATGTCAGGAGGGCAGTTAAGAAGAAAAGTTTTTTCATGTTGAATAAGAATTTTTTGTTGAAACACGGGTAGGTAAAAATGGTTGGCAAAGGTAGGAAAAACGTGTTTGATGTCATTTCGTCGTGGCGGGTCATTTCGTCTTTGAGCGCCATTGTCTTCATAGGAACGGTGCTGGAATAAAGCATCAAATTGGTTCTTTATTCCGGCACCGCTCCATAAAGCCATGGCAGAAATTATTTTTGCGAAAAAAATCAGCAAGATGCTCGCGTTTTCCTGCCTGCCTTTCCACCAACTTACGCTGTACGAACTGTACGACATCATGGCCTTGCGTCAAGAGGTTTTTATCGTGGAGCAAAATTGCCCCTACTTGGACGCGGACGGGAAAGACCCCCAATGTTGGCACTTCATGGGGCGCGATGCGGCGGGAAAAATCCTTTGCTACACCCGCCTGTTGCCGGAGGGGCTGGCCTACGAGGGCTATGTTTCCATCGGGCGGGTGGTGTCGTCGCCGACAGCGCGCGGCACGGGCGCAGGCAAAATACTGATGCGGCGCAGCATAGAGATGTGCCGCCATCTTTTTGGCAATCAGCCGATTAAAATCGGGGCGCAGACTTATTTGCTAAAATTCTATGAAG
>CAYZVM010000071.1:7025-26076 GCA_964481485.1 uncultured Saprospiraceae bacterium | reverse complement strand
GGGGACGACCTTGAACAACTTAGCCACAACCGCTCATGCCAAAGGCGATTACGACACGGCCTTGCGCTACCTGGAGCAAAGTTTGAAAATAAGGCAGCAAATCGGCGACCGGGCGGGCGAGGGTGTGACCTTGAACAACTTGGCCACCACCGCTCATGCCAAAGGCGATTACGACACTGCCTTGCGCTACCTGGAGCAAAGTTTGAAAATATGCCAGCAAATAGGCGACCGGGCGGGCGAGGGCACGACCTTGAACAACATCAGTCAAATCTACCATGACAAAGGCGATTACGACACGGCCTTGCGCTACCTGGAGCAAAGTTTGAAAATTCAGCAGCAAATCGGCGACCGGGCGGGCGAGGGCACGACCTTGAACAACATCAGTCAAATCCACAAAGCGAGAGGCGATTACGACACGGCCTTGCGCTACCTGGAGCAAAGTTTGAAAATAAGGCAGCAAATCGGCGACCGGGCGGGCGAGGGTGTGACCTTGAACAACTTGGCCACCACCGCTCATGCCAAAGGCGATTACGACACTGCCTTGCGCTACCTAGAGCAAAGTTTGAAAATAAGGCAGCAAATCGGCGACATCTCCGGTATGGCAACCACACTGCATAATATGGGCACAATGCTTTTTAACCAAAACCGCCCGGAAGAGGCTGTGCCGCTGCTATGGCAAGCCTACCAGATTTTTCAAAAAATCGGCTCGCCGGATGTGCGGTATCCGGCGGGGTATCTGGAGGCTATCATCCAACAAATCGGCGAGGCGCGGTTTCAGGAGATTGTGGCGGGTATGGGGGGAGAGCCGTAGCCTTTTTCATTTTGTCATTCCCGAAGGGAATCTACCCAAGCCGGGCTTCTTCGCATCATCCGAAAAACGTGTGTTGGGTAGATTCCCTTCGGGAATGACAAAGAAACGCGGCAAAAAAGCGCGACAAAAAACGCTGTAAAACAATCAACGATGGAAGAAAAATCACCCGACACCCCGCCCCAACTCCCCACCCGTCCGCCCACGCCGGAGGAAGAGGCCTGGCACCTCTGGCGCCGCGCCGACGAACAGGACACGCCCAAGCGGCTGGAGGAAGCGGCCAAATTCTGCGCCGGGTTGTACGGCATCACCTACGCCATCCTGCTCGGCAGCGATGCCGACGCGCTGAAAAATGCCAACGAAGATACCCTGAAACTCATCGCAGGGTTGTGGTTGGTGTCGCTCGTGGCGGCGTTCGTGGTGGTATTTCCCCTGCCCTGGATCTATCGCTCTGATTCGGCGGCCTCCATTGCGGCCATGCACAAGCGGGTGGTGCGCTTCAAGTACCGCGCCCTGCTGCTCAGCGCGGGGCTGTATCTTTTTGCGTTGGGGATTTTGACTTGGGTGTATTTGAATTGAGTTCTTTGTCATGGTGGCAGAATGACAAAAGGCGTATCGTTGCGCATTTTGCAGTTGGCACCACAAACGAATTTTGCTTCTTTCATGGATTGCGCCACAGCAAGTCCATTAAACCCGCCCACCTTTTCCCCGTCAGATACCCGAATGTTCTTTTTTCATCAACAAAAGTTCAACAACACATGAAAACACATCTCAAACCCAATTTTTGGGGCACGTTGACGACTCTGTTGTTCACAGCATCGCTCGCGGCCCAAGAAGCAAACCTTGCCGACAGCACCGGCTTGCCCGGCGACAATTTCAGTTTGGAAGGCGCCATCGAATTGTTCAAAAAAGCAGAATCTCCGGAAGATTTTGAAAAACTGCTGAACTCCGAAGGCAGCAGCGTCAATAACCTCGACCTGAACGAAGACGGCGAGATTGACTACATCCGCGTGGTGGACAACGTGGAAGGCGATGTTCACGCCATCGTCTTGCAGGTGCCGGTCAGCGAAAAAGAATCGCAGGATATCGCGGTCATTGAAATCGAACGGCAAGACTCCAACCAAGCCATCCTTCAAATCATCGGCGATGAAGATATTTTTGGCAAACAGGTCATCGCCGAACCCTTTGAAGACGAGGTGGAAGTGAAAAAGAAGGGGCGGGGCGGCCCATCCGCCGACATCGTTTTTGCCCGTGTCGTGGTGAATGTATGGCTTTGGCCTTCTGTCCGGTTTGTGTATGCGCCTCGCTATGTGGCTTGGGTATCCCCTTGGCGCTGGCGGGTATATCCTGTGTGGTGGAGGCCTTGGCGCCCGCACCCGTGGCGTGCTTTTCACGTCCGTGTCGCCCCCTATCACAGGCATTGTCACGTCGTGACGACGCATCGGGTGGTCCATGCCCACAAGGTTTATGCGCCCAGGCGCGCCCATTCGACCGTAGTACACAGCAGAACTACCACTGTCGTGAAAGGCAGGCATGGCAACGTAGTCGGCAAACAAACCAAGACCCAAACCACTGTAAGAGGCAAAAAAGGCAATGTGACAACACAAAAGAAAACAACGACAAGAGTGAGAAGGGGCAGAAGAGGATAAAACTGTTTTTTAACTTTGCAAGGTCAAACGCCTCGAAGGTTTGGAACTTTCGGGGCGTTTCAATTACGCCATGACAAATCCCCTACTCAAACACGACCTCCACCTCAACCGCCGTATTTTTCTCCACCGTGCGGCTATCGGCCGGCGTTGGCAACCTCGTGCCGGAGCCGCTGCCCGGTTGTGGGGAGGTGGTGAAGGATGTTTTGGCTTGACAGATTGAAAAGAGTTTGAAAATATGTAACCATAGTTGTCACGTCTTATTTACCCGTGTCATTTGAACATGCATAGTACGAGCCGCAAACCGGATACAGATTTTGGTGAGTTTCTGGACAAGTTGCGCAATGGAACGCCCGAAGCGTGGCGTCTGTTGGTGGCTCGTTTTCGCAAGAGGTTGATAGGTTGGCTTATTAAAAAGGCCAGTTTTTATCCTCCCGACGCGTTGTTAAGTAAAAAACAGTTTGTTGAAGAAGTATTTGAAGAAAGCCTGTCAAAGTTTTACGAGTTGTTTCAAACCGGCAAATTTGATCGCTACGAGGATATGGAGGCAATGATAGTGACGGTAGCCGGCTATAAACTGAAAGAAGGATTTGCCCGTCTGAAAAGGGAACGAAAGATGTATGCCGCCAACGTATCGGAACAAAGTTATGAATCGGCGCAGCTGCGTTACCATAGCCGTCAGCCAGGCGATGAACACGACGCAGAAGAAATGATCATTGTGATAAAAGAGAGTATTGGTAAATTGGACGCGGAGGAACGTGATTTGCTTATCAGCTATTTCAATGGCGAAGAACTACAGGACATTGCCATAACCCGGCACATCAGCCCCGAAGCATGCCGGAAACGCAAACAGCGGGCGCTCGAAAAATTGAAAACTTTTGTTTTTGATTCTTTAAAAACAATCATTTGGTTGCTATGGCCGATTACGATCATCATAATGAAAATTTGGCAGAACGCTACCTGCTCAACCGGCTGAATGAGGAGGAAATGGCCGAATTCCAGGCCCGTATGTTGTACGATGCCCGTTTGCGCAAGGAAGTCAGGGTCATGCGCGCGTTGCAGAAATCATTGGTGGCAGCACGACGCAACTCCCAAAAAACAAACTTCTTGCAATGGAAATGGACTTGGCTGCTGTTGGGTTTGGCGGTCGTATTGACCGGCCTTCTGGTTTACCGGTACAACGCATCCGGTACGGGAAAAACCGAAAGCCAATCTGCGCCTCCAACGCCAGAACTACCTGTGCAACAACCCCCTCAGAACATCGTTCCGCCAAACGCCGCTCCTGAAAAACCTGCCCCGAAGCCGGCGCCCATCGCTGCTGACTTTCGCCCCAACCCGGCGCTGGAAGGGTATCTTGACGACAACGTGCGCGGCGCCAATGAGCACCTGGATATTGCAGTAACACCGGCGGGCAGGCGGTTCACTTTAAAAAACGGTAAAATTTTTCTCCAACTTTCAGGCGCCTTCGATGTCATAGACAATAAACCGGCACTTCCGATGAGGGCGCTTATTTATTCCAATAAAAAAGAAGAATACGAGAATGCGCAACCGCGATGGGAACAAACCATCACTTTATCGCAGGAAGGCGATCGGGTCTCGTTTCAAGTGGCTGCACACATAGTATTGCAGCCTGGGCTTTACTATGTTTTGATTGAAAACGAGGCAAGTGGAGCAGTGCTGTATGCCGGGAAATTTGCGGCAGAGTGATTCCGCACACTATTCCAGCAAAATAAACCCCGCCCACATGACTGGGTTAAATGGTTTGATATATTGCGAATGTAAAGCATGCTGAGCAGACCGGAATGCTTCAGGAATGTCCTTCCCCTCCGACAGCCAGGCGTTATAAAACACAGTCATAAACTCTTGCGCCGGATGATCCCTGACGCTCCAAAGACTCATGATCAAATATTTTGCTCCCGCGCTTTTGAACGCCCGTTGCAAACCATACACGCCTTCACTGTCGTGGACATCGCCGAGGCCGGTTTCGCAGGCCGACAATACAACGAGTTCGGTGCCACTCAAATCCAACTGACTGATTTCAAATGCGGTAAGAATACCGTCCTCCTGCCCCGGCAAATGTTCTCCGCCAAGCCAGACCCGGTCGGCGCCCGCGAGAATAAGTCCCGAGCGAATCAAGGGATTGCCGGTTGCCCGAAATCCGCTTGTCGCGGTTTCATCCGCGTCAGGGAAAAAATAACCGTGGGTAGCAAGATGGAGCATTGATGACGCGGCGGGCCGGTTGCTTTTTTGTTTAAAGCATGCCTCCGAAGCGTCAAATCCAGTGCGCAGATCTACCGAAACCCCGGCAACGCGCAACCGCTTTGCCACATCTTTCGCTTCTTTTTCCGTCCAGGGCAAATAATCCCAGTTTCCTGGATGGAATGCCCGCTCCTTTTTTCCTGCCGTGAATAAGTTGGTGTAACTTGTTGCTGCGGTTTGTATTCGGTTAGCGGCTGCCAATGCGAGACTGTCCGCTTCATAACGGATGCCCCCAAATACTAAAGCGGTCTCAGGCAGATTTGCGTTTTGAAATTGTTTGCGAAAAACAAGCTCCCGGGTACTACCGAGGTGGTGTAACTGAAAACGATTGGCAAACACCTCATGGCCGTTGATGGGTATCGCGCCGAGGTTGACCCGGTGCAATTGTCCCGCTGAAGCGTAATAAAGCGTATTGATATTCTTCAGAAAAGGTTCGAGCGGATTCCAGATGAGATCGTGCAAGGTATGTTCTCCTTCATGCCCCTTCAAACTGTAGAGTCGTTTAATTGCCCCGGGGTCGCCCAATTGTTTCTCTTCAAATAAAAAAATTTGGCGGGGCTGCACATCGCCCGGTCTTACCAACCATGCTGTATAAAAGACGCTGTCGGTAAGCCCAAAATCGGGAATCATCCGAAACCGGCAGAATTCAACAGCCGCTTCTCCCGGCGCAAGCCGGGCCTGCACATCGCGCCAGTTGGTGGTTTGCTGTTCATTTCGGTATTGCTGCGAGGATTGATTCAGCAGGCGTTCGAGTTCGTTGGAACGCAACAGCAGGCTGTCAAAATTGGCTGTCCTTTTTGAAACAGGCAGGCTGTACTGCTGATAAATATATTTTTCAAGTGCCTGCCATTCTTCAAATTGTTGCTGCAGGGCGGTATCCCTGTTTTCGCGCAGCGAGCGAATGAACCTGTGGTGATTGCCGAGCAGCAGTCCTTTGAGCGCAAGATTATCGTTATACGCGACGCCTGCCAGGGCAGAATCCTCCGGGTGCAGGTATGCGAAAGAGAAAATTTCATCGAAATAAAGTTTGTCGGCGGTATTAAAATACGCCAGTTGCTCTGCCTCGCTCATCTGATCGAACCTGTAGTTCAGTTCATCGAGCATGCAGCGATTCTGGAGCAGCGCGAAACGGGTGGCTTCCGCACCGTTGCCCAATCGGGTGTGCGCAATTGAAAGATACCGCGTACAATCCTTCAGTGTGCGAAAAGATTTGGGGTAGTGCCGTTCGAGCAACGCATACGCTTCGGTCAGGATGGCCAGCCCCTTTTCGTTCTGGTTTGCTTTCAGGAAATTGTTGCCCAAAGAAGTAATAATACTGAGATAGGTATAATGCTCCTTGCCAAATGCTTTTTCGACGGCTGGCAGTAGTTCGAGACGAAGATCCAGTTCTTTATCCAATTGTTTTAAATGGCCGTAATCAGATGCAATATTATTGGCTGCATTCAGCGTGGTGGGGTGTTCTTTACCAAGTTTTTTCTCAAAAACAGGCTGCGCCTCTAAACGCAACGCCAAAGATTGTTCGTAGTTGCCGAGGCGCGACTGAAGCGTGGCGAGGTTGTTGAGGCGCTGGGCATATTTGGCGCTCCCTTTTCCGTCTGTTTGCGCGGTCACTTCTATAGCGCGCTCGTAGAGGCGCAATGCCTGGTCGAACTGCCCCGATTCTTCATTGACAAGCGCGAGGTTATTGAGTAGTATGCCGAAATAAATATTGTTTTCTCCCAATGTCTTTTCCGCTCTTTCTACGACTTCATTCAGACAGGTAAGCGCCCTGGCGTAGTCGCCCATATCGCGATACAACATACCCAGATTGCTCAACCGGGTAATGTAATCTTCATGATCCGAGCCTAAATAACGTTTTGCGTGCGCAACGCCCGCCTCCAAGTTCGGCAACGCAGCCGTCAACTTGCCGGCATGGTGCAATACCACGCCGAGGTTGTCGAGGCTGGTACCGAAGGCAAGGCTTGCCTCCCCTGAATCTCGCTGGGCAACTTGCAGGGCCCGAAGTGCATATTCGAGCGCTTCCGTGTATTTGCCGTCGTGAAAACGTTCGGCCATCACCTCACACAGAGTATCCCAGTTCGAAGTCATTCCGGGTTGCCCCGGAACAAGCGGATTTCCTTGTGCGACAAGCAGACAGGTATTGAGGTAAAAGAGAATCAAACTCAGGTGCTTCATAACAGAGTAGAATTCGGGCAGCGGATTATCTGATTGTTTGGAATGCGCCCAAAGGTATCCCGCTTTCAAATTTTAGGAATGTAAAAAAAATTGCTGCTCCATGTCACACGAAGCGCACCCGTTTCATTAGGTGAGCAAACGATTTCAAACGTCTTTTTTCCAACTATTAAAGCATTGCCAAATGGTTACTCTGCTGCTGTGATATCTCCCCAGGACAGGAGAAAAGTTCACAGCAGCCCTTTTTAAATTTTCAAACTCACTAACATATCAATTTGACAATCAATGAAAAACACCAAACTCTTCTCGCCGGCTTTTGCCGTATTTCTCATGTTGTTCGCCGTTTCCTGCAAAGAGGACGAAAAAGTAATACCCACCGATTGCACAGATATTCACTGGACCTATGAAGGCGCCGAAGGCCCGGATTATTGGTCGGAGTTATGCACCGGGTATTCTGATTGCAGCGGCCCATCTCAATCGCCCGTTGACATCCACAATGCGGCGCTGGACGCCACACTATCGGCAATCAGCAAATCGTATACGACTTCGAAAACGAACATTTTGAATAACGGGCACACGATCCAATTCAACTATGACGCAGGTAGCTCTATCATTGTCAATGGCGAACAATACGATTTGCTTCAGTTCCATTTTCATACGAGCAGCGAGCATACGGTGAATGGCTCCTCTCATCCGATGGAAGTGCACCTCGTCCATAAAAACGCGGCAACAGGCAAACTTGCCGTTATCGGAATATTCTTCGAAGAAGGCGCAGAGAATGCCCTTTTGAGCAAATTTATTGATCATTTGCCCGAACATCACGACGAAACCTATACGTCCGCCGAAGAGTATAACGTTGCCGGTTTGCTGCCTGCGGGAGAAGGTTATTTTACCTACCCGGGTTCGCTCACTACGCCGCCTTGCTCCGAAACAGTTACCTGGATCGTAATGAAAGACCATATCGAGGCTTCGTCAGAACAAATACACGAAATCGAGGGGCTGGAACATGAAAACAATCGCCCGATACAGGCGATTGGCAGCCGGACAATCAAGGAATTCGGCGGTTGAGTGATGTATTTCGCAGATTCTGCGGAAAAAACGCTCAAAATGGCACACCTGATTTTAACCATTGATTATCAGTGGCTAAAATCAGGTGTGCCACATTTGTCAATTGTGTTCTCTTCACACACGCCGACGTATCCTACATTCAACCTGACATTTATTGCATTTGTGTTGAAAATTGCCCTTCATCTTTGATCAGTGCTTACGGCAGTGACGCTCCCGCCATTCCAAGGGCGTCAGCCCAAACTCCTGCTTGAATACCTTTCCGAAGTAACTGGAATCGCTGAAACCCGAATCGAACGCCACCGCCGTAATAGTCATTTCCGGGTCCAGCAGCAGCAGCGATTTGGCTTTATTCAAACGGATGGAACGAATGAATTTGTTGGCGGAAAGGCCGGTCAGGGCGGAAAGTTTGCGATGTGCCTGTGAATGGCTCAGGTTCAGCGCACGGCATAGTTTTTCCACGTCGAAATCAAAATCGTCGAGATGGGCTTCTACAATCCCTTTGGCTTTTGTGACAAAGGCATTTTCAAAATTGCTGACGGGCGGCATTTCTTTTTCTGCGACGGCACCTTCCGTCAAGCCTGCCAACGCCAGATAGTGTTGCTGCAATTTTTGCCGCAGTTCGAGCAGTTTTTTGATGCGCAGCAACAGTTCTTCTTTGTGAAAAGGCTTCTTCAGGTAGGCATCGGCGCCGCGTTCCAAGCCTTCCAAACGGCTGTCCAAATCAGCTTTGGCGGTGAGCATGATAATGGGGATGTGGCTGCTGCGCTCGTCGTTTTTCAAGGTTTCACAGACCTCAAAGCCGTCTTTGCGCGGCATCATCACGTCGGTCACGATGAGGTCGGGAATGATGTTAAATGCTATTTCTTCACATTCCTGCCCGTCTTTGGCGACGGCGAGGCGGTAGTCGGCGGCGAGGCAAGAGGCAAGATAAGTGACGACGTCGGCATTGTCTTCGGCTATGAGTACAAGGGGGTTTTCATCGGATGGTTGATTGGCGACGGACGGCGACGGAGTTGGAATCACTGCTTTACCAGATTTCCAGAGTGGTTCAGCGTTGTCAGTCAATTTTTCGGCCACTACTCGTCGCACAGGCAATGTCACTGCGAATTCTGTGCCTTGCCCCGGCGTACTTTTTACGGCAATACCACCTTCCATCAATTTGACCAATTCCTTTACCAGCGCCAATCCAATGCCAGTTCCCTCCCCATGCCGGGTGTGTGTATCGTCTGCCTGGTAAAAGCGGTCAAAAATATACGGAAGGCTCTCTTCCACAATCCCGATGCCTGTATCCTTTACTTTTATCACAAGCCATTGACCGGCACTGCCATCCCGACCTCCGGTACGAGGCTCTCTTCGGTCGCTGCCACTGCTACTGTTATTGCCGCTGCCCACTGATAAGTAAACATGCCCCCCTTTGGGCGTGAATTTCACAGCGTTCGACAACAAATTGGAGACGACCTGCTGCAACCTTTCCGCGTCAAACTCCATCGTAAGTACCTCTGCGTCATTGAGAAAATGAATCCGAATATTTTTACTTTCCGCCAAAGAATGAAAACTTTCGACGAGATATTTCAGGAAGTTGACCACATCGCCCTGCCGTAGATGAAGCGACAATTTTCCGCTTTCTAATTTGCTCAAGTCGAGCATTTGGTTGACGAGGTCGAGCAGGTTTTGTCCGTTGCGAATGATCATATCCAGCCCATAGCGAAAATGCTCTTTCGGGTTGTCAAGCACTTGCCGCGCCATGCCGAGGATGACGGTGAGCGGCGTACGAAACTCGTGGGTTATGTTGGTGTAAAGGCGTGTTTTTACCGTGTCGAGTTCTTTGAGGCGTTCCGCTTCGCGATGTTCCAAATCGAGTTGGGCTTTCAGTTGCCAACGGCGTTTGCGCCAATTGTAGGCGGCGCGAAGAACTGCCACTGCCAACGAAAAATACAGAGCGTAAGCCCACCAAGTGCGCCACCAGGGAGGCAACACTTGAAAGCGCCACTCCAGCGGCGACCCCGCATGATGGCCGTCGCCGTTCAAAGCCAACAGTTGAAAAGTATAGTGTCCCGGCGGAAGTTGGGTGTAGCGAACGTAGCGCCGGTCGGTTTCCACCCAATTTTCCTCATAACCTTTCAGCCGGTATCGGTAAACGGTTTTTTTCGGCTCAAAAAAAGCGATGCCGGAAAACTCGAATTCGACAACGTTTTGGTCGTGTTCGAGCCGAAGCGGGCTGGCCGAGCCGAATGAATTTCCAGCAAACAAGGCCTGTTCGTTCGCTTTGACAGAAAGCAAATAAGGCTGTGGCAATTCGCGGTTGTCCGTCAGGCTGTCGGGGTGGAAAATGGCAAAGCCGTGCCGGTAGCCGAGCAGCATTTCGCCCGTTGTCAGCAACTCGAGGCAGGAAAGCGAGAGGTTGAAGCCGTCGCCGACTTCTTCGTTCATCACCTGCAACCCCACCGCTTCGTCGAAAAGCCTGAACGTGCCTTTCTGAGGGTCGAACATCTGAAGCCCCGCTTGTGTTACCGACCAAATGCGTCCCCGGCGGTCTTTTTTCAATGCCCACATTTTGTTGCTCAAAGAGCCGTTTTGCGCCTCGAAACGCCGGACGACGCCTTTTTCAAGATGTTCGGGGTCAACCATCATCAGGCCGCCCACCCGAATGTCGGACAGCCAGATATTGCCTTCGTCGTCTTCCTCAAAGCCTCGCGGGAAGTCGGAAGTCAGGAGCTCGCCGGGGCGATAGGGGACGCGAAAAAGGCTGTCTTTTTGCGGGTAATAGACCGAAAAGCCATTGCCCGATAGCCAGAAATTGCCCCGGCTGTCGCAAAAAGCGAGGGGTGTGCCGCTGAAATATCGCCCTTTCAGGCAATCGCGATATTCGCTTGTTTGCAAATTAATTTTGTAAAAACCGTCGAAGCGGCTGTTCATCCAGAGATACCCCTCGCGGTCTTGCGTGCAAAAACCCAACTGCATTTTTGCAGCGAACAAATCTTCCAGCAAAGGCAGGTAAACCAGCCGCCCGCCCCGCACTTCGAAAATGCCGTCGGCCCCCGTCGCCAGCAAGCCGCCATCGTTCAGGCGTATCAGGTTGGTAGGTGCCCAACGGCGGCTTTTAGGATGGCACGGTATGGCTTTAAATGTGCGGCTTGCCCGGTCGTAATCGTAGATAAATTTGCTGAAAATAAACCCCAGCCAAAGGCGATTCTTCTCTTCTTTTTCAAGTACACAATGCAAAATATCAGGCGAGCCTTCCGCGTCGGGGACGAAATAGTGATTCTCAACGGTGTATCTGCGAAAGTCGTAGAGCAAAAGCCCTTCGATACAACTCAGCCAGAGGCGCCCGGGCGCAGCCAAAAAGTTTTTGGATTCGCTGCCTGTGTTGAACCGGCTGGGAAAAAAATCCGTCACCGCGTCGCCTCGGGTGTCGATGACCACTATCCCCTCGTCGGTCGCTCCCCAAATCGTGGTGGGCGAGCGGGGCTGAAAAACGCCCAATTTCACTGGCAGGCTCGCCCTATGCGGGTTTTTGAGTTCCAATTCCCGAAAAATTTGTTGGGTGATGTCATAGACAAAACCTCCGCCGCGCCAAGTGCAGCCCAAGTAAATTTTGTCTTTGGTCGGGAAAAGCGCCGTGAAAATGAGCGAGAGCGGAGTGCCATCGGGCGGAAGCCGGGTGGGAAAAGTGTATTCGCCCGTCGCCGTGTTGAAACGCGCCAGCCCCAAGTTGAAAGCCAGCCACAAAATGGAGTCCTCTGCCGCGTCCTGAGCGATTTGGTAAATTGTCGGATGGTCGCGTGTAACGCCATATTTGGTGTCGGGCGGCATTGGAAAATAGTGGAGCGTGGTGTCGAGTTTGACCAAACCGAACCCCGTCACGCTGAACCACAGGTCGCCCCGGCGGTCTTGGTAAACAGATTTGCACATGCCACCCGCTTTGTCCGGCTGGCCTTTTTCCCAAAGGATGTAGTCGGCGAAGGTTTCCGTTTTCAAATCGAGCCGACTCGCCCCGGCATGGGTTGCGAGCCAGAGTTCCTCCTTTTCCCTGTCTAAAAAAATATCGCTGATTTGCCCCTCATCTATCGCCGAAAAAGCCGTTTTGCCGTGCCTTATTTTTCTGAAAAAAGCCCCGTCGAAGCAAAAAAGCCCTCGGTTGGTGGCGAGCCAGACGCGGCCGTTTTTGTCTTCCTCAATTTTGACGACGTTCTCGAACTCCCTGCTCTCGAACAGGACGGGCTGCGGAAAACTCTTCAAAAGAGCCTGCCCGGACGCGCAAACGCAGCACCCGGCGAAAAAAACGAAAAGCAAACGGCGGCGGTAGTGGCAGGGGAAAGTCATCGCTTCAGTTGGCTTGTAGCAAATTTAGGAGCCATTCGCCGTGCCAACAATGACTTGCGTCACCGTTTTCCCTGCTTTTGCACGGCCGCCAGTTGCTCCTGCACGTAGGCGGCATCCCAGATGTAAATTTCTTTTTTCCGGAAATTGATGGCCGTGCGGAACCGACTCAGAAATTCGTAGCCCATGATGCCGTCGAGGTCGGGGCCGGGCAGATTAAGGTTAAGCTGCTTCAGCGAAATGAAAAACACATTCAGTGGCGGACAGAGGATTTTGCTGGCAACAAGGCTGTCGAGTTGAGCGCTCGACGCTACAAGGGTGTCCGTTCCAAAACCTGACACCGCTTTTTTGCCCCCGTTTTTCAGGCGCGATTCGATTTCCGGCTTTTTGCTTTCATCCAAAACATTCACCCCCGCGCCGGAATCCAGCCCCAAGCGCAAGGTCTTTTCGCCGACGCGTACCTCCACCGATGGCATACTGCCTTTTGGCGTAAAGGGCAAAGTATCGCGTGGCGGTTCGTGCAACGCCCTGTTATGGAGGGGTTTGCCGTTTTTGTCCAAACGGTAAATGGTAAATTCTTTAAAAACATAGTCGAAAACGACTTCGCAGTCTTTGAAAACCTTGTTACCGATGGCGCCCAAAACGGGCATCCCGGTATATGCTTCGATGGCTGTAAAATCAACTATTTTGGCTTCTGTATCTTTGATGAATCCTCCGATGTGCAATCGGACGAACTTTACCTGCACTTCGAGCGCCTCTCCGTTGATGCCATAAAAAACTTTTTCGGCGGCCTCGCCTTGAAAATATAAGTTGTTCAGCGTGAGATCGGGCGTACCAGTATCCAGAATGAAAAACCCTTTTTTCCCATCTGTTTCAGCTTGGATAATGACAAGTTTGTTTACGCAGCCGAAAGGGATGACGGTCACACCGGGGTCGGCGACGGACAATAGTTGGAAGGGCATGGCGAGCGCCAATGCCAGTTCATATAGTCTCATGACTGGAAGTTTGGATTGTTAAGGATTGATGTTCCGGGTAGTGAAAATGAGAACTAAAATAAAAGGACTGGGCACCTCTAAATTTGCCAACAATTAAATCAACCTCCGGGCTAACATCAACCTCCCGGACTATGCCTCAAGAAGCCTGTGTTAGCCCGAAGTTGTCATTCCTTACAATTTCAAAAACTTTCGTTTAAGAAACTTCCCTCCGGCGCTTGCCTTCAGGGTGTAAATGCCCGCATGCAATTCCGCAATGTTCAACTGGCCGGATTGCGCCCCGAATTCCCGGCGCAGCACAGGCTGTCCCAACAGGTTGGCGATTTCTATCCTTATTTCTCCTAAATGCTGTTCCGACTCAAATTTTAGTTGTAAGAAGTTGCCGGCAGGGTTGGGGTGAAGGGACAAGTTGGCATCGAGGCCGGGTTCATCGGTTGCCGAAATGTGGGCGTGTTGCCGGAAAAAATTCCAGATTTCCGAGCTGCCGTGCACGTCATCATTCGGAAGCCCGATAAATGGCGGCGGCGGAAGGTAGGGTGTGGGCCAAACGTGCCCGGCCCCGATCACATCCATCAGCCACACCGAGGCGCCCGCTTCGCAATTGCCGTATTTTTTCATGGTGACGGTAGTGCCGTCGCCGGGTACTGTGTCAAGAAGTTCGATGACGACAGGGGTAGCATTGCATTTGTTGTTGTTTACCCAAAAGTCAATACTTTCAGGGATAGACTTCACATAAGGAGTGATACCGCTGTAAGGAACGATCGAGTCGGCAGTGCCGTGTATCTCCATCAGCGGAACAGGCCGCCCCGGAAAACATGGACTGCCTTCCGGCATACCCCCGGAAACGGATACGACGGCAGCAATACGGTCGGATAATTCGCAAGCCAGGCGATAAACCATGAAGCCCCCGTTTGACAGCCCGCAGGCGTACACCCTTGCAGGGTCTACTTTGTGCGACAGCCCAATCTTGTCAATCATTTTGCTCAAAAAACCCACGTCGTCGTTGTTCGATACCAATTCACCGCCTGAGTTCCAGCCGGTTCCGGTTTCTGGAAAAGGAGGCACGGGCGGCACCAACTCATTCACAAACAACCCCTGCGGGTAAGCCACCAAAAAATGCCCCGTATCGGCCACGGCGTTCATGCCGGTCAGCGCAATCATGAAATCCGGGTTCAGCGTGAAGCCGTGCAGGGTAATGACGAGGGGCCAGGGGTCTTCGCCGGTGTAGGCGGTGGGGATATACAGTTTGTAGGTGCGTAAAGAGTCTTTGTGGACAAATTGTGCTTCAATTAGTTCTCCTTGTGCCTGCATACGCCAGGATATGGCGAATACAAGAAGGAGAAAGAGAGCAAGTTTTTTCATATAGCAACAATTTTTAGCGTCTGATTCAATCCAATCATTGAATCTGGCAAGGTGAACGAATCGAGGCTTTGTGTTCCTGAAAATTGAATTTTCAAAAATAAACGCCACAAAACTGCCATCCCTCCCCCCTTCTCGCTCCGACAAATCTGTCATTCTACCCGACATTTATCGCATTTATCAAAATTTCCGACCTTTCGGATTGTTTCTTACTTGACGACCATGGCAAATCCCCTCCTCGAACATCACCTCCACCTCAACCGCCGCACTTTTCTCCACCGGGCGGCTATCGGCGTTGGCAGCCTCGCGCTGGGTTCGCTGTTGGGCTGCGACCGAAATGAAAAAGTGGCAGATTTTGAAAATCTATCACTTTCAGGTCTCCCTCATTTTGCACCAAAAGCCAAACGCGTCATTTATCTTTTCCAAAGTGGCGCGCCCTCGCAGTTGGAACTCTTCGACTGGAAACCCCTGCTTCGCCAGATGAACGGCCAAGAACTCCCCGAATCTGTGCGCAAAGGCCAACGCCTCACCGGCATGACTTCGGGCCAAAAACGGTTCCCACTCGCAGGCGCACAGATTGATTTCAAACAACACGGGCAAAGCGGCGCGTGGCTCAGCGATTTGCTGCCCCACACCGCCAAAGTCGTTGACAACCTGTGCATTATCAAAACGATGCACACCGAGGCCATCAACCACGACCCGGCGGTGACGTTTTTTCAAACAGGCAATCAGCAACCTGGGCGACCCAGCGTCGGTTCGTGGCTGAGTTATGGCCTCGGTAGTGAAAACGCCAATTTGCCGGCCTACGTCGTGCTGCTTTCACGCGGTCAGGGCAATGTACAACCGCTCGCGTCGCGGGTATGGGGCAGCGCTTTCCTGCCGAGTGTGCACCAGGGCGTTCAGTTCCGAATGGGCAAAGACCCGGTGCTGTACCTCCGCGACCCCGATGGACTCGACTCGCTCAGCCGCCGCGCCATGCTCGACAAAATCGCCGAATTGAACCGCCTCCATCTGGAAGAATTCGGCGACCCGGAAATCAACACCCGCATCAGCCAATACGAAATGGCCTACCGGATGCAAACCTCGGTGCCGGAGTTACTCGACCTTTCCGACGAACCCGAATCCACCTTCCGGCTCTACGGCGCGGATGCCATGATGCCCGGTACTTACGCCGCCAACGCGCTGATGGCGAGGCGCTTGTCGGAACGCGGGGTGCGTTTTGTGCAACTCTACCACATGGGCTGGGATGCGCACAACGACGTACTTGGCATGACCAGCCGCCTCGCCAAAGATGTGGACCAAGCCAGCGCGGCACTCATCACGGATTTAAAACAAAGGGGATTGTTGGACGAAACGCTCGTGATATGGGGCGGTGAATTTGGCCGCACAAACTATTCGCAGGGTCTCGAAGCGGGCTTCGGACGCGACCACCACCCGCGCTGCTTTACGATTTGGATGGCGGGCGGCGGCGTGAAACCCGGCATCTATGGCGAGACGGATGAGTTTGGCTACAATATCGCCGACAAACCCGTCCACGTCCACGACTTTCAGGCCACGCTACTGCACCTCATGGGTATTGACCACGAGCGGTTTACGTTTCACTATCAGGGGAGAAGATTCCGTTTGACGGATGTGGCGGGGGAAGTGGTGCGTGATATTTTGGCGTGAAAAAGAAAGTCATTGAGAGTCATTAAAGTCATTTCTATCATTCCAAAATGACTCCTAATGACCTTAATGGCCTCAATGACCAAACTCCGCCCACGCCTTTTCAGCCAACTGCCCCGTCAATTTTTCGATATAATAACTGCCCACCGCCGCGTCGGGCATTTCATGGAAAAAACTTTCCATTTTCAACAAATGCTGCACATTCCGAGCAATGCGGCGGCTGAACGATTGAGAATAAGTCGCCTGCCCCTCGCGCCCGGCATCGTAAGGCAATACTGTCAACCTGTCCGCACCGCCCAACACGGCGGACATCGCCATCGTGGTGGCTCGAATCATGTTTGTGTGCAATTCGTCCGAGTACGCTTCTGGCTGGAAATGGGCTTCTACCGTTGGGTAATTTAGCGGTGCGCCCCATGCCTTCAATACATTCAGCCACAAGAGTTTGAAAGCACGAATGCGGGCGATTTCCAAAAAATAACTTTTGCCGAGGGCGATGGAAAATTGCAACGTATTAGCGGCTTCGGCTGGCGAAAGACCGCGCTCGGTGAGTTTTTCTACATACAAATTTCCTTTTTTCAATCCTGTCGCCAACCCGTCGGCGGAAGGAGGAATCGTCACCGTAACCAAGCGAAACTGGGGAAATTTTTCTTTCCCAAATTCCACCAAATCCGCCAAATACCGCCAATCCACGATACCCGCCGAAGCCGCCGGGTCGTAGCCGAGCGAGCCGCGCAGGTTTTCGGTCGGGATGTCTTTTTGTTTTGCCACACGTTCCAAATTCCCCAAAATCGCCCCCGGATTTTCCGTCACGCCCGCCCCGGCAAAATGCAGCCCGATGAAATCGAGGTGAACACCCGCGAAAAGTTGCTCGAAAACTGCCAAATCGGGCATTTTTTCAAAAACAAAACGCAGTCCCTCCGCGCCGCCTTCGAGTGCTTCGAGTTCTTGGCGATTGGCCGCGACGGGGTCAGCCACATCTATTTCTTCGCAGATTTCCCAGTTTTTTGGCTCGCCTGAAAACGGCACAGGCATCTCCGCAAAATCGTCGGCATGAACAAACGGCGACACCCGCAGGCCGCCATCCACCTGCCAATCCAGTTCCCCCAATGGCTTGCCTTTCAAATCTTTAGCGATTTGTTGCAGCCACTCGTCTTTGCTGACGGGCGGGAATTCGGAGAAAAAATCGTCGTTATTCGTCATGGAGCGTCATTATTCGTCATTGCGTCATTTTTACCCGCCGAAATCTTGATGAAGGCGGGAGGGTCATTTCGGGGCAAAAATAGAATTTCCCTTTGCCGCTGATTCATCATTTTTCCTTCATAATTCATCTTTCCGAAACAAACCTTTTTCCGAAGAACCTGTTTACCTTTGCACTTGATTCAATCTAAATAAAGGACATGAACGCACGCCGACTAATATACCTGGACAACAACGCCACCACACCTTGCGACCCCCGCGTGGTGGATGCGATGGTGCCTTATTTTTACGAAAAACATGGCAACGCCGCCAGCCGCAGCCACCAGTTTGGCTGGGAAGCCGAGGATGCCGTGGACTATGCCCGCGAGCAAATCGCCGCGCTTTTGGAAGTCGAAGACAAGGAAATTATCTTCACTTCCGGGGCGACGGAGAGCAACAACCTCGCGCTCAAAGGCGTGTTTGAGATGTACGCCAAAAAAGGCAACCACATCATCACCGCCGAAACAGAGCATAAGGCCATCCTCGACACCTGCAAACATTTGGAAAAAGCGGGCGCCGAAATCACCTACCTTAAAGTGAAAGAGGACGGCCTTATTGACCTCGCCGATTTGGAAGCCGCCATCAAGCCGACCACCATTTTGGTGTCTATCATGTGGGCCAACAATGAGACTGGCGTGATTCAGCCGATGCGCGAAATCGCCATTATCTGCGAAAAGCACGGGGTACTTTTCCACTCTGACGCGACGCAGGCAGTCGGCAAAATCCCGACTCATCCGCGCGAAGTGGGTATTCACCTGATGTCGTTCACCGCCCACAAAATGTATGGCCCGAAAGGCGTGGGTGGGCTTTACGTCAGCCGCAAAAACCCGCGCGTGAAAGTCACCGCCCAAATAGACGGCGGCGGCCACGAGCGCGGAATGCGCTCCGGCACCTTGAATGTGCCGGGCATCGTGGGCTTCGGAAAGGCGGCGGAAATCGCCAAAAACGAAATGCACCAAGACGCGGCGCGTTTGAGCAAACTCCGCGACAAACTGCAAGCGGAATTGACAAAATTGGAAGAGACTAAAATCAACGGCAACGTAAATAGCCGGATGCCGCACGTCACGAACATCTCGTTCAAACACGTGGAAGGCGAAGGGCTGATGATGACTTTCAACCAAAATATCGCCGTGTCGTCGGGTTCGGCCTGCACTTCGGCCTCGCTGGAACCCTCGTATGTTCTGGTGGGCATGGGTTTGGGCGACGATTTGGCGCACTCCAGTATCCGTTTTTCGCTGGGGCGTTTCACGACGGAGGAAGAGGTTGACCAAGCCATCCAGTTGGTGTCCGAAGGCGTGAACCACATGCGCGAGCTCAGCCCGATTTGGGAGATGTACAAAGACGGCGTGGATTTGACGAAAATCGAGTGGTCAGCGCATTGAGGGCATTAAGAGTCATTAAGAGTCATTAAGGTCATTTAAAAATGCCGATACAAAGTCCGCCAGACCCGTTCACCCAATTGATTTACAGAATTTACTACGCTGTAAAAGGGTTTTGGTACTCGATATTTAAAAAGAAATAAACCC
>CAYZVM010000071.1:0-6925 GCA_964481485.1 uncultured Saprospiraceae bacterium | reverse complement strand
ATTTACTACGCTGTAAAAGGGTTTTGGTACTCGATATTTAAAAAGAAATAAACCCCGCAAATTCAAATCACCGAATCAACAATTCAGCAAATCAACAACTTTCAGATATGGCTTACAGTGAAAAAGTACTCGACCATTTCAAAAACCCGCGCAACGTGGGTGTCCTGAACAAAGATGCCAAAAACGTGGGCACTGGCCTCGTCGGTGCGCCCGAATGTGGCGACGTGATGCGCCTCCAAATCGAGGTGGACGAAGAAAGCGGCGTTATCCGCGACGCGAAATTCAAAACCTTCGGCTGCGGCTCGGCCATTGCTTCCTCGTCGCTCGCCACCGAGTGGCTCAAAGGCAAAAGCCTCAACGAGGCCATGACCATTGACAACATGGACATCGTGGAAGAACTGGCGCTCCCGCCCGTGAAAATCCACTGCTCCGTGCTGGCCGAAGATGCCATCAAGGCTGCCATCAAAGACTACCAGGATAAAAATGGCATCACGGCACAAGCAACCGCAGAAGCTGCAACTGCCTGACAGTCAACCGTACACCATTAACCGTCAACCGTAAAAATGATTTTCGTAGCAGAAAGCGCCAAGCAAAAAATTGATGAAGTCCGGCACTCGCAAAGTCTTGGCAACGATTTTTTCATCCGGGTCAGCGTCACGAGTGGCGGCTGCTCCGGCTTGTCGTACAAGTTGGATTTTGACAACGAAACAAAACCCAACGACCAAGTTTTTGAGGACAACGGCATAAAAGTCGTGACCGACCTCAAAAGTTTTCTCTACCTGTTCAACACCACGCTCGAATTCAGCGGCGGGCTGAACGGCAAAGGTTTTTCGTTCAACAACCCGAACGCCACACGCACCTGCGGGTGTGGGGAGAGTTTTGCCGTGTAAGATTTGAAAAGTTTAGAGGGGTTGAGAAGGGTTTAGATGGTTTAGATTTTTAGAGGCCGCCGCGAGCGGCCTTTTTTGTTTTGGAAAATAGGCCGCAGATTATGTCGCCCGGGGCTTTCTGCCGCGATTTTGTAGAAATTTGCCCCTCGGTGATGCTCAAAAGTTTTCAAACCCAAATCCCCTGCTTTTCTTCGCAGCAAAATCAACCTAATCATGCGCACAATCCTTGCTCTTACTTTCTGTTGCTTGTTTCCCCATCTCCTGCTTTTTTCTCAAAAAAAAGACGACACCGCAAAAAAACCTGAAAAACCCACCCTCCAACAATCTGGCACCTACGCGGGTCTTTCTTTCCGCAGCATCGGCCCGGCGGTGACTTCCGGGCGCATCGGCGATTTTGCCGTGAACCCGCAAAATCCAGCGGAATATTACGTCGCCGTCGCTTCCGGCGGCGTGTGGAAAACCACAAACGCAGGCACCACCTACACCCCCATTTTTGACGGGCAAGGCTCCTACTCCATTGGTTGCGTGGTGCTTGACCCGACCAACCCCAACGTGGTGTGGGTAGGCACGGGCGAAAACAACAACCAACGATCGGTGGCTTATGGCGACGGCGTGTACAAAAGCGAGGACGGCGGCAAATCGTGGAAAAACATGGGCCTGAAAAATTCCGAACACATCGCCAACATCGTCGTGGACCCGACCGACCCGAACACGATTTGGGTGGCTGCTTATGGCCCGGTCTGGAGCGACGGCGGCGAACGCGGTGTGTACAGAAGCACCGACGGCGGCGAGAATTGGACGCGCGTGAAACACGTCAGCGACTACACCGGCTGCAACAATCTCATCATGGACCCGCGCGACCCGAAGGTGCTGTACGCCGCTTTTCACCAGCGCCAGCGCAAAGTATTTACCTACATCGGCGGCGGGCCGGAATCAGCGCTCTACAAAACCACCGACGGCGGCGCGACGTGGAAAAAACTCGAAGGCGGGCTGCCCAGCGGCGATGTGGGGCGCATCGGCATTGATGTGTCACCCGTGAATCCCGATTACGTCTATGCCGTCGTGGAAGCCTACGACAAAAAAGGCGGCGTGTACCGCTCCACCAACCGGGGCGCGAGTTGGGAAAAAATGAACGACCTCTACACGAGCGGCAACTACTACCAAGAACTCACCTGCGACCCAAAAAATGTCCACCGGATTTTTATCACGGACACCTATAACAAGGTCAGCGACGACGGCGGCAAAACCATGCGCAACCTCGGCGAAATCAACAAACACATTGACAATCACTGTATTTGGATTGACCCGGCGAATACAGACCATCTGCGCGTGGGCTGCGACGGCGGCATTTACGAAACGTGGGATTTTGCCAAAACGTGGGATTACAAATCCAATTTGCCGGTCACGCAGTTCTATAAAGTTTCCACCGACAACGCCCTGCCCTTCTACCACGTCCACGGCGGCACACAAGATAATTTGAGCCTCGGCGGGCCAAGCCGCAGCATCAGCGGCAACGGCATACCCAATTCCGATTGGTACGTCACCAGCATCGGCGACGGCTTCGAGACGCAGGTGGACCCGACCAACCCCGACATCATTTACGCCCAAAGCCAATACGGCGGCCTCGTGCGTTTTGATAGGAAAAGTGGCGAGTATTTGTTCATAAAACCCCAAGAAGGTGAGAACGAACCCGCCCTGCGCTGGAATTGGGATTCGCCGCTCACCATCAGCCGTTTTTCCCCGACGCGGCTCTATTTTGGGGCAAACAAGGTATTCCGCACCGACGACCGGGGCAGTTCGTGGAAAGCCATTTCACCCGACCTCTCGCGCGGGGTTGACAGAAATAAATTTGAAATCATGGGCAAAGTCTGGAGCGTGGACGCTATCGCCAAAAACGGCTCCACCGACATCTACGGCCAAACGACAACCATCGCGGAAAGCAGCCTCGACGAAAACCTGCTCTGGGTCGGCACCGACGACGGCTTGCTCTGGCTGACCCGCGACGGCGGCCAGAATTGGGACAAAATGGACAAAATGCCGGGTGTACCGGAACAGTGCTATGTCCACCAAGTCATTGCCTCCCAATTTGACAAAAACACAGCTTATGTCTGCTTCAACCACCACCGTTTCGGCGATTTCAAACCCTATATTTTGAAAACCACGGACGGCGGCAAATCGTGGAAACCCATCAGCGCCGACCTGCCCGAACGCGGCAGCGTGTACACCATCGCCGAAGACCATGTTGACAGAAACCTGCTGTTCTGCGGCACCGAGTTTGGTGCGTTTTTTACCCAAAATGGCGGCGAAAATTGGGTGCAGTTGAAAGCAGGGTTGCCCACCATCGCCGTGCGCGACATCGAAATTCAGCGCCGGGAGAACGACCTCGTGCTCGGCACCTTCGGGCGCGGTTTTTATATTCTGGACGACTACTCGCCGTTGCGCAATTTGACCACAGCAACCTTTGAAAAGGAGGCGAACATTTTCCCCGTAAAAGACGCGTGGATGTTCATCCCCAGCCTGCCGCTCGGTCTGCGCGACAAAGGCCATTTGGGCAGCGACTACTACGCCGCACCCAATCCGCCCGTCGGCGCGGTGTTCACTTATTGGCTGAAAGACGATGTTAAAACATTGAAAGACAAAAGACAAGAAACGGAAAAGGCCAAATTTGAAAAGAAGGAAACGGTCTATTATCCCGACCTCGAAGCTTTGCGCAAAGAAGACCAGCAACCCGAACCTTACCTGCTTTTCACGGTTAGCGACGCATCGGGCGAGGTGGTGCGCCATATCAAAACGGCGGCCAAAAAGGGGCTGAAACGCATCGTCTGGGATTTTCGACACAACACGCCCGCACCGGTGACGGGACGTTACACACCCACGCCCGACCAACTTTTTGGCAGCCCAGAAACTGGCCATTTGGCGTTGCCCGGCCAATACAGCGTAACGTTGAGCAAGTACGAAGACGGGGTATTGACCCAAATCGGCGGGCCGGTGCAGTTCATCGCCAAGTCGCTGAACAACGCCACGTTGCCCGCCACCGACCAGCAGGCCTATCTCGATTTTTGCAAAAAAGTCAGCCACCTGCGCAAGTCTGTCAGCGCCGCCAACCTCATCCGCGCCGATTTGACCGGCAAACTCGGCCACCTGCAAAACGCCATGCACGATATGCCCGCGCCGCCGCAGGATTTGTTGAAAAAAGCCTACGACCTCTCGCGCCGCCTGAACGCCGTGCAAACCCAACTCAACGGCGACGCCTCGCTCGCCCGCCGAGAGTTTGAAACGCCGCCCTCGCTCAGTGGGCGCGTGGGCATGGTGGAAGACGGGATGTGGAACACCACCTCCGCACCGACAGAAACGTATCAGGAAAATTACCGTATCGCGGCCAAACAGTTCGGCCCGCTGCTCGGCGAATTGAAAAATATTGCGAAAGAAATGGAGGGCGTGGAGCGGCAATTGGAACTGAAAGGTGCGCCCGCCACGCCGGGGCGGTGGCCGGATTGGAAGGAGTGAGGTGAGTTACGAGAGAGGAGTTATGAGTTATGAGTTGCGGGGCGGAATCTTAATTTTTGTTTCAACTTTGCCCTGCCTTACGAAGAACCAAATTTTCACCTACTAACTGTTGCCATGAAAGCATTGAAAATCATTTTTACCATCGTGTTGGCGCTCGGCGGCATTTGGGCGATACTGGGGCTTTTTGCCAGGCACGATTACCACATCGAGCGCAGTGCCGAGATACACGCGCCCCGCGAGTTGGTGCACGAGCAGGTGAGTTTTTTTAGAAACCTCAAAAACTGGTCGCCGTGGCACGTATATGACCCGAACTTGAAAAGCAGCATCGAAGGCACTGATGGGATGCCGGGCGCTAAATATAGCTGGGCCGGCAATGAAAAAATTGGCACGGGCTATCAACTGATGAAGTCCATCACGCCCAATCGGATTGACATAGAGGTGGACTGGGGCTGGGGCGTTTCTCCCGCCTATTTTATCGTGGAGGATATGCCGGGCAAAAAAACCAAAATCACTTGGGCGATGGATATGCACGTCGCGTTCCCGTGGAATGCTTTTGCGATGCTGACCGACGTGAACGCTTTTGTGGGCGAGGATTTTGAAAATGGCCTCATCAACCTCAAAAGGGTGTGCGAGCAAATCGCCCATCCCAAGTATCGCGGCTACGAGGTAGCGGAAGTTGACTTCCCGCTCACGCATTATTTGGGCCTGCGCCAAGAGGTGGCGTTTCAGGATATACCGGCGTTTTTCGAGGAAACTTACCCGAAAGCGATGGAATACGCTGCGGAGGCTGGCGCAGGAATGAGCGGTCCGCCGAGCGGGTTTTTCTGGACTTTCGACACCACTGCCATGAAAACGGATATGGCCGCCGTCATTCCGCTCGACAAGGAGTTGAAAATGAAACCTGCCGATAGCCTGCAAGTATTTGCCATCGGCGGCAAAAAGGCGGTGGTGATTGAATATTTCGGCGATTACTCCCTAACGGCAGAGGCGCACTATGCGATAGACGATTATATGGTGGAAAAGAAATTGCAGAGCATCCCACCCGCCATCGAAGAGTATGTGACCGACCCGGCAGAAGAACCAGATACGACCAAATGGCTCACCAAAATCATCTATTTCGTGGAGCCAAAGGTGGATTCGACGGCAGTGTTAAAAAAGAAGTGAGGGGGAAAAGTGAGTCGGGCTAAAAGCCATAGACTAAAATCAGGATAAATTCACCGCAGAGGCGCAGAGTAATTGAAAACCCAATCGCGCCCCTTTGGTATATTTTTGGTCAAACGCTCACAGCCCCTTCACATCCACGTTCACCTTTCCTTTTGAGAATAGATTGACCCGGAGGCTCGTGGGCGTGACGCGGGTGTTCTCCACCGTGACGCTGTCGAGGGTGCCGGTGAGGGTCACGCCGGGCGAGATTTCATAACGGTCGAGCGAAGTTTGCACGGAGGTTTTTAGTTCGCGGATATTTTCATCGAGCTGGAAAGTCATCGCCTTTTTCATCTGGTTTTTGATGGTTCCTTGAAAAAGCCAAGAAGCAGAGCGCATGAGAAAACTCCGCGTATCCACATGAAAATCAAGGTCTTTAACCTCAATTTGATTTTTCTGCGGGTTGAATTCCGGCCTGCCAATAAAGTAGATGTTGCCGTTGAAAGAACCGGACAGTTTGGAGTTCACCACGAGTTTGTCGTTGTTGCCCCAAAGTTGGATGTCCTCCACTTTCACCTTGTTTTTGCCCGACTCGAACACCTGCCCTATCATCATGTTTTTTGCCAAACGCTCGGCTTCGGGAAAAGGCACATCGGTCGCCACGCGCACCTGGAATTCGTCGGGTGCATCGTCTATGTAGCGCAGGTTGGGCAAATTGGCATTTTCGCGGAACCAGGGTTTTTCGCCGAAGGTCACGTCGTTGAGACATTCGACTGCGATTTTGGTGCGGATGACATCGTTGTAGGTCGTAATAGGTGTCATGGCGATGCCAGTGGGCGTGGTTTTTACCCACATCCGGTAGGTGGAGTCGAGCAGGATGGGATCTTGCAAGGCAGTCCACGCTTCTTGCAGGTAAGGTTTGAGCGTGATTTGCTGGTTCACATAGCGGTCGAGGGTCTGGCTGAGGGTCTTTTTGCTACGGTTGAGGGCAAGATTGGCGAGTGTCTCGATATTGATGTTGCCGATGCCGGTTTTGAGTTTTGGTTTCGAGAGCCATTCGTGGTATTCTACCTCGGTAACGGTGTTGAGCGACCAGTCCTGATTGATAATAAACGTCGTTTTCATGTTCAGCGCCAACTCGGCGTCGGCCTCTGCTTCGGCCACGAGCAGGTCTTTTTTCATCCAAAGTTTGAGCGGGATGCGATATTTGACGGTGTTGCCGCTCATAAACATCGTGATGTCCTGACTTTTCCACACATTGAGCATGAGGCCGTCGTTGTTGTTGTCGGCGTAGGAATAATCCTCGTAGAGCGCCCGCCCGGAAAGGTTGCGGTTGAGGCTGTTCACGATGTCGGCGACGCTGATGCTGACCGGGATGGTGATGG